>CALDOK010000311.1 GCA_937912125.1 uncultured Pseudomonadota bacterium
GGGAACGATGAGTCGAAATGGGAACGATGAGTCGAAATGGGAACGATGAGTCGAAATGGGAACGATGAGTCGAATTGGGGGAAGCTAGAGGCGCTCGACGATCATGCTGACGGACTCACCGCCGCCCAGGCAGAGGCTGGCCATGCCGTAGCGGCCGTCGTTCTGACCCAGGGCATGCAGCAGGGTGACCATCAGGCGGGCCCCCGAGGCGCCGATGGGGTGGCCGATGGCCACGGCGCCGCCGTTGACGTTGACCTTGGCCGCGTCGATGCCCAGGGTGCGCAGGATGGCCACGGAGCTGACCGCGAAGGCCTCGTTGATCTCGTGGAGGTCGATGTCGTCTTCACCGAGGCCGGCCTTGGCCAGCACCTTGGGGATGGACTGGATGGGGGCCACCAGGACGTCCTCGAGGGGCACGCCCGCGGCGCCCTGGGCCACCACGCGGGCCATGGGAGTCAAGCCGTGGGCCAGGGCGACCTCCTCGGCCATCAGCAGCACGGCGGCGGCACCGTCGCTGATCTTGGAGGCGTTGCCCGCCGTGACCGTGCCATGGCGGTCGAAGGCCGGACGGAGCTTGGCCAAGGTGTCGAGGGGGGTGGGCTTGGGGGTCTCGTCGGTGTCGAAGAGGGTCACACCCTTGCGGGTCTTGATCTCCACCGGGACGATCTCGTCGACGAACTTGCCAGCGGCCTGGGCGGCCAGGGTCTTGACGTAGGACTCGGCGGCGTAGGCGTCCTGGTCCTCGCGGCTGACCTCGAACTTCTTGCCGACCAGCTCCGCGGTCATGCCCATGTGGAAGTCGTTGACCTTGTCCCACAGGCCGTCGAAGACCATGGCGTCGATCACCGGCGCGTTGCCCATGCGGGCGCCGCTGCGTGCCTTGGGCATCAGGTACGGGGCCTGGTTCATGTTCTCCATGCCGCCAGCGGCGATGACGTCGGCGTCACCGCAGGCGATGGCCTGGGCGGCCAGCATGATGGCCTTGAGCCCGGACCCACAGACCTTGTTGACGGTGAAGGCCCCGCCCTCCTGGGGCAGGCCGGCCCTCATCATGGCTTGGCGAGCAGGGTTCTGACCCAAGCCGTGGGGCAGCACGCAGCCCATGATGACCTCGTCCACGATGGCCTTGTCGACGCCGGCACGCGCGACCACGGCCTCGAGGACCACGGCGCCCAGCACATCGGCCGGGGTGGAGGAGAGGGTGCCGGCGAACTCGCCGATGGGGGTGCGGGCGGCGCTGACGATGACGACCTTGCGCATGGGACTTCCTCGGGGCTGGGGGGCGGGCCTGGGGCGGGAAAGACCGGCCTCCTATCGCAGGAAAGGGGGGGTCGCTACGACGGGGATCACAGCCTGGGCGGGTGTCGGGCGCGGGGGGGAACCCGTCCGTGAAGGGTGGGCAGGCAGCGCGGCCGGCGCCAAGCGTGCCCGGCTTGACAGTCCGCCTGGCCCGGTGAATATTGCCGCGTCTGTCCCTCTGGCCACGTTCCCCGAGTCAGCTTCCCACGCATGCCAACGCGCATCGAAGGACTCTGCATCGACATCCTGGGTCTGCTCACCGAAGCAGAGATGGACGCCTTCGCCTTCCAGCGCACTGCGGGCGTGGCCTGTCCCCCGGGGTGCGGGTCCTGCTGCCGGGACGACCACCCCGAGGACTCGGTGCTCTCGGTGCTGCCCGCCGCCCGCTGGGCACTCACCATGGGCATGGAGGAACACATCGAGCGTGCGGCCTCGGAGCAGCCGGACGGACCCTGCCTGTTCTTCGACCTACACGGTCGAGGTCACTGCGCGGTCTACCCCCTCCGGCCGCTGATCTGCCGCCTGTTCGGCTTCGCCGCCGTGCGGGACAAGTACGGCCTGCCCACCTATCGCCCCTGCCGCCGCATGGAGGGGTCCTCGGCCTGGGCGAGCACACCACCGATCTACGCCGATCTCGCCCAGCGCTTGGAGCAGCGCTACCCGCCCCTGGGGAGCCAGCACCTGCCCATCAACCAGGCCGTCTTCCAGGCGGCCCAGTGGCTCTCCCTGCGCCTGCCTCGTCCTCGGCCGGCGACACGCCGTGGACAGGTCAGGGCACCGGGGTCGGGAACCCACCCTCGGGAGGGCTGACCCGCCGCCAGAGGCCGTAGCCACCACCGCTGTCCACGGCCTCCCAGGCGGCGTCCAGGTGCTCGAGCACCGCGTCGTCGTCGGGCACGAGCAAGGCATCGGCGAAGTCCAGGGTGATGGGCCAGGGCCCCTGCCAGCCATAGGGCGCGCCGCCGTCGTTGTAGCACTGCATGGTGGCCCACAGCACCCGCCTGCCCGACAGCGCGGCGATGAGCCGGTAGTCGGTGATCACCCGGGCGTCGCCGGGCACCAGGGCGATGAGCCGGGCCAGCGCCTGGACCTCCACCGAGTCGACGGCCTCGGCGTTGCGCCGCCACAGGCCCTCCTCGAGGCGCCCGCGCTGGCCGTGGAAGGCCAGCACGCAGGACAGGATCATCGCCACCATCACCAGGGCACCCACCTCGCGCCCCCGGCGCTTGCCGAGCCGCTCGAGCACCCAGGCCCAGCCCATCACGCCCCCGGCCGCCAGGAAGGGGATCAGGGCGTGACGCAGGTAGGGGTAGGTGCCGGTGAAGGCATGCCACTCCCGGTGGGTGTCGGTGAGCAGGAACGCCACCTGGGGCAGCAACATGGCCAGCATGGCAGGGCACAGCAGCACAGCGCCGAAGCCGCCTGCCAGCAGCAGGCCGAGGTGCCTCAGGCGGTCATCGGTGAGCTGGGCAGGCACCTCGGGCCCCGCTCCCAGGTCCTGGAAAAAGGTGGTGGGGTTGAAGTGGAAGAAGAAGTTGCCCTTGAACAGCAGCAGGAAGCCCAGCCAGCCCAGGCCGATGCCCAGCAGGATGAGCGCGTCGCTGCGGCGACGCTCGCCAAAGGGCAACACCAGCATCACCACCGCCAGCATGGGCAGCAGGTAGCCGCTCTCTTCCCGCGCGCCGGCCACGATCAGCGCCCCCAGGATCATGCGCCACCGGCAGGGCTTCGCCAGGCCCCACAGCAGCAGCAGGAAGCCGGGGATGAAGAACACCACCGGCCTGAAGTCCGCCAGCGCCGCCGCCTGCACCGGCAGCCAGACCAGGAAGCTCACCGCCGCGGCCAGCCCGAACCAGGCCGAGCCCGTGCGATCCCGCGCCAACCCGGCCAGGGGGATGGCGGCCAGACACACCGCCGCGACGTTGAAGAACAACAGCGTGGACGCCTCGGGCCGCAGCATGAACAGGGGCAGCAAGACCACGAAGATGGGGTGGAAGTGCACCATCTCGAAGAAGCCGGTGGGCTCCAGCAGCAGCGGTGAGGTCCACGCGCGGCCGTGGGCGGCGTTGGACAGGATCTGGGTGAAGAAGGCCAGATCGTGGGCCCACTGCACGTTGTACGAAGCCCAGGCCTGCCACGCACGCTGGCCCAGCGCATAGAGCGCAGCCAGCGCGAGCAGAGTCGGGGCCCAGCGGATCAGCTTGTCGCGCATGGGAAGGGACTATCCGCCCGGGCCTGGGTTGCGCCGCCCCCGACGCGGCGGAGATCGCTGGGCGCTTCGCGCTCGGACTGCAAGATTTCTCGGACCCAGGCGTAGAGGGAAAGCACGGTCCGCGGCTCCCCCCTGGCTCGCTTGCCGGGTCGACCTGGAGGAGCTAGGGTCCACGCGAGTATTTCCACCAAAGACGGCTCGCCGAAAGCACGCGGGCCCCAGCGTTTCCGGAGCGTCAGATGGGTTTCTTCGATCGAATCGGCAATCTTTGGAAGGGCTTCATCAGCCTGTGGGTGTCCGACATGGAGACCCGCAACCCCGAAGCGGTCTACGAGTCCGCCATCGAGGAGCGCATCAAGAAGCACCGCGAGCTCAAGAAAGCCGTCAGCGGCATCGTCTACCTGCGCAACAAGCTCAGCACCGAGCTCGAGTCCAAGGAACGCGAGCTCAAGGAAGTCAACGTCCAGATCCCCATCGCCATCGAAGAGGGCGAGGACGAGGCCGCGCTGGTGCTGATCCAGAAGAAGGACGAGCTCACCGGCCAGATCGATCACCTGCGCATGGAGCTCGAGAAGGTCGCCGGTCAGGCCGAAGACGCCAAGCAGGGCCTCATCGCGTTCCAGGGCGAGATCGCCAAGCTCAAGCGCGAGAAGGAGTCGATGCTGGCCAAGAAGGCCAACGCCGAGGCCCGCATCTCCATCCAGTCCTCCCTCGACGGGCTGTCCACCGACGCCGACATCAAGGCCCTGGACAACGTGCGCGAGCACATCGGCAAGCTCCAGGCCGAGGCCGATGTCGGCTCCGAGGTCGAGAACGACAGCCTCGACGCCAAGCTGGCCCGCATCAAGGCCAAGGCCGGCGACGCCTCCTCCCGCAGCCAGCTGGCCGAGTACAAGAAGCAGATGGCCGCCCGCAAGGCCGCCTCCCAGGCCCAGGCCGCAGGCGCCGCGCCCAAGAAGACCATGTAGCCACGCGGCTCACAGGCCCCGCCGCCCGGCATTCGTGCCCGTCGGCGGGGTTTTGTCGTCGACCGTCCTGCGCCAGCCCGCCGCCCCCACCACGCTGACACGCTTGGTTCCAGGCAACCGCCCACGGTGGCCCCTAAGGGCCGCGCCACGATAACAAGCCGGGTCTTCATCACGCGGGAGCCTCCCTTGCGACGCTTGTGGAGCCGCACGCTGGTATGGTGGGATTCGCTGGCCCCCAACCAGCGCCGTACCGTCAACGCGCTGTCTTTGTGCATCGTGGGCTTCATCGCCCACTACCTGGTGTTCACGGTCTCCCAGCCGTTCTACATCGAGGACGCGGGCATCAGCTTCGCCTATGCCCGCAACCTGATCGAAGGCCACGGCCTGGTGACCTACCCGGGCGGCGAGCGGGTCGAGGGCTACTCGAACCCCACCTGGACCTTCCTGATCGCGTTCTTCCTGCTCTTCAAGATCTCGCCATGGGTCTCCTCGAAGGTGCTCGGCGCGGTCTTCGGAGCCATGGTCCTGCCCCTGGCCTGGGCCATCACCCGCCGCGCCCGGGGGGGCGTGGACGACCTGATCAACCTGGCGCCGTCCTTCCTGCTGGCCGCCTCCACCCAGTTCGTGCTGTGGTGCGGCGCGGGGCTCGAGAACTCCGTCTTCTGCGTGCTGCTGGCGGCGGGGCTCTACCGCACCATCCGGGAGGGCACCGACGGTGGGCGGCCCTGGTCGCCCCTGCTGTGGTTCCTGCTGGCCATCACCCGCCCCGAAGGCGCCATGTACGGCGTCTTGGGCCTGTTCGCCTTCGTGGTCTTCCGCATCCACCGCGCCGTCGCGGGGCAAGAAGGCTCCCTCGGCCGACGCCTCCTGCAGGGCGTGGTGATCCCCACGTTCACCTGGCTGGCCATCTTCGGGCTGCCCCTGGCCCTGTACCACTGGTGGCGATTCAGCTATTTCGGCTGGGAATATCCCGCGACCTACTACGCGAAGCTCGGCTCGGCCAACCGCTTCCGTCCCTTCTCCTGGGACATCCGTGGCTGGAGCTACCTCAAGAAGTACATGACCGGGTACTGGATCGCGTGGGTCATCCCCCTGTTCTTCTTCGCGACCGCAGGCCTCGAGCGCAGGGGCAGACGCTTCCCTTGGCGATCCACCCTGGGCCTGGCGCTGCTGGCCATCCTGGGGCTGGTGCTGCTCTGGGACGGCAAGGGCGGCCCCTTCGACACCTGGGACCTGTGGACCCCGGTGCGTCGCAAGTGGACCATCATCCGCTGCTGGACCATCTACGGCGGCGCCGTCTCCCTTGGCCTGCTCACCCTGGGCCGCAGGGGCTGGCAGGCCCTGTCCATCACCTGGGGCGCCTACTGCGCCGCCATGTTCTTCAACCTGTACGCGGGCGGCGACTGGATGGACGGCTACCGCTGGGCAAGCTTGTGGATCGTCCCTCAGAGCATCCTGCTGGGCCTGGGCCTGGGCGCCCTGGTCGATCGGGTGCCCGGGTTGAGCTGGCGGCCCTTCCAGCTCTCCCCCCGGCTGCGCACCCTGCTGGTGGCGGCCGCGGCCATCGCCATCGCGGCCCCCAACATCAAGGGCAGCGCCGACTTCGTGGCCCGCCCCGAGACCGGCGTGCGCGACGTCAACCGCCGCGTCCTGTACATGACCTGGGTCCAGGAGCGGCTGCACATCGACCACGTCACCCTGCTGGACGTGGACATGGGCGCCCACATGTGGTTCTCGGGCTGGCGCATCATGGACATCGCGGGGCTGGTGGACATCCGCATGGGCCACCACAACTACCAGAAGGAGTTCATCCGGGAGTACGTCTTCCAGGAAGAGAAGCCCGCGTTCATCCACTCCCACGGCGGCTGGTCACGCAAGACCAAGATCAACAACTTCCCTGAGTTCAAGCGGGGTTGGCTCGAGGTCCCCGGCTACCCGGCGGGTCGCAAGGCCTTCCACATGGGCAACTACGTGGCGCGGCGCTACCTGGCCACCGACGCCTACGACGGCCCCCCCAAGGCCGAGGTGCCCTTCACCGGCGGCATCACCCTCACCGCGGCCGCCATCCCCTCCCCCGAGGTCCCCGAGGGCGGCAAGGTCCACCTGCAGACCTGGTGGCAGGCCGCCGATCGCGAGGCTGGCTTCCGGATCCTGGTGGCGCTGGGCGACGGTCAAGGCCACCTCAGCGTGCAAGAGCTGGGCCCCGCCTACGACTTCTTGCCCCTGGACGACTGGCGCAACGAAGAGTGGGTCTACGGCCGCTACGACGTCGTGATCCCCGAGGACTTCCCCCAGGGCAGCTACCAAGTCGCCCTGGTGCTGCTGGACGAGGAGTCCGGCCAGGTGCTCACCCCCTGGCCCGCCGAGCCTGCGCCCGGTCCCAACGACCCGGACTACGACCCCAACGCAGCCGCAGCGCGGCCCCCCGTCCCCGACGAAGCCGCGCAGGCGCCCCTCTACATGCGCGGCGAGCACCTGCTCGCGCACACCGTCCAGGTGGTCCCCCGCAAGCAGGCCCTCGAGCAAGCCACCCGCGACCTCGAGCTGGCGCAGCACATGGCCTCCCGCGGTGACTGCGAGCAGGCCTGGGACGCATGGAGCGACGCCAAGCGCCACGTGATCCGCAACACCCGCTGGCACAACCAGCAGCTCCCCACGGCCAACGCCGCCATGGCGCTCTGCTACGTCGATCGCGCCCGGCACGAGGACGACAGCTTCGACAAGGCCGCCCTGTACGAACAGGCCGCCCTCTACCAGTACGACAACGCCGGTCTGCTGGCTGCGGCGCGCCCCCTGGCCGCCCAGCTGATGGAGCAGGGCGAGGCCTTCCGCCAGGCCAAGGACTGGGAGGCCTGCTACAAGCACTACGACACCGCCGTGCGGGTGGACCCCAGGCAGTCGCTGGCTCGCCGCAGGGCCGAGGAGTGCCGGGACTGGCGCCTGGACATCGAAGGGGTGGATCGCCCCAAGGAAAAGGCCGACACCAAGCTGGTCAAGAAGAAGCCCAAGACCTCCAGGACCAGCAAGAAGTCCATCGACGACGAGGCCGCCGGCGACGATGACATGCCCGATCAGGGCGATGAGGCCGAGCAGGGCGAAGGCGACGATCTGCCCCCCCAGCCGGCGTCTCCCCGGGGCGTCCTGGAGCGCCGCATGCGGGTGGACCTGCCCGACGGTGAGCCCACCGGCCCGGGGCCCATCTCGCCCGACGGTGAGCCCACTGGCCCGCGGCCCATGCTGCCCGGGGGTATGCCGCCCTTGCCCGACAGGCTGCTCCCCCGCGACGGCGAGCCCAGCCCCATCGATCCCCCCCCCGCCCCCGACCCGGGCGTGGAGCCGGAGGGCTAAGAGCCCAGGCCTACCAGCTGATAGCCCATCAGCTTGTAGACCATCCGGGCTGCGGCGAAGTCCGACACCCGGCTGCCCGCCTGAGGCTCGAGCTCCACAACGTCGAAGCCCACGACGTGGCGGGCGGCACACACCGCCCGCAGCAAGGCCAGGCCTTGCCACCAGCCCAGGCCGCCGGGCTCGGGGGTGCCGGTGCCGGGGATCACCGAGGGGTCGAAGCCGTCGAGGTCCACGGTGACGAAGACGGGCCCGGGCGGGAGGGCGTCGATCACCTGGGGGACCCACTCGCTGGCGGGCCGCGGCGCGATGTCCTGGGCCCTGAACACCGCCAAGCCGCGCTGCGCCACCAGCTGCCACTCTTCCATGGAGCCGGACCGGATGCCCACCTGGACCGTCTGGGCGCCGTCGGCGAGCATGCGGTGCATCACCGCGGCGTGGCTGGCCACCGTGCCGTGGTACTCGCTGCGGAGGTCGAGGTGCGCGTCGATCTGCAGCACGGACAGGCCAGGCCAGCGCTCCCGTAGGGCCCGGAAGCAGGCGTAGCTGACGCTGTGCTCACCCCCCAGGCCCACCAAGGTCTTGCCCGCGGCGACCACGGCGCTGGCCTGCGCCTCGAAGGCCTGGATCTGCGCCACCGGCCCGGTGGCCACGACATCGGGGGCGCGCAGGGTGGCGATGCCCGCTTCACAGGCCTCGATCCCGAGCTCCTCGTCGTACCACTCCACCTGATGGGAGGCCGCGATGATGGCCGCCGGGCCGTTGCGCGTGCCCACCCCGTAGGAGCAGGTGGCGTCGTAGGGCATGGGCAGCACGGCGAAGCGGGAGCTGGCCCACTCCCGCCGGTCTTCGGGCACGTCGAGGAAGCCGGGAACCTGGAGCTCGGGCATGGGAGCCTCGCGGCGTCGGGGCCACAGAGAGTTCTAGTTCTTCATGAAGTGCCGGACATCCTCGCCGCGCAGGCGCAGGAAGCCGCACATCTCCTTGAGCCTGGACAGCACCCGATCCCCCACACGATCGCCCAGGGTCTGGGCATGCTCGGGCTGAGCCAGGTTGCCCTGGGACAAGCCCGTGGCCGGCTTGGGCTCGTAGTTGGTGGTGGCCAGGATGGTGCCCAGGGCGTTGTAGCGGTGGGACACCAGCTGGTCGATGATGCCCAGCTCCCAGTCGCTGCCCCGGCCCTTGCCCAGCTCGTCGATGGCCAGCACGGGGACCCGCACCAGGGGCATCAGCGTGGTGGCCTCGCCCGTGCCAGAGTCGTAGCCCGCTTTCAGCAGCGACAGCAGGTGGGAGAACTCCACGAAGCGCGCCTCGACCCCGTGGTCCATGATCAGCACACGGAGCATGGACACCAGCAGGTGGGTCTTGCCGCGCCCCACCCCACCGAAGAGGATGAGCCCACGGTTTTCCTGGCCGGGCTGGTAGTCCCTGACCCAGTCTTGGCACTGGCGATAGCCCATCTGGACGCCCGGGTTTTTGTCGGGCAGGAAGCTCGAGAAGCTCGAGTGGGCATGGCGCGCAGGGATGCCGGCGCGATTGAACAACAGGATGCGGTCTGGGAGCATGCGGCAGCGGCAGCGCCCCACCCGGACCCGGTCGCCCACCTGGACCTGCCGCTGGCCCACGCCACCGCAGAACGGGCACTCGGGCACGCAGTCGCACAGCACCGCGCCGGCCAGGGAGCCGAGGGGCTTGATGACGTAGCCGGCGCCGCTGCAGGAGCCGCAGCCAGGATCACCGCTTGGGACTGTTGAGCTGCTCATGACCCGTGCAGCCTATCCCAGACAGCCACCGCCGACAGCCGCGGAAAACGTTGACGCAGCAGGTCGCGGGCAGCCTCTTCCACCGCTTCGTCCCAGTGGGTGGGGTCCATGGTGTCCTGAAAGTCCGCCAGCTCCTGGGCGGCCTGCTCCTTCAACGCAGGGCGCTCCGCTCGGGCGGCCTCCCAGGCGGCCTCGTGGAAGCGGCGCACGATGCCCATGGCCTGGTCCGCCACCGTGGCAGGGTCCCCTGCCCTGAGCCGCCCGAGGGCCGCCTCGGCCCGTGCCGCGAGGGCATCGAGCGCGGGCGCTTCGGCCGGGATCTCGGCGACCGGGCCCGCCTGTAGCGCCGCGGGAGCATGGGGCAGGCCACGCCTCCACAGCCGTTTCACCTCACCTTTACAGGCCCGAAGCGACAGCCGTGACTTGACCCGGCGCTTTCGCCGTCGCGTCGCCGCCTGCTCGAGGGCCACCGCGATGACAGCGGGCGGGATCCCGCTCTCGAGCCACTCCACGAGCAGCACGCCATCTACACCGGAGAGAAACAGGCCTCCCCCCCTGAGGGCGAACAGGTGCTCCGCCACCGCTCGGGCGGACTCCTGGATGTGCTCGGGGACAGGGATGGGCTCCATGGGGGCTCCGTAGCGCGTCGCCGGTCTTGCTGGAGTGCCGGCAGCGTCCTATTATCCGCTGTCCCCACCCATGCCTGACCCCAGGCGTGGGGTGGTTTCATCGCTCCCCTGTCTCTGCCACGAGCGACGGAGTCCCCATGACCGGCATGCTCACTCTCACCGCCCTGCTCGGCGCCTTCGCCGTCACCACCCCCTCAGCCCTGGCCGACACGGCCTCGGCCACCTTCGTGGCCTTCGCGGATCAGGACGACGACGAAGAGACCAAGGACGAAGATCTCGACTACGGCGGTGATGACATCAACCTCGATGTCTTCAACGACGCCCTCGACGTCCAGGAAGGCGACGAAGAGCTCGAGCGCATGAAGGCCGAAGACGCCCTCGAGGCCGAGGACGCCTCCGAAGAAGCGCTGGACGACCTGGACTTCGGTACCGACCAGGAAGACGAGTTCGACTTCGACGACGAAGAAGAAGCCGTCCCCATCGGCGGCCCCGGCCAGGACACCGCCCGCGCCTACCGCGACTTCAAGGACGGCATCGAGGATCTCGGCCCCGACGAGGAGATCATCCAGTGGGAGCAGTACCTCTCCCAGTACCCCAACTCCCTGTTCAAGGATCACATCCAGCGCCGGGTCGATGAGCTCACCGAGTTCCAGTACTCCGAGCGGGTCCCCGGAGGCCTCGACGACGACTTCGGCGACATCGTCGACGCCGGGCGCCGCGAGATCAAGCTGGCCACCCCGCGCCACTTGGCGTCCATCGACCCCCGCAACAAGATGCGGGCCGGCTTCGAGTGGGGCTACCCCAGCTACCTCAACCTCTTCGCCGATTACGAAGCCCAGATCCAGCGCAAGTGGTCGTGGCACGTGGGCATCATCCACCGCTACACCGGCTGGAACCTCGAAGGCGGCACCAAGTACGCCCTGGTCAAGTCAGCCCGCACCAACTTCATCGTCACGGGCATCTTCGACTTCCACCTCAACACCCTGCCCATCTTCCCGGCCGTGCGGCCCCAGATCGGCGTAGGCAAGCGCTTCATGATCGCCGGCCAGCCCCTGGACCTGCAGGTGGTCGGCGGCATGGACATCGAGCTGCGCCTGTCCGAGCAGATGGACTTCGTCACCGTCGGCGGCCTCAACGCCACCTACATGGCCAGCGACAAGGTCGCGTTCTTCGTAGAGTCCAGCATCGTGGCCAAGGACTTCTTCTGGGACGCCGGCATCAACTCGAGCTTCTTCCGCTTCCCCCTGCTCACCTTCGGCATCACCTTCTGGGCCGGCGAGAAGAACAACATCACCTCGAGCATCGCGGCCAACGCGCCCTACGCCTACAACTACTGGGGTCACCACTTCGGCGGCGTCATGGGCGACTTCAACATGTACCGCGACTAGCGCCTGGACTGGGCGGGGTCAGCCCCGCCCGCTCAGCGCCAGCACCAACCACAGCGCGCAGGCCAACGCGGTCAGCGCGCTGGCTGTGATCAGGGCCCACTGCAGCAGGCTGAGCGCCACCGGCGACGGCCGGCGCTGGGCGGGGTCGGGCAGGGCCGGGAAGGGCTGGTGGGGCTCGCGCTGGTACCAGTAGGTGGTGGCGGCGTAGTCCGAGACCGTGTTGTTGTCGGTGCCGTGCACGAAGTCCAGCGTGATGGCACGCTCGAAGTGGATGGGGTCGTGCTCGAGAAAGCGGTAGGCGCTCACCCGCCCCAGCAGGAAGCTGCGCACGGTGACCCCGTGGGTAGGCGTGTCGAAGGGCCCACCGCGGAAGTACCAGCCCCCCAGGAAGAAGTCCTCGGCGCCGGTGCCCACCACGGATGGCTCGGGCTCGTCGTCGATGCGGAGACACTCCGGCCCCTCGAGCATTCCCAGGCCCAGGCCGCGGGGGAAGACCGCGTGGCGCAGGGGCGGCTTCAGCCACACGCCCCGGCACTGCATGTCCAGCTTCACCCCCACCAAGCGGCCCTGCCCCCGAGCATCGAGGGCGCGGAACGGCTCGCCCTGGACCGTGGGGTTCTGGCGGCGCCACTGGGCGTGGAAGGTCTCGATGGGGCCCTCGGGGAGCTCCTGCTCGTAGTAGCCGATGTGGAAGAAGAGGAAGCGCAGCCGCCGCGAGGCCTGGTTCTCCACCTCGATGCGCGCTCGGCGACGGAAAGGCATCTCGAAGAAGCAGACATAGGCACCGCCTTGGATGGCCAGCCGCCCGCCCGCGAAGGGCACGGGCTTGCCGAAGGAAGCCCCGAAGAAGTCACCCAGGGGGCACTCCACGCTGGGCTGGGCCTCGTCGTCCCAGAAGATCCGCAGCACCGCGTCCCGCAGCACCCCTGGCTGGCTGATGACCGGCGTTGTCATCCAGATGCGCACGATGCGGCCCGGCCCCTCGAGCTCGCACAGGGTCATGGTCTCCCCGGCAGGCACGTCGAGGCGCGCATCCGTGGGGATGGCCAGATCGCGCTTGCGCAGCCCTGCACGACCGAGGCAGTCGACCTGACGGTAGCGGGGGGTGGGAGGCATGGTGGACCGCGCCCTCAGAACACGCGGCCGACGAAGCGCCCCGCCATCACTGCCAACAGGCCCACCGTGGCGCTGCCCACCACGTTGAGCAGGGCCAGCCACCACGAGCCGGCCCGCAGCAGCTCGAGGGTCTCGTGGCCGAAGGTGCTGAAGGTGGTGAAGGCGCCCAGCAGCCCCACCATCAGGAACAGGCGCACATGGGGTGACCAGTCCGGGCGGGCCTCGACCAGGGCGAAGATCACACCGATGAACAGGCACCCCAGCATGTTGGCGGCGAAGGTGCCCACGGGGAAGCTGCCGCCAGCCAGCCGCTGCACCCACGAGGACAGGCCCCAGCGGGCCACGGCACCCACGAAGCCGCCGCAGCCTACCGACAGCGCCTCCCACATCTCAGCGCTCGCAGGAGCCGGCGTCGCTCACCGGCGTGCCCGCACCGCCGAACAAGGCCCCCAGCCGCGACAGGTCGGGCAGCTGCTTGTCGGCGGTGAGGAAGGCGAACAGGCCCGCGGCCTGGAGGTACTTCTTGACGTCCCGCGGGCTGTGGATGGTGCCCAGGTGCCAGCGCATGATCTTGGGGCGCAGGTAGAACTCCCTGTAGAAGCGCCGGTGCAGCTCGACCAGATCGCCGGACTCGAGGCCCCAGGGCACGAAGGTGGGCTCCCAGAAGGAGGTGAGGTCCGTGGAGTCGGAGATGATGCGGCCGTAGGTCTCGCCCTGCTCCGCGAAGATCTCCGACTGGCGGGTCTTGGGCAACACGGTGTTGATCTGCACGGTGATGTCGTGCAGCGGGATGCTCTTGGCGAACTCGATGGACTCGAGGATGGTGTCGCGGTTGTCCACCAGGTGGCCCACGATGAAGAAGGCCTTGGGGCGCAGGCCCACCTCGTGGGCCGAGGTGATTGCGCGCCGGATGAGATCCTTGGTGATGCCCTTGGAGATGAACTCGAGCACCCGGGCCGAGCCGGACTCGATGCCGAAGCGTGTGCGCCAGCAGCCGGCGTCCACCATGCGCTGCAGCAGAGGATGATCCACCACCTCGACCCGGGACGAGCAGGTCCACGAGATGCCGATGCGGCGCCGAATGATCTCGTCGCAGATGGACCAGACTCGCTTCTTGGACACGCAGAACAGGCTGTCCACGAAGGCCAGGTCCTTGGCCCCCAGGTCGCGCACCACATGCTCCATCTCGGCGACGATGCGATCGACGCTGTGGCTGCGGTAGCCCGAGGCGGCCTTCTGGCAGAACACGCAGCGGTGGGGGCAGCCCCGGCTGGTGATCATGGCCACCTTGGGCAGGCCGTGCTCGTCGATGGGGATGGGGCGGTACAGCTCGGGGGGGATGAGATGCCGCGCCGGCATGGGCAGGCTGTCGAGGTCCAACAGCTTCTTGCGCGGTGCGGTGTAGTGGAGCCCGCCGTCGTCGCCGCGGATCACCAGGCCTGGGATGGCCTGCAGCGCCTTCACGCCCCGGTAGTGCTCCACCAGCTCGACCATGGTGTGCTCGCCTTCGTCCAGCACCCCCACGTCGAAGCACGCGTGGGCCATGGCCAGATCAGGCAGCAAGGTGACGTGGTGGCCGCCCAGCACGATGGGGACGCTGGGCAGCTCGCCATCGAGGGCCTCGGCCAGCTCCACGGCGCTCTGGAAACCCACCGTGGTGGACCCCAGGCCCAGCACGTCCGGACGGAAGGCCAGGGCCCGGCGCACGGTGCCCGCGACGTCCAGCCGCTCGGCGGCCGCGTCGATGACGTCCACCACATGGCCCGCCTCGAGCAGGGCCGCCGCGATGTAGAGCAGCCCCAGGGGCGCCGAGTTGAAGAACAGAAACGCGGTGACCGGGCTGGCGTGACCGTTGCGGAGCACCGCGTCGATGGGCGGGTTGATGAGCAGGACGCGCATAGGGGCTCGTGGCGGAGGAGAGGGCTGGGCTGGCTAGGGTTCAGGCACACCCGCGGGCGCGGGATCAGTACACGATGTCGCCGATCTCCTGGCGCAGCTGTTCCTGGCTGGTGCTCTCCATGTTGGTCCACTGGATGACCATGTCGCCATCGAGCAGGTAGGTCTTGACCTGGGTGGCGGAGGACCACTCACCCCGGATCTCGCTGTCGGGGTCGTACAGCACGTCGCTCAGGCCGTAGGTGTTCGCCCAGGCCATGGCGTCTTCCTCCTCGGCGTCCATGCCGGTGGGGTCGAGGTAGAGCATCACGGCGGTCTGGAGGCCAAAGGCCGAGAACTCGTCCTCGAGGGCCGGCAGCCAGCTGCAGATCTCCTGGAAGGTGTAGCTCTGGGCGTAGCCCAGGACGAGCACCACCGGCCTGCCCGCCTGCTGGTACAGGCGCCAGGTGCCGCCGTGGTTGTCGGGCGCCACCAGGTTGTAGGCCACGTCGCCGCGGTCGTAGCCTTCGCCGACATAGGGGGGCGAGGTGTCGATGACCGGTGCCGTGTCGCCGGTCTCGATCAGGCCCGTGTCGTCGAGGGCGGAGTCGGGCGTGCCGGTGTCGTCCCCGCCCGTGTCGTCGGTGCTGGGGATCTTGGAGTCGTCGCGGCTGGTGCCGCCGTTGCCGAAGCCGGGGCCGCCATCGCCGCAGGCGTAGAGCACCATGGCGACGGCCGCGCTCGCAGCCAGCAGTGGGAAGGGAATCCTGGAGAGGAGCTTCATGCGGGGCCTCGGGAATGTGTCCGGGTCTCGAACAATGTAGCATCGCAGCATGAAGCCTGATCCGTATTCCCTGGCACGCCTGGCGCAGGCTCAGCGTCCGCTGGCGCTCAGTGCGCCGGCGGCTGGGCCGAGAGCGGCATCCCCGCCTTCCGCGGCGCGGGTGGACTGAGGCGCGCACAAGGCCGAGGCCCTGACCACCCCCCATGCCTTCGGGCCGACCGTCTGGACCGAAGCCCCAGGCCCGCCGGCTACAGCCAGTCCTCGCAGCCCAGGCCCAGAGGCAGGCCATCGAAGGCGGTGGCTGCGCAGGCGTCGCAGGCGCTGGCGCCGTCGAAGTCCAGGCCCCAGGGAGCATCGCCGTCCAGCAGCAGGCTGCCGCTGGCCGGCTCGACCGCGCAGGCATGCAGATCGATGCTCACCGTGCCCCCCACCGACGTGGGCTCGAGATCGGCGGCGGCCACCACACCCTCGACCGCCAGGTCGTAGTGGACGGGGTAGCCGCTGATGGGGAAGAGGCTGAGGGCCAGATCCACCGTGGCCGGCCCCCGGGCGCAGGGGCGCTCGATGCCGCAGGCGGTGAAGCTGGCGCCGATGCTCACGAGCTCGCCGGCCAGCTCCTGCTCGACGGCCCCGTCGAGGTAGAGCAGGGTGGAGCCGGTGGCATCGACCACCTGGAGGCGCTCACCCGCGACCCACGCGCGCTCGGGGCCGACGAAGCGCTCGAGGCTGCCGAAGACCATGGCGCCATCGGCCAGGGCGCAGCCGCCCTGCCAGCGCTCGAGGCCGTCGGGGCCCACGCTGACCACAGGGCAGTCGGCATCGCCGGGCAGCCACAGCGCGGGATCATCGAGCAGGGCCAGGGCCTGGTGGGGCAGGGCCAGCTCGAAGGCCTGGGCGGCCGGCGCCAGATCGACGGGCTCGAGCGCCGGGCCCAGGGACCCGGGGACGAACACGCAGCCGCCCAGCAGCGGCAAGATGACGGTGGTGCAGCGCATCGCCCACGTTCTAGACAGATCGCTGGGTACCGTCAACAGCATCGCGCAGAGGTGACAGGAAGGGACGCTCCGCCCTCGACGCGGCACGCCGTGATAGCTCAGCCCGCCCTCGAGCCAGGATCGCACCATGACTCCCGCCGAGCCGGTCTCCGTCTTCCCCAGCTGCCACCGCCCTCTCTTTGTGCTGGCGGCCGTGATGACCTGGGTCCTGGTGTGCTCGGGGGGCGTGGTGTGCATCTTCGACGCCTCAGTGGGCTGCCCGGACTGGCCGGCTTGCCACGGGCGACTGATCCCCCCCTTGCAGCTCAAGCCCCTGATCGAGTGGAGCCATCGCCTCGCCTCCCCCGTCGCCATGCCCGTGATCATCACGGCGGCGGTGGTGGCATGGAGGCGCTACCGGGATCGGCCCTGGGTGGTGTGGACCGTGCTGGGGGCCATCGCCGCCATCATCAACGTGGTGTTGTACGGTGCCGCCGGGGTGTTCTGGGGGCTGAACCGCGGCTGGGCCGCCGCCGACCTGGGCACCGCCCTGCTGGCTCTGGCCCTGATGGTGGTGGCCGCAGTGGTGGTCTCGGCGACGGTAGCTGCGCCGGATCGGGCGCACCGGCTCAGCCTGGAGCGCCCCTTCACCAAGCTCGCGCTGGGCAGCACCGCGGCCGTCTACGCCGTGCTGGTCAGCGGCGTGCTGGTGGCGCGGGACCACTCCGTGGTGCGCTGCCTGGGCTGGCCAGACCTGCTGTCCTTCGGGGCCCCCGCCGATGGCTTCGACCAGCTCCAGCTGGCTCGCCTGGTCCTGGCGCTGCTGGCGACGGGCCTGGTGCTGGCCACCGCGCTCCAGGCCTGGCGCACCCAGTCCGCACGCCCCAAGCTGCGTCGGCACGCCGCCATCGCCGCGGCGCTGCTGCTGGCCGCCTGCGTCACCAGCATGCTCACGCCCTCCCCCGACCCGGGCTTCGTGGCGCCCCTGATCACCATGATCTGCGCCGGCTCCCTGTGGGCCTCCATGGTGGCCATCTGGGTGCGCTCGGCGCTGCGATAGCAGCAGTCGGGGCGATCACTCTCCCAGACGCTCAGCCCGGTAGCGCCTGAACGCGACGATGGGCATGTCACCCGGGATCAGCTTCTCCCCCATCTTCAGGTGCGTCCGCCGGGGCTGCTGAGTGAGCACCACCGCCTTGTCCTCGCGCAGGATGCGGAGGTTGAAGATGTTGGCCACCCAGTTGACCAACCCGGCGATCAGCGGCACGGTCACGAAGCGCTGGTAGACCCGCAGGTAGATGCGGGTGTTGTCGGCGTCCACCGGCACGAACGCCAACATGACCCGGAACTTGGGCCCCAGCTTGTTCTGCCAGACGTTGCCGAAGCGGAACTCGAGCTCGACCCCCGCGTCCTCCTGGCCGATCTGGTCGGGACGTTTGGCCACGACCTGGCCGTCATCCTGGACATTCTGGACCCAGAAGCGGATGGAGACACCCTGCTGGCGGACCAGGGGGCCGTGGACCACCGTGCCCACGCCCCGGCCGATGGAGCGGCGATGCACGAAGGGCAGGTGGACGACATCCAGCTGGTTCTCCATGGCCCGAGTGTAGTGGATCGGCCAGTCATCCACCGCGCTTCCCCAGCTCCAGCCAGGCTCGGCGAGGTCTTCGAAGAACGGCAGCGGCGGCAGCTCTTCGCGGTCCTCACCGAACCAGAGCCAGATGAAGCCGTGCGCCTCGCGCACCGGCCAGGCCTCGACCCGGTACTGATCGCCCACCGGCGCCGCGCGCCCGTTGGCCGGGATCAGGCTGACCCGCCCGTCGCCCTGGTGAACGAAGCCGTGGAAGGGGCAGGCCAAGCCGCCGCCCCGAAGCTCGCCTGCCGCCAGGGACGCGCCCCGGTGGCAGCAGCAGTCGTGCACGCAGCGAACAACCCCGTCGGGACCACGCCAGAACACCATGCGGCGATCCAGCCGCGTCACGCCTACCGGGCGGCCAGCGGGCACTTCACGGGACTCGAGCAACGCATACCAGTGATCGCGGAGCATAGGATTCTCCAGGTGACCCGAGCGGGCCTCAGGGCATCAGCGCGAGGAATACCACCGCGGCGGCGGGCAGGCCCATGCTGCGCCGCCAGATGAGCAGGAGCATCAGGGCGCGGAGCACGAAGGTGACGGAGATCCCCAGCGGAACGCCGATCCAGCGCCACCGCCCGGTGCGGTGGGCGCGGCCGAGCAGCAGGAGTGAGCCCGCGGTGAGCACCACCTGGAGCAGCTCGTAGAGGAGCAAGCTCAGGGCGAGATCCCCCCAGCGTCGGGTCTGGCCAAGCGGGATGAACATGCCCATGGTGTACAGCATGAACAGCCCGTGCACCGTGAACACGGCGATGCACGCGCCGATCACGTTCAGCTTCTTGCGCCGGGGGAAGCGGCGGCTGAGGCGAAGGGCCACCGGATAATAGAACATGGACACCAGCATCTGCCGGAAGTGGATGTTCCAGCGCCGCCAGAAGTCGGCGTAGTCGGTGGAGGCCAACGGATTGGCGTAGTTGTCGTCGATGGCGAAGCCCAACAGCCTGGCCGCACCCACGCTGATCTGCTCGTGGGAGTACCGAAACAGGTAGAACGCCAGGTAGTTGAGCCCGAGCACCATCGCGAGCTCGGCCCAGGGCATGTGGACCGCCGCGTGCGCCAGGGGCGCGTCCATGGGGACGTGGATGAACCGCCCCGCCAGCAGGCCCAAGGCCGCCAGGTGGAGCAGGGCGAAGAGGACGGTCCTCGAGCCGCTCCAGAGCGCCTTGGCATCCACAGGCCGGTAACGATCATGCAGGTGGGTGTAGGCCACGACGGGCGCCCGCCCCAGCAGGAAAGGCAGCGAGATGAAGCTGACCAGGAAGTCCACCAGGCTGGGCCGTCGGATGCGTCCGTGGTGCAGCTCGTAGGCAAAGTAGATGGCCCGCTTGAAGAAGACCATGAGCAGGACGAGCTGACCTGGCCAGCCCTGGGAGCGGATCAGGGCGCGCTCGATGGGGACGCCGCTGAAGCAGAAGGGCAGGAAGACGAAGGCCAACAGAGCGGCGGCGGCCAGCACGCGCGGCCGGCCAGGCGGCAGCCACCGGCTGATGACGAACAGCGCCAGGGTGACGCCGAGCACCACCAGCGCGATCACGGGGTCCAGGAACAGCCAGCCGAAGGCCAGGCTCGCCACCAGCAACAGCGGCTTGCGATACCGCACGGGCGCGGCCCAGGTCAGGCCCGCGGTCACGATGGTGAAGGCCAGGTAGGCGAACAAGATCCACGGCGTGATGCTCAGCGCGGTGAGCACATCGGGGCGCAGCAGCCTGCCGATCTCCGGCACGGCTAAGCCTCCTGCCCGTTCAGCATGGCGCGCAGCTGGTCCTTGCACACCTTGTGGGTCGCCCCCCGGGGCAGATCGTCGATGAGCAGGAACTCCACGGGGATCTTGTGGGGAGCCAGCCGCCCCCGGCAGTGGGCGCGCAGGGCGGCGCTGTCCACCGGGCCGCACAGCACCACGAAGGCCACGGGCGCCTCGCCATGGGTGTCGGACGCCCGCTCCACCGTGGCCGCTTGGCTCACGCAGGGGTGCTCCACCAGGACCTCGTCCACCTCCTCGGGGTAGACCGAGAAGCCTCCGTGGTTGATGACGTCCCGTCGACGACCCGCCAGGAAGAGCCGGCCCTCAGGGTCCAGCCGGCCCAGATCGCCTGTGCGCAGCCACTCGCCATCGAAGGCCCGGCGCGTGGCCTCGGGGTTGCGGAAGTAGCCGGTCATCACCGTGGGGCCGCGCACCTGGATCTCCCCCACCTGGTCCGGGGGCGCCAGCACGCGCAGGGCGCCGGGCTCGGGACGGCCCACGGAGCCCGGCGCGCGCAGCTGTGGATCGGGCTCTCCGTAGGAACACCACGCCGCGGTCTCGGTCAGGCCGTAGGAGTTGCCCACAGGGCAGCCGAAGCGGCCCTCGAAGCTGGCCTGCAGGGATGGTGGCAGAGACGCAGAGGCGCACAGGCCGAAGCGCAGGGGGCTGGACGCCACGGGCGAGCGGGGCGGACAGAGGGCCACGAGCAAGCGCAGGACAGGGGGCACGCTGCTGAAGACCGTGACCCCGTGGCCATCGATGGCGGACCAGAAGCGCGAAGCCGCGAAGGCGTCGAAGGGCCCATCCAGCACCACGGTCCCTCCGGCCAGCAGGGGGGCCAGGCAGGTGACCACCAGGCCGTGGCCGTGGAACAGGGGCAGCACGCTCAGGAAGCGGGTGGAAGCCCCCAGGCCGTAGCGCTGCGCCACGCGGGCGGCGTTGGCGAGCAGCGCGCGGTGGCTCAGCTCCACCCCCTTGGGGTCACCCGTGGACCCCGAGGTGTAGAGGATGGCCGCGGCGCCGGCACCACCGGGCAGGCGCGGGAGGGGGGAGCCCGGCTGGACCCCGGTAGAGCCTGGCTGCTCGGCCGCTGCGCTCACGGCCAGCGCCGCCCCTGCATGCTCGGTGAAGAAGTGTCGCTCGCGGCTGGACAGATCCGGGCTCAGGGGCACCACCACCGCGCCGCGGAGCCACCCCGCCAGCAGCCAGGCCACGGTGCGAGACCGGCCGGAGGCCTCCACCAGCAGCCGCTGGCCAGGCTGCAGGCCCGCCGCGGCGAGTCGATCCGCCAGCCCGTTGGCCAGCTGCATCAGCTCGCCGTAGCGCAAGGTCGCGCCCCCCCGCGCCTCGATGAGCGCCGCCTGGTCCGGCCGCTCCGAGGCGACCAGGGAGAGCTGGCGGGCCAGCCCCATCAGCTCTGGGGGCCTTGCTTGGACGCCACGAAGCGGACCAGCGCATCGACGTTGCGGAAGTTCTCCTCGGTGATCTCGTGGGCCTGGACCTCGAAGGCGAAGGCCTGGTCCAGGTGCGCCACCAGCGAGATGATGGCCAGCGAGTCGATCACACCGCGAGGCCCGAACAGGGAGGTGTCGTCCAGCAGCTGCCCGCCCGGCAGATCCGGGGCCAGCTCGCGCAGGATGTAGGCTCGGATGATCTCCCGCACGTCGCTCATCGGGACCTCGCTCCCAGCCGGCCGCCCCTCGGGCGAGACGGGCAGGCGCGGCGCCACAGGACCGGGGCGAACATAGCGCGGCCTCCCCGGCGTGGCCGCTTGCAGCACGCCACGCCGCTGTCTATGCTTCCAACCGTCCTGCCACGAGGTGGTGAGCGTGCCTGAGACCCTGCCCCCACCGTTCCCCCGCCGCCTGCGCGCCCTGATCTTCCCCGCCCTCGCGGGGCTCTCGGTGGCGGTCGCAGCCCTGATGGGCGCCTGCTCGCCCTCCCCTCCTGCGGCGCCCCCGGCGGCACCATCCGCCCACCAGCCCGCCGCAGCGGCCGCAGCCAGCCCCGCCAGGATCGTGCCCACCGCCAACCCCAACAGCGTGGCACCGAACGACCGCGGCGCTGCGGCCAACACCGCCGACGCCATGCAGGCCATCCGTGCCCTGAGCGGCGATCCCCAGGCCCTGCTCGAGGCCTACCGCCAGGGCGCGTCCCGCGCGACCACCCTGGACCTCACCCCCTTCGGCATCACCCCGGCCAGCGTCATCGCCGACATCGGAAGCGGCACCGGCGCCCTGCCCGTGCGCCTGCTGGTGGAGGGCACACCCTTCGCCCGGCTCTATGCCGTCGAGACCGACGCCAGCTCCCTGGACGTCCTGGGCGCCGCCCTCGAGGTCCTGCCAGACAGCGAGCGGGTGGAGCGAGTCCACTCCCGGCTCGATGACGCCTCCCTGCCCCCCGCCTCGGTAGACCGCGTGATCGTCATCGACACCGGCGTCGGCTGCCTCCCCACGGCGGACTCCGGCGTCGCGCTGCCGCCCATGAGGGTCCAGGCCGGCGAGCGTATGCTCGCTTCGATCCGCAGCGCGGTGACGCCCGACGCCCAGGTGCACGTGCTTCGCCCCTGGAACGCGCTGCCCGTGCCGCCGCGGCGCTGCCCCAAGGAGTGGGTGGTCCACGCCTTCGACCAGGCGGGCTTCCGCCTGCTGGACGACCACCCCCAGACGCCCCCCGAGGGGGCCGACACCCGGCATCAGGCCTTCCACCTGGTCTTCGCCCCCGCAGGCTGACGCAACGACGGGCCGCACGGCCCGTGTACAGGGGCCACGACCCAGCATTCGGCCAATTGCCAAGAACTCGGCCTCGAACGCAGGGTTGTTCTTCCGGGGCACGAACGTGCTCCGGCGCGCCACCAGGGCGCGGGGGCTCGGAGGTCCGGTGGAC
>CALDOK010000312.1 GCA_937912125.1 uncultured Pseudomonadota bacterium
CGACACCGACACCGACACCGACACCGACACCGACACCGGGATCGGACCGCAGCCCGCGCTGGTCTATCTGCTGGGCGGGCAGTCCAACATGGTGGGCGTGGGCCAAGTCGACGCCCTGCCCCCGTCTCTGCGGGTGGAACAGGACGATGTGTGGATCTACTGGTCCGGCTGGCCCGCCTGGCGAGGTCTGCAGCCCAGCAGCGACTACAGCAGCGGCACGGCCGTGGCCATGGGGCCCGAGGTCAGCTTCGGCCGCGCGATGGCAGACGCGCACCCCGACCGTGAGGTCTACCTGATCAAGCATGCGGTGGGCGGCACCGATCTGGCCGTGTACTGGTACCCCGGAGTGGACGCCTCGGACCCCACCATGGGGGAAGGCTACACCGTGTGGCTCAGCACGGTTCGGGACGGCCTGGCCGAGCTCGAGGAGCAGGGCGTGGACTGCCAGGTCGCCGGCATGATCTGGATGCAAGGCGAGGCCGACGCCACCCAGCCGTCCTGGGCCGCGGCCTACCAGGACAACCTCGAGCACCTCATCCAGCGGGTGCGCGAAGACGTGGCCGTGGCCGACCTCCCCTTCTCCCTGGGGCTCATCGACGGCCGCGGCCTGGCCGCCTACCGCGACGCCGTGCGGGAAGCGCAGCAGGCCGCCGCCGACGCCGATCCCGCGGTCTACGCCTTCGAGACCGAGGACCTGGGCACCTACCCCGCCGATGGCTGGCACTACCAGGGCACCGGCCAGCGGGTGATGGGCGAGCGCTTCGCCGCGACCCTGCTCGGCCTCGACCCACCGGTCTTCCCCACGGCCGCGGTGGAGCTCACGGGGGCGTACGAGTGGAGCTACCACGGGGCGTACACCGTGGGCTACGGCTTCACCCTGCGCCAGCCCGTGGTCCTGACCGACCTGGGCGTCTTCGACCTGTACGGCGATGGCCTGCTCCACAGCGCGGAGATCGCCCTGTGGGAGACCGACAGCCAGTCCCTGGTGGTGACCGCGAGCATGCCCTCGTGGGACGCAGCCGACAGCTCCAGCTACGGCGGCTTCCGCTGGGTGGGCACCGAGCCCCTGGATCTACAGCCAGGGGACTACGTGGTGGTCAACCAGGCTTTCGCGGCGAACTACGACTACTACGTCTACAACGCCGCCATCCGCACGCCCGAGGCCATCGACTACGTCGGCGGGCGCCACGGCAGCGGCACGGGCCTGATCTTCCCCAGCGAGGCCTCCCCCAGCGACGAGAGTAGCGCCCTGTGGTTCGGCGCCAACCTGATGTTCCGGGAGCCCACCGGGGGCTTGTAGGGGCTAGGCCCCACCCCCCAGATCCGGGCAGCGCACGCCCAGGCTGTGGAGCAGCAGCACGGCGGTGTCCACGTCCACCATGGTCTTGCCCAGCTTGCACGAGCCGACGTGGAAGCTGCAGCCGCGGGTGTCCCGCAGATCGGTCCCGCGCAGGTCCGCGTGGCGGATGTCCGCGTCGGTCAGATCGCTGCCGCCGAAGCGAGAGCCCGACAGATCACACTCACCGAACACCGCTCCCCGTAGGCCGCAGCCCTCGAAGACCGTGCGCTTGAGAGGCATGCCTGTGAAGTTGGCGTAGTCCATGCGCACCGAGTCGAAGCGCAGCGCCAAGGTGAGCCTGCGCAGGGACACCCAGTCCACCCCCATGGCCCGTCCGCCCACAAAGCTCACGTCCAGCATGGTGCAGCCTGGCAGGCCCACCCCCACCAGACCGCAGTCCTGAAAGCTGCAGTCCACGAAGCTGCAGTCCACGAAGCGCACCGACTCGAGGCTGCAGCGCTCGAAGCGGCAGCCCTCGTAGGACGCGCCGCGCACGCTCCCCCCGCCCAGGGCGAGCTCCACGAAGCGCTCATCCACATGTTCACCTTCGAGGCGATGGACCACGGTGATCTCCCGGGCGAGTCCGACCCGCACCGGCTAACCCGCCGGGGTCCCCGAACTGGTGTAGGCTGGCCCCATGCAGAGCGACATGCACTACTACGGCACCTGGGCCATGGCCCGGGCTGCAGGCTTGCGCGCCGACGTGGCCACCACCATCGCCACCGCGGCCCAGTTCGTCGACGACAACGCCCAGCGGGACAGGGCCCTGTTCCGAGACGGAGGCAGGGTGGACGTGGCCGCCACGGCTCACCACCCCTTCGACCTCGAGAACATCGACGACGAAGCTCAACGTCGAATCTGGGTTCCCTTCCACTTCCTGCCAGGCAACCAGGGCGACACCTTCACCGAGCGCCTGGTCTGCCGCAAAGACAGCGCCATCGCCCGAGAGATGCTCGAGCACCACATGGAGCTACACCGCCTGCCCTGCTACCCGCAGCTGCTGGGGGTGGCCTCCCACGTCTACGCCGACACCTTCTCCCACTACGGCTTCTCGGGGGTCTCGTCGCGGCGCAACAAGGTGGTCAACGACAGCTTCGAGTTCCATGAGCTGGCCCCTCAGATCGAGGAGTACATCCTCGAGAAGGCCCGCGAGTTCCAGGCGCGCTTCGGGGACCAGGGGGGCCTGATGGCCAACATCAAGTCCTGGTTCATCGAGGCCCTCTCCGGCGCGCTGGGCCACGGCGCCGTCGTCACCTACCCGGACCGCCCCTACCTGATCTGGCGGGTGACCTTCGAGGGCGACGACGCCCCCAGCACCCGGGACAATCCCCGCACCTACATCGAGGCCTGCGAGGCGCTGCACCGCTTCTACACCCAGGTCGCCGAGCGCTCCCCCGAGCTGCGCGGGGATCCCGGCCTGCGCTTCGAGCAGATCCGGGAGACCGTCCAGGCCGTCATCCTGACCCAGGCCCCCAAGCTGGGGCGCATCGAGCGCTGGCAGCAGGCCGCCTCCAGCGGCGCCCTGTTCGCGGCCGGGGGCCAGGAGATCCCCTGCTATGACCCCCAGCTGTGGAACCAGCTCTTCGAGCAGCTGGGCCGGTCCGAGGACTCCACCCAGGCCCTATGCTCGCCGGTCTACCGCTTCTACCAAGCGGCGGCGCTGCACCGCACCTACGTGCTGCGGCAGCTGCTCCCCAGCCACGGGCTGGTGGTGGCCTGAGCCCCGCGGCGCCCTACTCGCCCGCGGCGAAGCCATCCAACAACCTCAGCAGATCCTCCACCATGCGCAGGGTCATGCCCCACAGCACCTCGCCCTGGAGCCGGCGGCAGGGAAGCTCGAGCTGCCGGCCCTTCCACTCCCAGTTCAGGATACCGAGCCCCTCGCCCTGGACGAGGTGACGCCACGGCACCCAGAGCACACGCGCGACCTCCCGGTTGGGCTGCAGCTCCGGCGTGGACTCGAGCGCAGCCACGAAGGGATGGACCACCATCTGCCTTCCCAGCTGAGGCAGGGTGAGCTGGCCGGACAGCTCGCCCAGGATGCGTCCGTGGGCCTCGAGCACGAGGCCGAGCTCCTCGTGGACCTCCCGCAGGGCAGCGCCCATGGGCCCCGCGTCCCCCGGATCCATGCGCCCGCCAGGGAAGGCCACATGTCCGCTCCAGGGGTCGCCAGCGACCTCAGCCCTACGGATCAGGAGCAGCTCGGGCTCGCCAGGCTGTCCACCCTCCTCCGCGGCGGGAGCCTGCCGGAAGATGGCCACCACGGCGGCATGTCTGGGGTCGGCCAGCAGCCCGCGAACGGCGGGCGGCCCACCGTGGAGCCGCGCTGACAGCTGATCGCAGAAGATCTGAAAGGTCATGGGCCAGCCCTAACGCACGCCGACCCCGGCGTGGAATGCCCTCCGATGACGGGGGGTCGACCCGACGCCCACCCCGCCGGATGGAGCGTGCCCAACCGCCATCGGGTGCGCCGGTACGCAACGCCGCCACGGGGCCGCTTCCGGACGGCCTCGCCAGGTGTTAAGGGCCGTGTTCGCCTGCTCCCGGTGACACCGCGCCTCCCGCCCGGCCCCCGCCCCCCGGAGCAGCCCCGCCGAGGAACCCGCTGTGGCCACAAAAGACAAAGAGCTCGACCAGCTGCTGGACGACGAAGAGCCTGGAGCCGCCGGCCAGCGCGCGGGCGCCTGGCTGTGGGATCTGCTCAAGACCTGGGGCCCCGCGCTCCTGGCCGTGCTGGTGATCCGCTCGGTGGTGGCCGAGCCCTTCCGCATCCCCTCCGGCTCCATGGTTCCCACCCTCGAGATCGGCGACTACATCATCGTCAACAAGTTCTCCTACGGCTTCCGCTTCCCCTTCACCACCCAACAGCTGGTGCCCGTGGGCGAGCCCGAGCCGGGCGACATCATCGTCTTCCGCTTCCCGGCCGACCCCAAGGTGGACTACATCAAGCGGGTGGTGGGCGTCCCGGGCGACGAGATCCTGGTCCGGCACAACACCCTGTTCGTCAACGGCGAGCGGGTCGCCAAGGAATACGTCGAGGACTACAACTTCGTCGACGACAACTGCACCCCCTCCCCCGCCGAGCTCTACCTCGAGGCCGGCGACGAAGACGAGCCCCACACGGTGCTCTACTCCCCCGGCACCGGCGGCCGCCTGTCCGAGTTTGGCCCCTTCACCGTGCCCGCCAACGAGATCTTCGTGATGGGCGACAACCGCGACAACTCGTCCGACAGCCGCGCCTGGGGCACCGTACCCATGGCCAACATCAAGGGCCGCGCCATGGTGGTCTGGTTGTCCTGGGACCACTGCAACGGCAAGGTGGGCACCCTGCGCCTGTCCCGCTTCGGCACCGTGCTCAAGTAGACCGGGGCCCGCCCTTGCGCCGCACCTGGATGGTGGGGTCGTCGTCTTCGCCCAGCTCCATGCTCATGGCCCCCGACACCAGCCCGGACATCATGGCCGTGGTGCGCCGCAGGTTGCCCGAGACGGCCAGCAGCAGGTTCCACAGCAGCTTGACCGCCAGGGCGGGGCTGGCCTTGAGCAGGGTGAAGAAGGCCTCGCGGCTGATGACCAGCAGCTCGCCGTCGCTCAGGGCCTCGACTGTGGCCGAGCGCATGGGCTGATCCAGCAGCGCCATCTCGCCGAAGGTGCTGCCCGGGCCCAGGTGGGCCACGCCGGTGCCGCCACGCACCACGGACACGTCGCCGCCCACCAGCAGGTACAGCTCGGCGCCGTTCTCGCCCTCGGCGAAGATGGTCTCGCCCTTGACCATGCGCTGGGGACGCGCCACCGCCGCCACATCGAGCAGCTCCTCGCGGTTGCACCAGTTGAGCAGCGGGATCCTGCCCAGCACCGGCAGCAGGCTCACCACGCTCTCGCTGACCTGATCTGGGCTCCCGGGCACCCGCACCAGGTAGGCGCCCAGCGCCCCGGGGGCTCCGCGCTCGCGGGCCATATGGAGCAGGCCTCGGGCGGCCTGCTCGGGCTCGAGCACCGCCAGCAAGGTGCGGATGTCCGCGTCGTCCAGGCGATTGGCGAGCCCGCTGGTGAGCAGCGCCAGGTGGTCGCCCGGCCAGACCTCGAAGATCAGAGTCTGGACCTTCACCTGGCTGTCGCGCCCCAGCAGCAAGGGCTCGTCCGAGACCGTGTCCCAGCGCGAGCCGGTGGGCGGCCCGGAGCCTCGCTCGGGGCTGCGGCCGCGGGCCAGGCGGTGCAGGAGATCCCGCCGCACCAGATAGATGCCGCCGCGCCCCACATGGGCCGCGAAGACCTCGTTGCCCACGCGCAGCAGCACCTCGACCCCCACGGCCAGCTCGCTGCTGCGGCGGCTCGCGAACAGGAAGAGCTCCTTGCCAGCCCGCATCACCGCGTCTTCGAGGGCGCGCAGCAAGCGGCTGCGCAGATCGTCGGTGGGCCGCTCCCGGTAGGCCGCCAGCTCACCCGCGCTCATCTCGAGGTGGTTGCTCAGGGAGTTGATCACCAGGTGGACGGCGGCTTCACCGTCGGCGCCCGCTCGGTTGCACTCCCCCAGGGCCAGCAGCCCGAGCTCGGGGTCGGAGCGCACCACGATGGGGGGCGTGGACTCGCCGGGAGCCGCGGCGAGCTGGGCATAGGTCTGGAGTTGCTGGGTCATGGAGCCTCCCCGCTCGCGCCTCGGCAGCCGTGGGTCTGGCTCCATAGCCAACCCTCCAGGCCCAGGGCACTAGTTGGTGGCCACCTGCACCGATAGCCCCGCCAGAGCGTGGAAGCCGGCAGCTCCCGGACGTGTTTGCGCCCACGTCGGGAGCCTGGCCGCCGGGTTACCCAGAGCGTCCCCAGGACCCAGCGTAGCCGAGGCCTCCATCCCCTCCACCCGCCCCACCCTCACACCCTTGCTGCTGGTCGAGCTGCTGGCGGTGGTGGCCTTCGTGGCCCTGGCGGCCTGGGCGACCACCCGCGGCGACGTCCAGGGCGCGCTGCGGCCCATCGATCCCGAGGCCTTGGTCACCGGCCCCAGCCAAGACCGCTGGATGGGCATCTTCTTCGAAGACCAGCCCGTGGGCTACGCGGTCACCAGCCAGAGCAACACCGCGGACGGCGGCGCCCTGGTGCGCTCCCGCAGCCTGTTCCGCATGGTGGCCATGGGCAGCATCCAGCAGGTGATCACCGCCAGCACCGCGGTGCTCGACGCCGACAAGACCATGAAGCGCTTCGAGTTCTACATGGACTCCGACCAGATCAAGCTGGCGGTCCGAGGCGAGATGAGGCCCGGTGAGCTGCACATGGAGCTGGTCCAGGCCGGCGAGGTCCAGAGCCTGGACCTGCCCATGGACCAGGCCCCGGCCATGTCCATGTCCCTCGAGCGGCTGCTCACCCGCGAAGAGCTCGCGGTGGGCCAGCGCTTCGAGCTGCCCTACTTCGATCCGGTCACCCTGGCCCAGGACACCATGCAGGTCGAGGTCACCGGGGTCGAACTGGTCCCCGGTACCGCCGAGGAAGCCTACTGGCTGACCACCCGCTTCGCCGGCGTGGAGAGCCGCCGGCTGGTGACCCCGGGTGGCGAGACCCTGCGCGAGGAGGGCGGGCTGGGCCTGTCCCTGGTGCGCATGACCCGCGAAGAGGCCGAGTCTCTGCTGGACAACAGTGAGCCGGTGGACCTCATCGCCCGCTCGGCGGTGGCCCTGAGCCGCCCGATCCCCTCCGCGCGCAGCTCCCAGGTGCTCGAGGTCACGGTCTCCGGCGTCGATCCGGCTCGCATCCCCCGTCAGCCCCCACAACAGCAGGTAGACGGCGACAGGATCAAGATCATGATGCCCCTGTCCGCCGAGATCCCCTCCCTGCCCCGCTACCTGGCGGACACCCTGTGGGAGACCAACGGCTCGCCCCTGTTCCTCGAGCCCCCCGACGGCCCCCCCCAGCCGGCTGGTCCCGAGCTGATCGCGGCGCTGCAGCCCGGCACCCTGATCCCCTCGGACCACCGCGAGATCCGCGACGCCGCCTGGGGGATCCTCGAGCGCACCCCCGACCGCAAGGCGGCGGCCAGGGAGCTGGTGCGCTGGGTGTACGCCGAGCTGGACAAGCGCCCGGTGCTCTCCCTGCCCAACGGGCTCGAGGTGCTCCGCCGCAAGGAAGGCGACTGCAACGAGCACACCGCCCTGTACGTGTCCCTGGCCCGGGCCGCGGGGATCCCCGCCCGCATCGCCGCCGGGCTGGTCTACACCGACCAGATGGATGGCACGCCCAACTTCTACTACCACGCCTGGCCCGAGGTCCACCTGGGCGGCGACACCCCCTGGGTCCCCGTGGACCCCACCTTCGGCCAGTTTCCGGCCGACGCCACCCACATCAAGCTCGTCGAGGGAGACCTGGACCGGCAGGTGGAGATCCTGGGCATGATGGGTCGAATCCAGCTCGAGGTGGTCGAGGTCCGCTAGTGTCAGCCCACAGCCCCATGAGGTCCCCGTGATCAAGGTCGAGCAGCTCGAGAAACGCTACGGAAGCTTCCAGGCGCTCCATCCGCTGGACCTGCACGTCCGGCCAGGGGAGATCTTCGGCTTCCTGGGGCCCAACGGCGCCGGAAAGACCACCACCATCCGGCTGCTGGCCGGGGTCCTGCCCCCCACCGCGGGCCGCATCACCATCGACGGCTTCGACCTGCTCACCGACACGGTGCAGGCCCAGCAGCGGGTGGGCTTCATCCCCGACCGGCCCTACCTGCACGAGAAGCTCACCGGCTACGAGTTCCTCGAGTTCGTGGCGGGCATCTACGGCCTGCCCGCCAGCCATGTCCGGACCGAGGGCCGCCGGCTGCTCGAGCTGTACGAGCTGGGCCCCTTCGCCGACCGGCTCATCGAGGGCTACAGCCACGGCATGAAGCAGCGGCTGGTCCTGAGTGCCACGCTGCTGCACGAACCCCGCCTGATGATCGTGGACGAGCCCATGGTCGGCCTCGACCCCCACGGCGCCCGGCAGATCAAGGACGTCTTCCGCGAGATCGCCGCGGGCGGCCGCACGGTCTTCCTCTCCACCCACACCCTGGACGTGGCCGAAGAGGTCTGCGACCGCATCGGCATCATCAACAAGGGCCGCCTGGTGGCCCTGGGCACGATGGCCGAGCTGCGGGCCTCGGCCTCCGCCGGCGACGCCGACCTCGAGGAGGTCTTCCTGGCCGTGGTGGAGGAAGCCGGCCGCTCCACCGCCTTCGTCAACCCCGATCAGGACGCCCCCTGATGCGCCTGAGCGTCCCCTCGCTGGCGGCGCTGTGCGCGCTGCTGTGTGCGGGCTGCACACCCCGCAAGGTGCGCATGGCTCGCAAGCTCGAGGGTCGCTACGACGTGGGCATCCCCGACCCCGCCACCTGGCTACGGGTCGATCCCGGGGGTGCCGACAAGGCCTGGTACAACGGCCACCTCGAGGCCAGCATCTACACCGACAGCAACTGCGGGTCCCGCTTCCTGGACGGACGCCCAGAGCAGCTGCTGCGGCACCTGATGCACGGCCTGGACCAACCCGAAGAGCTGCGCAACGAGCCACTGGAGGTGGCCGGCCGCACCGGCCGGGTCAGCGTGCAGCGGGGCCTGCTGGACGGGCTGGAGGTCCAGGTGGGCGCCGTGGTGTTCAACCGGGGTGCCTGCACCTACGACATTGTGTTCATCGCGCCTCCCACCCACTTCGACGACGGCTGGCCGGCCTTCGAGGGGGTCCTCGAGGGCTACCAGGCCCACGGGGAAGAGCCGTGAGCACGCAGGCAAGGGCTCCCTCCTGGCACTCCTGGGGCATCTTCACGTTCTTCGGGCACCTGGGCGCCATGTGCATCCTGGCCTGGCGCAGCAGCATCGCCATGTTTCGCCGCCCCTTCGAGTTCTCGGCCCTGGTGAACCAGCTGGACGCGGTGGGCATCGGCTCCATCTCGGTCACGGTGCTCACCGCGGTGTTCGTGGGCATGGTCATGGCCCTGCAGTTCTCGGCGGCCCTGGCCGGCTACGGCGCCAGCCTCTACACCGGCTCCCTGGTCAGCGAAGGCCTGGTCCGCGAGCTGGGCCCGGTGCTCACGGCCCTGCTGGTGGGCGGCCGGGTGGCCTCGGGCATGAGCGCCGAGCTGGGCTCCATGGCCGTCAGCGAGCAGATCGACGCCATCCGCGCCCTGGGGGCCGACCCGGTCAAGAAGCTGGTGGTGCCCCGGGTGCTCGCCTGCCTGATCGCCATGCCCCTGCTCACCCTGGTGGCCGACATCGTGGGCTGCCTGGGTGGCCAGCTGGTGGTGATGGCCGAGGTGGGCGTCACCGCCCGCTTCTACTGGGAGCAGGTCATCGCCACGGTGCAGATCCACGACCTCTTCCACGGGCTCGGGAAGTCCGTGTTCTTCGGCTACTTCATCGCCATCATCGGCTGCTACAAGGGCATGACCACCCGGGGCGGCACCGCGGGCGTGGGCATGGCCACCACCGTCACCGTCGTCTGGGTCTCCATCAGCATCCTGGCCGCAGACTACCTGCTCACCAACCTCTTCCTGGCGCTTTGATGTCCGTCCCCATCGCGCCCAAACACCCCGACCCCATCATCCGGTTCTCCGGCGTCCACAAGCGCTTCGGCCCCAAGATCATCTACACGGGGCTGGACCTGGACGTGTACCCCGGCGAGGTGCTCACCATCATCGGCGGCTCGGGCGTGGGTAAGAGCGTGATGCTCAAGCTGCTGCTGGGCCTGATCGGCATCGACAGCGGCAGCATCACGGCCTTCGGCGAGGAGGTCACCACCATGGCGCCGGCCCAGCTCACCGGGCTGCGCAAGCGCATCGCCATGCTGTTCCAGGGCGGGGCCCTGTTCGACTCCATGACCGTGGCCCAGAACATCAAGTACCCCATGCTGGAGCACGGCTGGGGCGATGTCGCGGCTCGCACGACCCGGGTGGCCGAGGTGCTCGAGATGGTGGGCCTGCCCGGGGTGGAGCACCTGTACCCGGCGGAGCTGTCCGGCGGCATGCGCAAGCGGGTGGGCCTGGCCCGGGCCATCGCGGTGCAGCCCGACGTGATCCTGTACGACGAGCCCACAACGGGGCTCGATCCCATCAACATCCGCCGCATCAACGGGCTGATCCGCAGCCTGCAGGCCCGCCTGGGGGTCACCAGCATCGTGGTCACCCACGACATGGACTCGGCGTTTACCGTGGCAGACCGCTTCGCCATGGTGCGGGATCAGCGCATCGGCTACACCGGTAGCCGCACCGAGACAGAGCGCAGCGAAATACCATGGGTGCGTGAGTTCGTAGTAGGTGGCAAGGGCGTGCTCGCAGACTAGCCGCCAGCTCACCAGGAGGCCGCATGACCCCCCAGAACGACGAGAAGAACCCCTGGCTCGAGCGCATCGCTGTGGAGCTGGACCCCGAGCGCATGGACCAGTCCCTGCGCGCGCTCACCGACAAGCTCAAGCACTACGCCGAGCAGGGCCGCTACACCCGCGTGCGCATCAAGTACAAGGGCAAGCCCATCATCCCCGACGTCCCGCTCTTCGCCCTCATCGCGGTCGAGGCGGCCACCATCTGGTGGGCCGGGCCCCTGCGGATCCTGGTGGTCAACCTGGGGGTCAAGACCTTCGTGGAGATCGAGCTGGTGCATGCCGCCGGCGAGAAGGTCCAGGAAGGCCAGGCCCTGTTCCAGGACGGCGAGGTCGAGCAGGCCGAGGCCACCTACCGCGAGGCCCTGCGCATCAAGCCCGGCGACCCCTCGGCGCTCTACCACCTGGGCGTGCTGCTCAAGGTCACGGGCAAGCGCGACAAGGCCCGCGAGTGCTTCGCGGCAGCGGCCAAGGTCGCAGATCACCCGGACGCAGAGCGGGCCCAGGCAGCGATCGACAAGCTGGCCTAGAGCAGCGACAGCCCGCCATCCACCACCAGCACCTGGCCGGTGATGAAGCTGGCCTGAGGCGAGACCAGCAGGCGCACGGCGTCGGCCATGTCCTGGGGCTGGCCCATGCGACCCAGGGGCGTGTACTGGGTGGCGAACTTGACCATGCGCTCCCGCTCGGGGAAGTAGTTCAGGGCGTCGGTGTCCATCAGACCGCCACAGACGGTGTTGACGCGGATCTTCCGCGGCGACAGCTCCACCGCCAGCTGGCGGGTGAGCGCCTCGACCCCGGCCTTGGCCGCGCCCATGGCCGAGTAGCCGGGCACGAACTTGCGGGAGCCGGTGGAGGTGATGCCGATGATGCTGCCGCCGTCGGCGAGGCGATCCAGGCAGAGCTTGGAGAGCAGCCAGAAGGGCCGCAGGGAGGACTCCAGGGTGAGATCCCACTGGGGGGTGCGGATCTTCTCGGTGGGCTTGAGGGCCCCGATGGCGGCGTTGTGCACCAGCACGTCGTAGCGATCCAGGGCGGCCGCCAGCCGCTTGCAGTCCTTCTCGGAGCGCACATCGCCCTGCACCACGATGGCGGTGCCCCCCGCCGCCTCGACCATGGCCGCCGTCTCGGCCGCGGCCCTATCGTTGAGCAGGTAGTTGACCACCACCCGGCCGCCTCCACGGGCGAGCTCGACGGCGATGGCGCGGCCGATGCCGCGGCTGCTTCCGGTGACCAGGACGTCCATGAATGCTCCAGTGGGGCTCACGCTGTGGAGGCGTGATCTATCCCCGCCCGCGGGCCTCGGTGTCGGGCGCGCGTCAAGCCCGCCCAGCGATCAGAAAGCCGCGCCGGTGGTGAGGCCGGCGTAGATCATCATGCGCCAGCCGCCGTCGAGGGACAGGAACCAGCGCTCGGAGGGCTGCACCCGGATCCGGAGCCCCAGGTCGCTGCTGTTGAAGTTCATGGGCATACGGATGGGGGAGCCCTTCGCGCCGTCGCCCTTGGTGCGGTCCTCGGCCGGGGTGTCGCGACCACCGTCGGTGGGGAACTGGATCAGCGCGCCCTTCAGGTGCACGGGCACAAACCCGATGGCGGGCATGACGGAGACCGGGCCGACCAGCCGCCACTCGTAGCCGAAGATCAGCCCGTAGGAGAGGATGCGCAGGTCGTTCTCCACCCACACCGCGTCGACCTTCTTGGCGTCCTTCTCGAGCCAGATCTGGTCGGGCGTGGTGACCATGACCAGCTCTGCCACGGCCAGAGCGTGGAAGCCGTCGCGGGTCCAGCCCAGCTCGACGCCCGGTCCCAGGCCCCGGATGCTGCCGTGCAGATCGAAGAGCTTGTCCAGCAAGGCGTCGGGGATCATGCCGTAGCGGCCCGACATGGACGCCTCGAGGCGCCAGTCCCTGGCCTGGGCCACGCCAGGCGCCGCCAGCAAGCAAGCCAGAGCGGCGGGGCGCAGGGCTGCGTGCAAGGGCTACTCCTGGGTCTTGGACTCGGCGTAGGGGTCGTAGGGGTTGCCCTTGGCGTCGATGGGCTCGCCCTGCATGCGGCGCTCGAAGATCTCGCGCTTCTCCTTGCGGTCCAGGTCGTAGACGATCTGCATCATGGTGAGATCCTCGCCCTGCAGGCCCACCACGCCCACCAGCTTCCAGCTGCCGGCCACCCACTGCACCGCGAGGGTCCGCTCGTCGCCCTTTCTGGGAGTGATCTCCACATGGTAGAGGCTGGGGTCGTCGCGATCGGCGAAGACGCGCTTGAGGGCGTCCAGAGAGTCGAAGACGTTCATGGACCAGGGGGGGCCGTCTTCGGGGCGGGCGATGCCGGCGCGAGGCAGGGGCGCGACGTTGATGAGCTCAGCCACCGAGCAGGTTCCGTAGCGCTGCTCTTCGAAGACGTTGTAGCAGCTGACCATGCCCAGAGCGGCCTCGAAGTCCCGGTCGTACAGGGCCTGGTCGAAGTCCCGCAGGAGGTTCTTGACCTGATCCAAGCTGGGGGCGCTCGAAGGCTTGGTGCTGGGCCGCACGCCGGCGCGGCGCTCTTCGCCACCGGGCAGTGGCTGGGGGCAGGCGCCGTCCACGATGGCCAGGTCGCCCTCGACCTTGGCGCTGCCGTCCTCGGCCCGCACCACGGAGATCTGGCGGTTGAGCACCGGGTAGTCCAGGCACTGGGCCCAGGGGGAGGTGTCAGCCAGGCTCATGATCACGAAGTAGTCCCAGCGGTCGCCCTCCCAGGTGCCCTCGCGGATGTCGATGCGGGGGTCGGAGCCCAGGTAGATGCACCAGCCCTCGTCGGTGAAGCCGGTGATGTAGCGCTGGTTCTTGTACGTGGGGCTGATGCGCAGGCCCTTGGAGCCCCGGGGGCGCTTCTTGGCGTCGTCGCTGAAGGCCAGATCGTTGTCGTGCAGGCAGTCTTCCTGGAACATGGGCGCCGTGAGCCAGACCGACTTTCCCTTGACCTCCACCCCCACCCGCCCGGGCGGGTTGGCGGCCTCGAAGGCCTGCTGGATGGCGGCCCGGGCGTCCTCTTCCGGCACGGTGGGGCAGCCGGTGAGCGTGGTGAGCAACAGCAGGGAGCCAGCGGAGAGAGCGAGGCGGCGCATGGGGTCCTCCTGGTGGGAGCGCGAGGGGACCCCTGGCATATCACGGCGGGCTAGCGCCCGAGCCGACCCCGTACCCTCGCGACCACGTCGTGGACCTCGTGAATCCCGAGCATCCAGGCCGCCCCGAGGTACAAGCCGCCCCCCGCGGCACCCGCCACCGCGAACACGGCCAGGTTCACCAGCGTAGGCCCCTGCTCCCAGTCTCCCAGCAGGCAGAGGCCCCAGCCCGCCGCCGCCGCGGGCAGGGTGGCGATGGCGATACGCCCCAGGGGCCCGGCCAGGGCCAGCAGGCCGAGCCTGCCATCGGTGATCCGGCCCAGGAGGTAGAGGTAGGCCGCCAGCTGGCCCACGGTGGAGATGGACAGGGCCGCGGCCAGGCCGTCGACCCCGAAGCGCGGGGCCAGCAACACGCCGGCGACGAAGGTCAGGCCCACCCCCAGGGCCCCCACCACCACCAGGGAGTTGCGTCGGTTGAGGGCGAAGAAGGGCTTCTTGACGATCTGAATGCCCGCCAGGGCCAGCATGTAGGGCACCAGCCAGCGCAGGGCCGACGAGGTCTGCTCCACGTCGGACCAGCCGTAGGCGCCGTGGCGGTACAGCACCGCCACGAAGGGCGGCGCCAGCAGCAGCACGAAGGCCGCAGCCGGGAAGAGCAGGGAGGCGGCCAGCCCCACCGCACGCCCGAAGGAGCGCCGGAACTCGACCCAGTCCTCCTCCGCCACCGCCGCGGCGATGGCCGGCAGCAGAGCCGAGCCCACGCCCACGGCGATGATGCCCTGGGCGAAGTCCACCAGGCGGGTGGCGTTCCAGTACCAGCTGACCGAGCCGGTCTGTAGGTGAGAGGCCAGGCTGCGCAGCACCACCACGTTGACCTGCGCCATCAGCCCGATCGCTGCCACCTTGCCCATCTCGGCAGTGAGAATCCGGAACCGCTTTCCGGCCCAGAGATCCAGGCGCGGGCGGATCACGCCCCAGTGCTTCACCAAGGGGGGCAGGCAGAGCAGCAGGTGGGCCAGCCCACCCACCAGCACCGCCCAGGCCAGGGTGTGGACGATGGCCTGGGGATCGCCGCTGCCCGGCCACAGAGCGGCGACCACGATGGCCGCGCTCACCAGCCCGGGCGCGATCTTGGGCACGAAGAAGTGGTCCCGGTGGTTCAGCAGGCCCTCGCACCAGGACACCAGGCTCACGAAGAGCACAAACGGCATCATCACGCGGGTGAGCTGGACGGTCAGCGCGAACTTCTCGGGCTCGGCCCGGAAGCCCGAGGCGAACAGATCCACCAGCCAGGGCGCCGCGGGGATGGCCACCAGGGACACCAGCACGCACAGCCCCGCCAGCGCCGTGAAGGTGCGCCCAGCGAGGGCCTTGGCGGCGCCCGTTCCTTCCTCGGCCTCGGCCTTGGCCACCAGGGGCACCAGCGCGCCCGTCAGCCCCTCGTCCGCCACGAAGCGGCGGAACATGCTCGGGATGGTGAAGGCCATGAAGAAGGCGTCCGAGGCCGCGCTGGCTCCCAGCACCCGAGCGATGGCCAGCTCGCGCACCAGCCCGAGCAGCCGGGACAGGCCGGTGCCCAGGGAGGACGAGAGGAAGGCGCGGAGGATGGAGCGCTTGGCCATTGGACCCATGGACCCGAATGTGGGGAAGAAGTTTATCCCCTCCAGCGCCATGCGGACGGCGTGAGGGGGAGGTGGTCCTTGCAAGAGGCGTTCCAGGCTCGAGCCCCAGGACAGGGGCTGCCGACCTGGGCGTGCGACCCGTGGTAGATGGGGGGCTATGCATCGGAGAGCCGCATGTCCTACCGCCTGATCCTGGCAGAGAAGCCCAGCGTCGCCCGCGACATCGCCCGCGTACTGGGGATCCGCGGCCGCCAGCAAGGCTGGCTAGGCGACGACAAGCTGCGCGTCAGCTGGTGCCTGGGCCACCTGGTGGAGCTGGCCGAGCCCGCCAGCTACGACGCCGCCTGGAAGCGCTGGAGCTTCGACAACCTGCCCATGCTGCCCGAGCACTTCGGGCTGCAGCCCCGCAAAGACAGCGGCGCCGACCAGTGGCGGGTGGTGCGGGACCTGCTCAAGAGCCGGGACTGCGCCCAGGTGGTCAACGCCTGCGACGCCGGGCGTGAGGGTGAGCTGATCTTCGCCCACAGCTACGAGATGGCGCGCTGCAAGGCCCCGGTGCAGCGGCTGTGGATCTCGAGCATGACCGACAAGGCCATCCGCGACGGCTTCTCCCGCCTACGGGACGGCGCCGCCATGGCCAACCTCGAGGCCGCGGCCCGCTGCCGCACCGAGGCCGACTGGCTGGTGGGGCTCAACGCCACCCGGGCCATGACCCTCCGCCTGGCCGCCGGCCCCGGCGGCGCCCTGCGCTCCCTGGGTCGGGTCCAGACCCCCACCCTGGCCATGCTCGTGGACCGCGAGCAGGCCATCGATGACTTCGTGCCCAGGGACTACTGGCAGGTCAAGGCCACCTTCGCTCGCCAGCACCCCGAAGGGGAGCGCTGGGAAGCCACCTGGACGGCCATCGGCCCTGACGGGGAGCCGGCGAAGGCGGCGGTGGGGCTGATAGACGACGACGGCGACACGCAGCAGGGTGCCACCCAGCGCGGGCTGGACGGGGCCCAGCGCCTGCCAGACCAGGCCCAGGCACAGGCCATCGCCGACCGGGTGCGCGGGCGCCTGGGACAGGTCGGGCAGGTGGACCGCAAGCGCAAGAGCGAGAAGCCCCCTCAGCTGTACGACCTCACCAGCCTCCAGCGCGAAGCCAACCAGCGCTTCGGCCTCACCGCCGAGCAGACCCTGCAGCTGGCCCAGGCCCTGTACGAGCGCCACAAGGTCCTCACCTACCCCCGCACCGACAGCCGCCACATCGGCACCGACCAGCTGCCCGAGCTGGGGGACATCGCCCGGGGCATGCGCTTCGGGCCCTACACCGCGGCCGCCGAGCTGGCCATGGAGCGGGATCCAGGCACCTTGAGCAAGCGCTTCGTGGACGACGCGGAGGTCAGCGATCATCACGCCATCATCCCCACGGGCGTCGACCCGCGCCCCCTGGGCCTGACCCGGGACGAGAAGCGCATCTACGACCTGGCGGCGCGCCGCTTCCTGGGCGCCTTCCACCCCGACGCCGTCTTCGCCACCGTGGCCATCCGCACCATGGTGGACGCCGACATGTTCCTGGCTCGGGGCCGCAGCCGGCTCGAGGCGGGCTGGCAGCTCATCGACCCGCCCCAGAGCAAGCGCAAAGACACGCTGCTGCCCCCAGTGGAAGAAGGCGAGGACGCCCCCACCATGGACGTGGGCCTGCACCAGGGCCAGACCCGCCCGCCCCGGCGCTTCAACGACGCCAGCCTGCTGGGAGCCATGGAGCGCGCCGGCGAAGATCTGGGCGACAAGGAGCTCGAGCGCGCCATGAAGCGCAACGGCCTGGGCACCCCCGCCACCCGTGCCGCCATCATCGAGACCATCATCAAGCGGGGCTACGTCCAGCGCCAGGAGCGCCACATCGTCCCCACCCCCGTGGGCCGGGGCTTGATCCGCGCCCTGCCGGTCGAAGAGCTCCGATCCCCCCGCCTCACCGGCGAGTGGGAGGCCCGCCTGGTGGCCATGACCGAGGGCCAGGACGACCGCGAGGCCTTCATGGCCGACATCCGCGCCTTCACCGCCCAGCTGGTGCAGGTCCTGCGCGACGCCACCATCCCCCGGTCCCTGGTGGACGTGCTGACGATGCAGGAAGCCACCGGCGACGAGCTGGGGTGCTGCCCCCGCTGCGGCGGCTCGGTGCGCCAGGGCCGCGGCGGCTGGGCTTGCAGCGGCTGTCCCTTGTTCATCCCCCTGCGGGTCGCCCGCCGTGAGACCAGCCTCCGCATGGCCAAGACCCTGCTCGAGCGTGGCGAGACCTCGGTGGTCAAGGGCTTCAAGTCCCGCGAGGGTAAGCCCTTCGAGGCCGCCCTGCGCCTGGACGAAGAGGGCAAGGTGCGCCTGCACTTCCCCGAGCCGGACTCCCTGGGCAGCTGCCTGGCCTGCGGCAAGCCCGTGCGGCACCGGGGCAAGGTCTACACCTGCGACACGGGGCGGGAGTGTCGCTTCGTGGTCTTCGGCGAGATGACCGGCCGCAAGATCCCCGAGGCCGCCGTCAAGCAGCTGCTGGCCGACGGCCGCTCGGCCCTGCTCACGGGCTTCGTGAGCCGCGAAGGGCGCAGCTTCGACGGGGTGCTGCAGTGGACCGACCAGCGGGTGGAGGTCCAGGAGCGGGATCCCCGCGAGGACGCCGGCGTGACCGGGCCCTGCCCCGCCTGCCGCCAGCCCGTGCGCTTCGAGCGCCGCAAGTGGCGCTGCACCGCCTGCGGGTTCCGCATCCCCGGCTCGGTCGCCCAGCGCGATCTGAGCCACGACGAGGCGCGCTCCCTGCTCGAGCGGGGCCACACCTCCCGCCTGCACGGCTTCCGCCAGAAGGGCGGCGCGGTCTTCAAGGCCGCCTTGGTGCTCAACAAGCAGCACCACATCCAGCTGGACTACAGCCGCGACCACGAAGACGAGATCCGCCAGCTCCCCGCCGGCTCCCCTCCCCCGGCCTTTGGCGCCATCCACACCTGCCCCCTCTGCGTCCACCGAGCCGAGACCGAGCCCGGCTATGTGGTGGCGGGCAGGGCGGCCTGGGGTTGCTCCCGCTGGAAGCAGGGCTGCGGCCTGCGGGTGCCCTTCGCCATCGAGGGCGCCCCCTTGCCCGACGACGAAGCCCAGCGCCTGTTCGGCAAGGCCAAGGCCACTCGCTACATGAAGGGCCTGGGTGGCCGCCCCCGCACCGCGCGGGTGGCGCTGGCGCTGGACAGCGACCCCTGCTGGAAGGTCGAGGAGCGGGGTGGGAAGGCAGGCGCCGCAGCGAAGCAGCCCCGCGAGGGCCGCTGAGCCCGGCGGGCGAGCTCCCCAGACACCGCCCTCCTACAGGGCCGCCTCCGCCTCGTCGACGACAGCGTCGATCCAGTCGAAGACCGCGTCGCTGGTGGAGTCCAGGGCCCCCTCGAAGCTCTCGGAGATGTTCGTGTAGGTGCCGGACTCGGCCGCCGCCGATGGGGCCACACGCGCGTGGGCGGCCTCGAAGCGCTCCCGCTGGGCCTGCGCGCTCAGAGGGCCGTCCACCAGCTCCTGGACGTGGCCGTAGTAGGCCGCGGCGTAGACCGGATCATCCATCAGGGAGCGGATCAACGGCCAGTCGTCCTCGACCTCGTCCATGGTGATGGACAAGGCTCTGCCGATGCCGCGGGCCCTGTATGTGAGGTTGAAGTCCCACGGTACCCAGACCAGCCGGCCGGCCTGGGCGGGATCGCCGTACAGGTAGTAGTTGTGGGTCATGTTGCCGTAGCTGTCCCAGTTGCCGAGGAGGTTGCTCACGGCGAGGCTGCGCAGGAAGCCGTCGACGTCCAGCTGCGCCTCGAGGCCAGCCCGCCAGTCCTCGGCGCTCAGGCCGTCGGCATGCAGCGCACCCACCAGCGCCTCGATGTCTGCGGCGGCCTCGTCGTCGTTGGTCTTGTCCTCGAAGCTGGCGGCGTCGAAGCTGGCCAGGGTCGCCCCGGCTCCGTCGGCCTTGTAGCAGTTGCCGTCGTCGTCATCGAACCAGGAGTCCAGCAGCTCGCCGCAGGGGTCCTCGAACATGGTGTAGGCACCCCAGTAGACCGAGCCTTCGCCAACATCGACGTAGATCTCCACCAGCGAGCCCCTGGCCGCGGGCACGCCGGCGTCACGGAACAGGTCGGCCGAGACCAGATCGCGCACCAGGGAGTCGTCGGCGAAGCCGCTGCTGAACTTCAGCTCCTCGAAGCCGAAGAAGCGCTGATCGTCCAGCTCGGGGTAGACGTCGTCGTAGTAGTCGAAGTTCAGCCGGAACGGCAGCTTGGTCACGCCGTCCTGGTAGGACTGCATCAGGCTCGAGTTGCCCTTGTAGCGCATGCCCACCGCGGGCCAGGTGCTGCCCTCGAAGCCCACGGTCACCGGCACGTAGATGGGGTCCGTCTCGGAATCGACGGGGACGCCAGCGGGGGGCCCGTCGTCGCCGTCCGGTGGGGGGCCGCCGCCGCCGTCCGGGGGAGGGCCGCCGCCCTCTCCACCGTACAGCGCCTCGAGGTCCTCCTGCATCAGCTCGTAGTCGCCGTCGCAGATCGTGATGTCGATGCGGTTCACCGTGGAGTCGTCGAAGAGCAGCTCGTAGTTCCCATCGACGCCCTTGAGGTGGCTGTCCTCGGTCCAGCCCAGGGCGCTCAGGTCCACCTCGCACTGGCTGATGCCGTCGCTGGCGCAGCCGCCGAGGACCAGGGAGCAGGCGAGCAGGGTCGGGGAGAGCAGCGCGGTCTTCATGGTGGCTCCTGGTCTTCCCCTTGAGACACGCGAGGGTCACGGATCGGCATAGGCGCCTCCAAAAAATCCCGGGTGGCGCCGGCTACGGGTCCGGCGATGGGTTTAGGAATAGGATGCCGCCACCACCCATTGGAGACCTTGTATGGAGCGCAACCTCGGCCAGGAGATCAAGGTAGGACTCGCCGTCCTGGGCGTCATCGTCGCCCTGGGGCTGGTGGTGTTCGTCCTGGGAGGATCGAGCGCTCTGCTCGAGGATCGGTACCGGCTCAACGCCAGCTTCGAGGACATCTCCGGCCTGCGCGTGGGCGCGGTGGTCCGCCTGGCCGGCATCGACGTGGGCGAGGTCACCCACATCGAGTTCGCCGAGGACGTGGGCGAGCGCAAGGTCTTCGTCGAGTTCAACCTGATGGAGTCCTACCGCACCCGCATCCGCGAGGACTCCATCGCCTCCATCCAGACCGAGGGTGTGCTGGGCGACAAGTACATCGCCATCAGCATGGGCTCCACCGACCAGCGCATGCTGGTACACGGCGACTGGATCACCACCGAGGAACCCCTCGAGTGGCTCAGCTACATGGACAAGGCCGGCGACATCCTGGACAACTCCGCCGGCATCTCCCGCAAGGTCAACTCCCTGCTGGGCGAAGACCAGGACTCCGCCAGGGCCAGCCTGGCCAACGCCATCTTCCACGTCGAGCAGCTGATCGCCGAGATGGAGAACGGCGAGGGCCTGCTGCACTCCCTGGTCTACGACAAGGAGCTGGCCCAGTCCGTGCAGCGCACCGCCGCGAACCTCGAGCAGGGCACCGCGGGCCTGGCGCGCATGACGGCCGAGATCGAGTCGGGCGATGGCTTCGCCCACGAGATGGTCTTCGGCGAGGAAGGCCGCCGCCTGGCCGAGCAGATGGGTGGGCTGGCCGGCACCCTGGCCCAGCTCTCCGAGGACATCCAGAACGAGGAAGGCCTTGTCCACGCCCTGATCTACGACACCGAGCGGGCCCACATGGTCGAAGACCTCCACGCCACCGCCGAGGCCCTGCGGGAGGTCAGCGAGGCCATCAACCAGGGTGAGGGCACCGTAGGCATGCTGGCCAACGACCCGGCGCTGTACGAGGACCTGCGCGCCTTGATGGGGGGCGCCCAGCGCAACAAGCTGCTCAAGGCCTACATCCGCCGCACCGTGGCCAAGGCCGAAGACCAGGACGCCGCCAGCTTCGAAGAAGAACAACCGTGAGCGTGGCGAGCGCTGGCGCACCGCCCCGCATCCTGCCCGGCTACCTGCTGCGGCCGCGCCTGCTCGGCGCCCGCAACACCTGGCGGGCGGCCGACACCCGCACCCGGGCGGCCTACGCCGTGTTCGGGCTCATGGGGCTGGCCTTCTGGGCCGGCCTGTTCTGGTTCTTGCACTTCATCATCGGCGGCTTCCACACGGTGGAGGTCTTCGGCCCCCTGCTCACGCGCAAGCTGCTCGAGATCCTGCTCATCAGCCTGTTCATGATGCTGTGCTTCTCGAACGTCGTCACCGCCCTGTCCACCTTCTTCCTCTCCGATGACCTCGAGCTCCTGCTGGCCCTGCCCATCCCACGGCCGGTGCTGCACTACGCCCGCCTGGCCGAGACCGCCGTGCAGTCCAGCTGGATGATGGCCATGTTCGGGCTGCCGGTGTTTCTGGCCTACGGCATCGTGTACCAGGCGCCCTGGACCTACTACGCACTGCTGGCGGTGGTGATGCCCGCCTTCGTGGCCATCCCCGTGGCGCTGGGGGTCACGGTGGCCACGCTGCTGGTCAACATCTTCCCGGCCAGGCGCACCCGCGAGTTCATGGCCATGGCCGGCGTCCTGGTGGTCGTGGCCGTGTTCGTCTTCCTGCGCCTGCTGCGGCCCGAGCGCTTCACCGACGCCCGCGCCTTCGAGTCCCTGGCCGCCTACGTGGCCGAGATCCAGACCCCCATGCCGGCCCTCTTCCCACCCACATGGGCGTCCGAGGTCCTGCTGGGCACCCTGCAGGGCCGCGACCTGCCCTGGCTCCCCCTGGGCCTGTTGGTCCTGGGAGCGCTGGCCGTGGTGGCGGTGGGCCACTGGATCACCGCCAGCCTCTACATCCAGGGCTGGTCCAAGAGCCAGGAAGCCCGCTCCGCACGGGGGGCTCAGAGCGCCTGGATGGGTGCGCTGGTGAGCGGCGCCCAGCGCCTGTTGCCCGTGGCCTGGCGCCCCATCGTGGTCAAGGACATCCGCACCTTCTTCCGCGACCCCTCCCAGTGGAGTCAGGTGTTCCTGCTGGGCAGCCTGATCGTCATCTACCTGTTCAGCATCAACGCCATCCCCATGGATCAGTTCCGGGGCCCGTGGGCCCTGGCGCTGCGACGGGCCCTGGCCTTCCTCAACCTGGGCATGGCCGGCTTCGTGATGGCCGGCGTGGCCATCCGCTTCCAGTTCGCAGCGGTCAGCGGTGAAGGCCGCGCCTTCTGGGTGGTGCGCAGCGGCCCCGTCGATCCGGTGGCGTTCCTGTGGGCCAAGAGCCTGCTGGGCCTGGTGCCCATGCTGGTGGTGGGCGAGATCCTGGCCGTGGCCAGCACCATCCTGCTGGGGGCGGGCGCCTACCTCACCATCGTCTCCGGGGGCACAGCGCTCTTCCTGGCCATCGGTCTGGGGGGCATCGCCACGTCCATGGGCGCCATGTACCCAAACTTCAAGGCCGACAACGCGGCCAAGGTCGCCACCGGCCCCGCCGGCGTGATGTTCATGGTCTTCGCCCTGAGCCTGGTGGGCTGCGTGCTGGCCCTCGAGGCCTACCCCGTCTATGTCTGGCTGCGGGCCGACGCCCTCGAGCAGCCCGTCAGCACCGGGGCCTGGGCCATCTCGGGGGCGCTGCTGGCCACCGCGGCCGTCGGCTGCGTCCTCGCGGGGCTGCTGCCCATGCGCCGGGCCGCCCGCCAGCTGTGGAGCAAGGGGCTCTAGTGCGCCTGGCGTTCCTTGCCCTGGTGGCGATGGGCTGCGGCGGCGCCGTGCGTCACATCCCGCCCCCCTCCCTGCCCCAGGCTCCCGCTCAGGCCCACCGCAGCCCTCCCCCCAAGGCCCTGCAGCACTACGCGCTGGCGGTGGTGGCCTGGCAGGAGGGTGACCTGCCCCAAGCCAGGGAACACATCGGCGTCGCGCTCCTGTTTGACCCCAACGCCGCCTGGCTCCACCTGGCCCACGGGCGCATCGCCCTGGAGGGCGGGGACCTGGGCGCCGCTCGTGTCGGCCTCGAGCGGGCCGTGCAGCTCGATCCGCACAGCACCGAGGCACGGCTGGCCCTGGCCCGCGTGCTGGAGATCCAGGGAGAGCGGCAGGCCGCAGCCGGCCAGCTCGAGGCCCTGCTCGCCGACCAGCGCCACGACCGGGCCTTCGCCGATCTGGCTCAGCTCCAGCTGCTGCTGGGCCAGCGGGAGCAGGCCGCCGCCGTGCTGGCCCGCTGGCTCGAGGCTCCCCCCGAGCACCACTCCTGGCTCGAGCGCCGCGGGTCCCTGCTGCTCGAGCTGGACCGGCCCTTCGAAGCCTGGGAAGACCTGGCGCGCCTGCTCGAGGGCGGCGGCGCCAGCGGGCCCGCCGTGGACCTGCTGATGGCCGCCACCCACCGCTGCCGCCGCTACGGCTCAACCCTCGAGCTGCTGGAGAGCGTGGTGCAGTGGGAGCCCGGCAACGAGGACATGGTCGTGCGCCTGGGAGGCCTGGCCGAGAAGGCCGGAGATCACCGCCGCGCCGTCGATGCATGGGCCCAGCTGGACATGCTGCGGGGTGGCGCCGACGCCAGCGTCAAGCTGATGCTCGCCCAGGCCTCGCTGGCCGACCGCCAGGCCTCCAGGGCCCTCGACGCCATCGCGGCCGCCCGCGCCCTCGACCCCGATCAGCCCACCCTGGACGAGCTCCACGCCCGCGCCTTGTTCGCCAGCGGGAAGCAGCAGGCGGCCCTGGACCTCATCGCGTCCTGGCCCGGCTGGCGAGAGGACATCAACCTGCTGTTGCTGCGCGGGGATCTGCTGGAGCAGGCCGGCCGCGATGTCGAGGCCCGCGACAGCCTGCGACAGGCCCTGCAGGCCGGCCCTCCCTCGTGGATCCTGGCCCAGGCCCTGGCCCCCCTCGAGGCACGCACCGGCGGCCTGGACACCGCTCTCGAGCTGGCCGAGCAGCACCCCGATCCGCTGGCGGACGACGCCCAGCGGCTGCTGTTCCAGGCCCAGCTGCTGCGGCAAGCCGGCCAGAGCGACCGCGCCCTCGCCATGCTCGAGGAGATCGAGGGGCGCTGGCCCCAGGCGGTGGAGCCAGCCCGAAGCCGCGTCGCCTGGCTGCGCGAGGACGGGCAGACCAGCTGCGCCCTGGACGCCTCACGCCAGGCGGTGGAGCGGATGCCCGTCCAGCCCTCCCTGGTGCAGCAGCTGGCCCTGATCGAGATCGAGGCGGGAGCGCCCGACCGGGCCCTCGCTCTGCTGCGCAGCGCCCTGGTGGCGCACCCCGACCACCCGCACCTGCTCAACGACCTCGCCTACCTCGAGGTCCAGGCCGGCGACCACGGCGACGAAGTGCTGGCCATGGCCCGGCGCGCGGTGGACCAGAAGCCCGCGTCCGGCGCCTTCGCGGACACCCTGGGCTGGGTGCTGCTCGTCCGCGGCGAGCGCGCCCAGGCGGTGGCCATGCTCGAGCGCGCCGCGCGGCTGTCACCCGACGATCCCGTGGTCGCTCGGCACCTGGCCATGGCCCTGGCGGACGGTGCGGCAGGCAGCCACGAAACACGGTAGAAGCGACCCATGCTGAGCCATCCCCTTCGTCGTCTCCTCTCGCTGTTGACCCTGCTGCTGGTGCTGGTGGGCTGCCCTGCCCACTCGGGCCACGTCGGGGGCGACGACCTCCTGGCAGGCATCCAGACCGGGCCCTCGGGCTTCGCCATCAAGGGCCGGATGTACCTCACCATCAAGGCTCCGCGCTGGGACATCTCGGGCACCACCTCCACCACCATGGTGATCCACCGCCCCTCCGACCTCTACCTCCAGGTGCGCGGGCCGGTGAACAACGTCATGCTTCAGGGCACGGCCAACATGCAGGAGCTGGTGCTGGTCATACCGCCCATGAACAAGGCCTTCACCGCCACCAGCCCCGACGCGGCCATGCGGGCCCTCACCGGGGGCGCGCTGGGCGTCGATGGGGTCCTGGCCATGCTCCTGGCGCGGCTACCCGACGTCGAGCTGACCACCCTCGAGGTCCGCGACCTGCCCAAGGCCCGCGTCATGCTGCTGGAGGCGCCGGGGGGCTTCCAGGTGTTGGCCACCGTGGACAACAAGCGCGGCCTGCTGCGAGGCCTGACCATCTCCGACGCCCAGAGCGCGGTGCTGCTGGAGGTGAGCTACGAGGGGTCCTTCCGGGACGCCCGCAGCTACTACCCCGAGCTCCTCACCATGACGGTCCCGGCCCTGGACCTCACGGTCAAGGCCGACTTCCAGGCCTGGGAGGTCATGGGCGAGGTGCCGGCCATCTTCACCACGCCCGTGCCCGAGGGGGCCGAGGTGGTGGACATCGAGCAGGCCCTCGAGGGCGGCATCAGCCTGCCGGATCCGAGCGCCGAGCATCCTCCACAGTGAGCATGGGGCGGGTGAAGCCATCGCGCCGATCCGGTCCCAGGCTGCCCAGCAGGTCCACCGGCCCACCCACCAGCGCGCGGGTGTGACGGGCGGCGCTCCACCACACCCCCTGCACGGGTCCCAGATCGAAGAACAGGTGCTGCTTGACTCGGCGCACCCGGGGAATCACCACCCCTGAGACAAGCAGACGCGGACGGGCGTTGCCCCGTCCACAGGGCTCCAGCTGCTGCAGGGCCCGAGCCGCCTGCTCGCCCAGCTCGTGGAGCCCGGCGCCAAGATCAGCGCGGCGCGAAGGGATCCGCGCCTCGGGCGGGATGTCTCGCTCGAGGTGCTCGGACAGTGCGCGCTCCAGGGCGGGAAGCTGGTCAGCCGGCAGAGAGAAGCCCGCCGCAGCGGGGTGTCCGCCGAAGCGGGTGAGCAGGTGGCGCGCGCACTCGAGGGCCGCCACCGCGTCGACCCCCGGGACCGAGCGCAGGCTGCCCGTGGCCTTGCCATCACTCACCGCGGCCACCGCCACGGGGCGCTGCAGCGCCTCGCGCAGCTTGCCCGCCACGATGCCCACCACCCCCCGGTGCCAACCCTCGGCCTCAGAGCCATGGAACACCGGAAAGGCCGCGCAGCGGGGAGGAGCCTCCGTGTCGGAGCCCGGCAACACCCGCGCCGAGATCTGCTCCACCAGGCTCTCTTGCAGCCGCTGGCGCTTGCGGTTCAGGGCGTCCAGCTCCCGGGCCAGCACCTGCGCGCGGCCGTCGTCCCGCGCCTGGAACAGCTCCAGGATCATGCTGGCCTGAGCCAGGCGGCCGGCCGCGTTCACCCGGGGCCCCAGGCGGAAGCCCAGGTCTCCCGCGTTCAGGGTGCGCCCCGCACAGCCCGCCACCTCGAGCAGCGCCTGTAGCCCCGGGGCGTGGGGACCCTGGCTGAGGGCCTCGAGGCCGAGGGTGACGATGGCACGGTTCTCGAGGGGCGAGAGGTCCACCACATCGGCCACCGTGCCCAGGCTCACCAGCTTCAGCAGCGAGCGCAGCAGCCGCTCCCGCTGCGGATGTTCGACCAGCAGCGCCTGAGCCAGCTTGAAGCACACCCCCACCGCCGCCAGCTTGGTGTTGGGGTAGCCACAGCCAGGGCGACCAGGACAGAGCACGGCCACAGCCTTGGGCACGTCCTCGCCCCGCACCAGGTGGTGGTCGCAGATGATCACGTCCATGCCCAGCTGCACCGCGAGATCCACCGCCGCGTGGTCCTTTACGCCGATGTCGGCGGTCACCAGCAGCCGCACACCAGCCTCGGACGCCGCGGCCACCGCCGCCTGGCTCAGGCCGTAGCCCTCGCCCATTCGATCCGGGATGTGGTGATCCACGCCCGTGCGGGCCCCCAGGGCGACCAGGGTGGCCCGCAGCACCAGGGCGGAGCTCGCGCCATCCACGTCGTAGTCGGTGACGACGCGGACCCGCTCGCCACCGGCCACCGCGCGCTGGATGCGCTCGACCGCGGGGGCCATGTCCCGCAGCAACCAGGGGTCGTGGAAGTGCTCCCAGCTGGGCTCGAGGAAGGCCCGAGCCCTCTCTGCGTCCCCGTGGCCCCGGGTGACCAGGCAGCGGGCCAGCAGGGGATGGACGCCCAGCTCGGCTGCGAGATCGGCGGAGCGTGCGGGATCGGTGGCAGCCTGCACCCAGCGGGCCCCGGTGAAGGACAGGGGTTCGGCAGCGCTCACGAGAGGAAGAGCCAGACTACGCCTACGCCCAAGCCGAAGCCGATGGCGAGGGTGAACAGCGTGGGGACCGTGTGAGAGCTCGAGGGTGCGGACAGGGGCTCGGGCGCGGCCACCCGAGGCGGCGCCGGGTCGGTGACCAGCCTCACCCGCACCCGCCGCAGCCGGCCATTATCGGGGTCGCACACCGAGATGCGCACCATGACCGTGCCGTCCACCTCCAGGATGGGATCGGAGACCGAGTGCACCTCGTAGCCATCGAGCTGAGGCGGCAGGTAGGGCAGCGTGACCACCGCGTAGGCGGGGATGGCGGGATCGTGCACCGGTGGGAGGACAGGCGCGCCGCGAAGTGCCGGCTGAGTGTCCTCGTGGGGCACCGCCCGAGCGGCTGGGGGCGGCGGATCGACGGGCACCTGAGCCAGCTCCGCGCCCTCGGGGATGGCCGTGTCGGAGTCGGCGTCGTCCTCGAGGCCTGGAGGGGACTCCTCGGTCGGGTCGGGGACCTCCGGCAGATCGGGCTGGGGCATGAACGGGATCGGCTCGAGATCCTCCAGCCTGGTGCTGGCGGCTTCGGGGCCGTCGTCACTGCGCAGCTGAGCGATGGAGTGCAGCGTCTGCCGGACCTCCTCACCATCGGGCAGCGTCGGGCTGATAGCGCCGCGCACCAGGTCGCCGTCGCTGCCCCCCGCCAGCTCGGCCTCCACCCGGGTGGACACCGCCTCGAGGGCTGCCTGGAAGGCATCAGCGATGCCCTGCCCCTGGGTGGCCACGGTCTCGACCGCGGGTGCGCCCCGGGCATTCAGGGCGAGCTCCAGCACCTTGGGGGACAGCGCGTCGGGCAGGTCACGCTTGTTGTACTGCATGACCAGCGGCATCTCGTCCAGACCGCGACCCAGGCTGGCCAAGGCGCGCTGCAGCTCGTTGAGGCTCTGGACATTGGCGCTGAGTTGGTCAGGGTGGGAGTCGGCCACGAACACCACCCCGTCCGCGCCCTGCAGCAGCAAGCGCCGGGTGGCCCGGTACAGGGCCTGCCCCGGTACGCCCAGGATCTTCACCCGGCCGCGGAAACCGGCGATCGTGCCCCACATCAGCGGCAGGTAGTCGAAGTAGAGGGTCCGCTCCTCCTGGGTGTCCAGGGTCTCGAGATCACCGCGGCGGCCACGGGGCGTGTAGTCGTGCAGGGCCTGCAGGCTGGTGGTCTTGCCCGAGAGCGCCGGGCCCCAGTACACGATGCGCGCCTCGATCTCGCGCTGCCTGAAGTGGATGATGGCCATGGCGCCCTGCGTGGTTCGGACCCGCATCATGCCACACTTGGGTCCGCGAGGTCAGGCTGGAGCACGATCAGGGCTGCCCGCCGCAGAGCGCGCGGACACACGCCGCGTTCGCTGGCCACCGCTGGTCGAGCGCGCTAGGCTCCCGACCCTGGAGCGGCCATGCATCCCATCATCCCCTGCTTCGAGCGCATCGTCTTCACCCTGCCGGAGTTCCTGGGCAGCCTGCAGCTGCACGGCTTCGGTATCCTGGTGGCCTCCGGCTTCCTCGCGGCGGCCAACCTCGGCCAGCGCAAGTGCCGCCGCGATGGCCTCGATCCCGAAGTGGTCAACAAGTTCCTGTTCTGGATCGTGGCGGGCGTGTTCATCGGCGGTCACCTGGGCCACGCGCTGATGTACGACCCCAAGCACTACTGGGAGAACCCCCAGGAGCTGCTGCACGTCTGGCAGGGCCTGTCCAGCTTCGGTGGCTTCGTCGCCTCGGCCATCTTCGTGGCGGTCTTCCTCAAGCGCAACAAGCTGCCGCTGTGGGCCTTCGGCGACGTCATCGCCTACGGCTTGTCCCTGGGCTGGTTCCTGGGCCGCATGGGCTGCACCGCGGCCCACGACCACCCGGGCCGGGTCTCCGAGTTCTTCCTGGCCATCCCGGGCATGTGCCCCGTGTCCTCGGCCCGCGGCGGCGTGGACTGCTTCGTGGCCTGCCACGATCTGGGCTTCTACGAGGCCCTGTTCACCCTGGGCATGCTGCTGGTGTTCCTGTGGCTCGATCGCAAGCCGCGGCACACCGGGTTCTTCCTCGGCTGGATGATCACCGCCTACGCCCCCGTGCGCTTCGGCATGGACTTCTTGCGCCACCCCAGCACTGACGTGCGCTACTTCGGCCTCACCCCGGCCCAGTACGGCTGCTTCGTCATGCTCGCCTTCGGCCTCTGGATCCTCATCGGGCGGCGCAACGCGCCCACCATCCAGCAGGTGGTCGCGCAGGCCCGAGGGGCCTGAGGCTCAGAGCGGGGCTACGGCCCCGCTGGACCGCAGCGCGTCGTAGAACTCTCCTCCAGCCTGCCACCAGTGGCCGCGAGCGGCATCGTCCAGCCCCGCCGCCCAGACCACACCTGCGACGAGCAGTCCGCGCACCGCCGCCTGGATCTCCTCGTCCCCGAAGCTGTCGTTGCTGCCCGTGCAGACCGCGGTGCAGAGCCAGTCCGTGGGGCTCTCGAAGTCGCAGTGATCCGCCTCGGTGACCCGCACCCCCAACCCCTGGGGTGCATCGATGATCATGTCCAGTCCGTTGCCGGAGCTGTTGCACGAGCTGGGCTCGCCCACCATGCCCAGCACAGGCATACCCAGCGCCGGAGCCGACGCCGCGCCCAGATCCTCGTAGTCCACAGGGTCCATCAGCAGCACCGCCACCGTGTCGTCGCTCTGGCTGGCCGCCAACACCGACGCGAGCCCACCTGCAGAGTGCCCCGCATAGATCACCGGGCCACCCCCCAGGGCCTCGTTGAGCGCCACCAGCTCCTGACCGTTCGCCTCGTGATCCGAGTCGAGGACCCAGGCGTGGCACAGCCCAGGCGTGACCACCTCGAGCCCCCACGAGGCCATGCCCTCGGCCCATCCCGCCACATTGGAGGAGGCGCGAGAGAAGCCATGGCTCAGGATCACCCGCGGGCCGCTCGCACGGTCGGGGCTGTAGACCTGCACCTGCATGGTGCATGACGCGCTCACCGCATGGCTCTCGCTGCGGCTGCTGACCGACTGTTCCCCAGCCAGGCGGTAGTCCACCGCCGGGGCGGGCTGAGTGTCGGTGTCCGTATCCGCGTCCGTGTCGGCATCGGCGTCGGCGTCGGCGTCGGCGTCGGCATCCGTGTCCGTGTCCGTGTCCGTGTCCGTGTCCGTGTCCGTGTCGCTATCGGACGGAGCAGCGCTGTCCCCAGGCTTGTCTGGCTCCATGCAAGAACTGACCACCAGGAAGAACAGAGCCGAAAGAAGGAAGAAAGCTCGCACGAGACACCTCGAGGCCGGGCAGAACGGCTATCAAAAATCAACGTACCTATCTATCGGTAGATTGTCCAGCGTGCTAAGCCTGCCACGTGAGGTGAACATGGCGACCGAAGGCAAGAAGCGCAGGCCCGGGCGGCCCCGCAACCCCATCGCGCGGCACACGCTGCTGTCCCTGGCGCTGCAGGCCTTCGCCGAGCGGGGCTATTCCGGTGCCAGCATGGGCGACATCGCCAGCTCCGCCGGCCTCCGCAAGGCGTCCCTCTTCCACCACTTCCCCAGCAAAGATGCCCTGTACCTCGAGGTGCTCGCCACCGTGCAGGCCGAGCTCGGAGCCCAGATCACCGAGGCCAAGCTGCTGCGGGGCAGCTTCCTCGAGCGGCTCGACAAGCTCGGCACCCTGGCCGGCTCCTACCTGGGCGCCAACCCCGGGGCCGCCAAGGTCCTGCTGCGCGAGCTCCTCGACCGCGGCCCCTACTACCAGGGCGCGGGCGCCGAGACCGTCCAGGTCACCCTCGACAGCATCGCGGCGTTCCTGCAGGCGGGCATGTTCGAGGGAGAGATCCCAGCACAGGATCCGCACCACCTCGCCCTGAGCATCGCCTCTGTGCACCTGACCTACTTCTCGGTCCCCCACGTCTGCGGCGAGCTGCTCGAGGCCGACATCTTCGATCCAGAGGTCAACCTGGCCCGCACCGAGGCGGTGCTCGAGCAGGTGCGACGCATGTGTGGCGCGCAGCAAGCATAGCGGCGCCCACACCAATGCAGACGCCACTCGCCAAGCGCAGCCGCCACCGAGCCTAGTGCTCGATCTCCGAGTTCAGCTCGAAGCCCGTGATGGTCTCGAGGGCCTCAGTGGCCGCGTTGTAGAAGCTGATGCGGCCCAGATCGTGCTCCTGGCTGACCCAGGCGTAGCTGGTGTCGGGCAGCACGCCCACGTGCTCGGGCTGGCTCTTGAGGCCGATCTCTTCGTACAGCAGCGTGTCGTAGTCCAGCCTCACCAGTGAATCGATGCCGTCCTGCACGAAGTAGCCATGGAAGCCGTCCCGGCTGTTGGCATACTCCAGGGGCTCGGACTCGAGGGTCAGCGGGTTGGCACGGAAGTCGGCGAGATCCACCATCGACAGCGCCCAGCGGTCGTAGAAGGCGCCGTTGGGGTCCGCGTCCTCCGCGTTCTCCTGCGTGTGGAACACCAGCAAGGTCTCGCCCGTGGGGGAGATGGACAGGGAGTCCACCGGCTTGACCAGGCTACGCACGGTCACGTCGCCGCTGACGACGTCCCAGGTGGCGTACCGATCCTGGAGCAGCGCCGTGGTGTACAGGATGCCGCCGGAGCCGTCAGGCAGCATGTTCAGGCTGCCCAGCACGAAGCTGGAGGGAAGCGCCACGACCTCGGGCTCCGCGAAGGGATCAGAGGTGCTGAGCAGCCACAGCTCCGAGTCCCCACGGGACACCACCACGGCCTTGCTGCCGTCGGGCGTGATGTCCAGATCCGTCGGGTTGAAGCCCACCGGCACACGGTCGACCTGCAGGGTCTCGAGGTCCACCACCACGATCTCGTTGGCACCGAACTGCCGCACGAACGCGTAGCTGCCATCGGGCGCCACCTCGAGCTCCTCGGCCTTGACCGGGTCCAGCAGATCCTCGGCGATCTGCACCATGGTGGGGCCCGGGGAGGCCGCCGTGAGGTCGATCATGGCCAGGTACTGGTCGCTGACCACGATGGCCAGGTCGGAGGCGGCGGTGAACTGGACCTGACGCGGGCTGGCGCCCACCACCATCGGGAAGTCCTCGAAGCTGTCGGTGTCCACCAGCGAGATCTCGTTGAAGGACTGGGCCCCGCCCTCGTCGTCCAGCTCGTCGTCCTCGACGTCGGCGTCGTGGTAGACCACCACCCAGCGGCCGTCAGGGGACATGGACATGGCGTTGAGGTTGGCGCGCACGGGCACGTCCACCACCTCGAGGCTCTCCGCGTCCACGATGCTCACGTCGTTGGACTCGGAGTTGAAGCTGACCGCCTTGGTGTAGTCGGGGCTGGTGGCCACCGCGGCCGGATGCAGGCCCACGTCCACCGTGATGACCTCGAGGGAGGGCACGCTGACACGGGTGAGCGTGTTGCGCTCGGGGTTGGCCACGAAGACGTACTTGTCCGTGGTAGCCGGCGGCAGCATCAGGAAGTCTTCTTCCGTCTCGCTGCCCCAGTCCGTGTCCGCGTCCGCGTCGGTGTCGGTGTCACCCTCAGCGGGGGCGCCCCAGCCGCCGCTGTCGTCTTTGTCGTAGCCCATGGAGAAACAGCCCGCGGTACACAGCAGGGCGAGACCCAGCACGGGAATGGTAGAGAGCTTCATGTCGAACTCCTCCAGGAGTGGCTCCGCAGATCGAGGATAGACCCAGGGAGCGTGGCTCGTCTGCTGAAATCAGAACCGAACGCCCAGGCCCCAGCGGAAGACCAGGCCACGGTTGGTGAGGCTGCC
>CALDOK010000313.1 GCA_937912125.1 uncultured Pseudomonadota bacterium
GTGTGTTGCCCGAGATCCAACCCCACATCACGATGGACGACCAGGGCGTGTGCAACATCTGCCGCACCTTCGAGGCCGAGCAGGCCGCGTCCACCGCCGAGGATCGCGGGCTGCTCGAAACCGACCTGCTCAAGATCCTGGACCGGGTGCGGGGCAAGCGCCGCTACGACTGCCTGTGCATGCTCAGCGGCGGCAAGGACAGCACCGCCGCCCTGTACTACGTGGTCCGGCGCTACAAGCTCAACCCGCTGGTCTTCACCTTCAACCACGGCTTCGTGCCCGACGACCACCTGGCGGGCGCCCGCCGCACCGTGCAGCGGCTGGGGGTGGACTGGGTGTACCTGCACACCTCGTTCATGAAGGAGATGTTCGCCACCATCATCCAGACGGGGTCCCGGGTGGTCATCTGCCCCGTCTGCTCCCTGTGGTACATGCTCGAGACCTACAAGATGGCGGCCCGCTTCGACATCCCCATCATCATCTCCGGCTGGACCAAGGGGCAGACCACCGGCAGCACCCGCTCAGTGATGTCCAAGTGCGCCTGCGACCAGAACCCCGCGGAGTTCACCGCCATGGCGGCCGCCACCCGCCAGTTCATGGACCAGCACGTGGCCACCCACCCCCGCTACCGTGACTTCCCCCGTTCCATGGACGAGGTGCTGCGCATCGCCAAGCGCAGCTACAAGAGCAAGGCCATGGTGCTCTCCCCCCACTGGTTCGTGGCGGGCGGCCCCGAAGACTATGTCCCGGTGATCCGGCGGGAGCTGGGCTGGCAGCCCACCGAGCGCTCCTACCCCCGCGACTCCACAAACTGCGAGCTGAACTTTCTCTCCACCCAGCGCGCCATGGAGCACTATGGCTACTCGGTGTACACCATCGAGATGAGCAACATGATCCGCCTGGGCCTGGTCAGCCGCGCCGAGGCGCTGCGCCTGCTCGAGCTGAACTTCGATCCCGCGTTGCTGGCCGACGTGCTGCACCGGCTGGGCCTGCCGGCCCAGGGAGCCCACGATGGCCTGGCATGATCCCGTCGTGAGCGCCTGGGAGCGCGCCGGCTGGTGGCTCGAAGAGCGCCTGCCCCAGCCCGTGCTCCGCGCCTGGGAGCGCCTGGTCTTCCGGGCCCGCCAGCTGGGACGTGGGGTGCAGACCGCGGTGGTCACGGTGCTGCTGTTCGTGCTGTATGGCGTGGGGATCGGGCTCACCCGCCTGCTGGTGGCCGTGGCGGCCCGACGCCACCTGCAGCAGTACGCCATGGGCCCCAGCAAGGAGTCCTACTGGCTCGACGCCGAGGGCTACGAGCTGGACGAACGTCGCCTGCACGGCCAGATCTGAGGGCCCCGTGATCGTCCTGGGCATCTCCTGCTACTACCACGACGCCAGCGCGGCCCTGATCCGGGACGGCGAGGTGATCGCCGCGGCTCAAGAGGAGCGCTTCGATCGCGACCGCTACTCACCGGTCTTCCCCATCCAGGCCATCAACTACTGCCTGAGTCAGGCGGGTATCACCATCTACGAGGTCGACGAGATCGCCTTCTACGAGAAGATGTACCTGAAGTTCGAGCGCACGGTGCTGAGCCACATCGCGGGCTGGCCCTACACCCTGGCCAACTTCCTCAGCACCATGCCCCTGTGGCTCAAGGACCGCCTGGCGGTCAGCTTCACCGTCGAGGAGGAGCTGCGCTTCAAGAAGCCCGTCAAGTACGTCAAGCACCACATGAGCCACGCGGCCAGCTGCTTCTTCCCCTCGCCCTTCGACCAGGCGGCCATCCTGACGGTGGACGGCGTTGGCGAGTACGCCTGCGCGGCCTGGGGGTCGGCCGGGGCAACGAGATCAGCATCCACAAGGAGCTGCACTACCCCCACTCCCTGGGGCTGCTCTACTCCATCGTCACGGCCTACCTTGGTTTCCGGGTCTTCTCGGGCGAGGGCAAGGTCATGGCCCTGGCCGAGTACGGCGAGCCCAGCTTCGACGAGCATTTCCGGCGCCTGGTGGAGCTGAAGGACGACGGCAGCTTCCGCCTGGACACCCGCTACTTCTCCTTCAACCGCGGCGAGCGGATGCACAACGCCCGCTTCGAGGCGCTGCTGGGCCCTCCCCGCGCCGAGCATGCCCCCCTCGAGCAGCGGCACAAGGACATCGCGGCCAGCCTGCAGCGCCTGACCGAGGAGGTGCTGCTCCGCATGGTCCGGCACGTGCACGGCCAGACCGGCCTGAGCAAGCTCTGCCTGGCCGGGGGCGTGTTCCTGAACGTCACCGCCAACAGCCGCATCCGGGACGAGGGGCCCTTCGACGAGATCTTCATCCAGCCCGCCGCGGGCGACGCCGGCGCGGCCCTGGGCGCCGCCAGCTACGTCTACCACGCCTTCGGCGGCCACCCGCGCCTCTGGGTGATGCGCAGCGCGGCCCTGGGCCCAGCCTACGAGGACCGGGCCATCGAGGTCCTGCTGCGCAACAAGCGGGCCCGCTACCGCCGGCTCGAGCGCGACGATCTGCTGAACGAGTGCGCCCGACGCTTGTCGGATGGGCAGATCGTGGGCTGGTTCCAGGGGCGCATGGAGTTCGGCCCCCGGGCCCTGGGCGCCCGCTCCATCCTGGCCAGCCCCGCCGATGCCACGATGAAGGACCTCATCAACGCCCGGGTCAAGCACCGGGAGCCCTTCCGGCCCTTCGGCGCCAGCGTGCAGCGGGAGCAGGTGGCCGAGTGGTTCGAGCCGGCGGGCGAGAGCCCCTTCATGCTCCAGGTCTTCACGG
>CALDOK010000314.1 GCA_937912125.1 uncultured Pseudomonadota bacterium
CCCAGAGCGCGGCCACCGTGCTGATCCAGGGGGAAACCGGCTCCGGCAAAGAGCTCTTGGCCCGCGCCATCCACGACAACAGCACACGGAGCGACGGTCCCTTCGTGGCGGTGAACTGCGCCGCTTTTCCCGAGACCCTGCTGGAGTCCGAGCTGTTTGGGTACACCAAGGGTGCCTTCACCGGGGCCACCAAGGATCGGCCGGGGCGCTTCGCTGTGGCCCGCGGGGGCACGCTGTTCCTCGATGAGATCGGAGACATGTCCCCGGCGATGCAGGTCCGGCTACTCCGCGTGCTCCAGGAGAAGACCTACGAGCCCCTAGGCAGCTCGAAGCCTGTGCGTTCCGATGTGCGCATCCTGGCGGCCACCAACCTCGATCTGGTTCGTGAGGTGAAGGAAGCGCGCTTCCGCGAGGATCTGTTCTACCGGATCAACGTGGTGCGCGTAGACCTGCCACCTCTTCGCCTGCGCAAAGAGGACATTCCCCTGTTGGTGGAGCTCTTCATCGCACGCTTCAACCGCATCCAGGACAGGGAGGTCATCGGACCGGCGGCCCACACGATGGAACTGCTGATGGCCCACGACTGGCCGGGCAACGTGCGGGAGCTGGAGAACGCCATCGAGCACGCCTTCGTGCTCTGCGTCGAGGGTCACATCGAGCCGAATCATCTGCCGCCAGCGCTCGCGGTGCGGCTGCGATCCACGGCCGAACGCAGCACGCTCGAGGCGGCGGTCCGCGCCACCGAAGAGGCGGCCATCCTGGACGCGCTGGCACGAAACGGTGACAACCGCGACGCCGCCGCCCGAGATCTGGGCATCCACCGCAGCACGCTGTTCCGCAAGGTCAGGGAGTTGGGGATCTCGTTGCCGGAAACGGATGGTCGCAGCAAGGCATAGCGGGTTCCGTCGCAGGGGGGAGACACTGCGCCCGCCCAGCCGCACGGAACTGCGACGGTCTTAATCGTCGGCGCCACCACAGGGGGCCTGAACTCGCCTCGAGCGGACTGACGGACCACGCCGCCGGGCTCCTGTGCCGGCCCAAGTGGTTGGCACGAACCATGCAGTCCATTGGACTGCCATGGAAGGCCGAGGACCATGAAGCTCGCTATCGCCATCTCCAAAGGGCGCATCGCTCCCTTGTTCGACACATCCCGCCGACTCCTGATCCTGGAGCTGGGGGAGGACCGTCCCGTTTGGAGTGAGGACCTCGAGCTTCTGGAGGATGGGGAGTTCTCCCGGGTCGCCGTCATGACTCGACTGAATGTGCACACGCTGATCTGTGGGGCGATCTCTCGGGAGCTGGCCGCGTCCCTCGAAGGCCGGGGTGTCCGTGTGGTGGCCTTCATATCGGGCGACATCGATCGCGTGGTGCAAGCCTTCCTGGCGGACACGCTGCATAGCGATGTTTTCTGTATGCCTGGCTGCGGCTGCCGTCGACGCCGACGCCACAGCGGCCCTTCGGGCCGCGAACCCTGATGGGTCGGGCGTCGTGCCCACCCGGCGAAGCTTCGGTCATTCGAAGCAAAGAGAGGAACAAATGCCAAGAAACGATCGAACGGGGCCTGCAGGTCAGGGACCCATGACTGGCAGAAAGCAGGGACTCTGTGGCGGAGTGGATGCCACCGAACTGGCGACCCTGGGTCGTGGCCGAGGCGGCGGTGGTCGTGGCCGAGGCGGCGGTGGTCGTGGCCGAGGCTGGCGCTCTGGTCCGGGCGATGCCCCCCCGGTTGTCGCATCGCCCGCCGCGCAGCCGTCGGCACTCGAGCAACGCGTCGCGAGCCTCGAGGCAGATCTGGCCCGGGCGCTCGAGGCTTTGGCTGGAGCCGGCACCGAGCCCCTGAAAAAGAACTGATTCTCCAGGGATATTCGTCACCGAACACCCGCCGGGCTCGCGGCCACCGCGCGCCCGGCCCAATGGAGTCGTGCGATGAGCAAGGATGATCTCACCACCTGGACCAAGGAGCTCCAGGAGCAAGTGCTGGACGAGGCGCGAATACGCTACACCGAGCGGGCCCTCACCCACTGGCAAACGCCCCACAACTTCAAGCCTTCGCCAGCCGGCAGCGTGTCGGGCAAGCTCACTGGGCCCTGTGGAGACACCATCGAGATCTGGCTCGCTCTGCGGGAAGACAGGATCGGCCGCGCGGGCTTCCTCACGGACGGTTGCAGCTCCAGCATCATGTGCGGCAGCGCCGCGGCGCGTATCGCCGACGGCATGTCCATCATGGAGGCCCGAGGCGTCACGCCGCAGGCCATCCTCGATGAACTGGGGGGCCTACCGGAGCTGGAACAACACTGCGCCCTGCTGGCATACCTGGTGTTGGCAGACGCGCTGGATTCCGTGACTACGCTCGGCTGAACACCGGTGGTCAGGGTTCGGAATCAGAGTGGCTGTTCCGTCCACGGTTCCTCGGCGGGCATATTCGGGATCGCGCTGTCGCCTTCGGAGAACCGCTGCCAGCACTGCTCGATGGCTGCCGTCGTGTCCTGGTCCACCGGTGGCTCGAGGGGCAAGCGGCCGGCTGCCAGCAGCCTGGGCACGTGGGGGTCGAAGGGGATGCGCCCCGCCAGGGGGACTCCCCATGTTCGACACGCCTCTTCGATGATCCTGGTGAGCTTCGGCGCTAGATCCCACTTGTTGATGCTCACCGAGGCGGACACCCCGAAGTGCTGTGCCAGGCGCAGCATCCGCTCGAGATCGTGCAGTCCCGAGGGTGTGGGCTCTGTCACCACGAGGATGCGATCCAGCTGGCCCATGGCGGCGTGCACCGGGCAGCCGATGCCTGGCGGGCCGTCCACCAGGACCAGGTCGATCCCCTCGCGATCCGCCCACAGTGATGCCTCCTGGCGGACCTTGGCCACCAGCTTGCCCGAGTTGTCTTGGGCCACCCCCAGCGCGGCGTGGACCAGAGAGACCGAACCCGATCGACGGCGCATCCAGTGGCCTGCCAGGTTGTCGTGGTAGCGGATCACGGCCGGCTTGGGGCAGACCAGGGAGCACACCCCACAGCCCTCGCAGGCCATCGGGTCCACCACCCAGTCTTTCCCCGTCCAAGCGATGGCGTCGAAGCGGCAGGCCTCGGCACAGGCCCCGCAGGCCCGGCAGCTGGTGGAGTTGATGGTGGCCTTGCGGCCGGCCAGAAAGGGCTCGCGGTGGACGTCATCGCCGGGCAGCAGCAAGCCCAGGTTGGCGGCATCCACATCGCAGTCCACAGCCACGGCACGGCCCGCCAGGTGAGCGAAGCAGGCCACCAGGGTGGTCTTGCCCGTGCCGCCTTTGCCACTGAACACCGCTAGAGTCTTCATGGGGTCCTCCCTTCGAACGTCCGGTCATCGCAATAGGCGATGATGGCGTCCAGGACAGTGCGGAGCTTGGCGGACCGACCGACCGCGAGCTGCCCCTGCGCGTAGGCGGTGGCGATGCTGCGATGGAAGGGCAGCTGGCCAAGGGTTGGGATACCCTCACGCTCGAGGTAGAGCGCCACCTCTTGGTCTCCCAGGTCCGAGCGGTTCACCACCGCGACGACGTCTCGTTTCAGGGCGCGGCACATCTCCACAGCCAGCTTCAGGTCGTTCAGGCCGAAAGGCGTAGGCTCTGTGACCAGGACCACAAGGTCAGCCCGGCGCACGGCCGCCATGGCTGAGCAGGAGGTGCCCGGTGGGCTGTCCACGATGACCAGCTCCCCTTCGTGTTCCCGCGTGGCCGCCTCGACCACCGCTTCCACCAGCGGCGTGGCGCGAGCCTGGCCTACGTCCAAGCGACCCGACAGCAGCTGAAGGTCTCCCAGGTGTGCCCGGGAGATGGAGCCGATCTCGTGAGGCGTCTCCACCAGCGCTCGCTCGGGGCAGGCGATCACACAGGCTCCGCAGGAGTGGCAGAGCTCAGGGAACACCATCACGCGGTCCTTCAGCGCCAGGATCGCGTGGAATGCGCAGACCTTCTGGCAGACCCCGCAGCCGGTGCACGAGCCCTGGAGCTTCGGCAGCGCCACGGCGACGCGCTCGAGCCGTGCAGTTTTGTGCTTCAGGAACAGGTGCCCGTTGGGCTCCTCCACGTCGGCGTCCACGTAGGTGGCGGGGCCGCGCTTGGACAACATCCAGGCCAGGTTGGTGGCCAGCAAGGTCTTGCCCGTGCCACCCTTGCCAGACGCGAAGGACAGGATCAACGGATGACCCTCATCTGCTGAGCCTTCAGCTCGCCCCGCTGGGCCTTCTCCAGGGCTTCCGTGGCGGTCAGGCCGGGTGGGGCGACGAGCATGATGATGCCAAATCCGGTGAGGGCGGCGTGGGCCTTGGGCCCGAAGGCACCCGAGATCACTGTTCCCACCCCGTGATCGTGCATCAGGGAGGCTGCGCCAGTGCCGGCGCCGTGGGACGCGTTGACCGCGCTGTTGGTCAGCTCGATCAGGACCTCGCCATCCTGGACCACCAGGAAACCCGCGGCTCGTCCGAAGCGGGGATCCATTGGGGATGAGAGGCCAGCGATGTGGGCCACCGAGATCGCGATGCGCTCAGGCATGGTCGCTCTCCCCGTGTTGATGCGTTCCGTGGGCACCACAGCTCTCCGCGTGATCGTGCTGGCATGGAACGATGCCCGTCAGCTTGCCCGCCAAGTAGACGTCCAGCACCTTGCCGACCGTGCCCATGGTCCCCGTCACCACCTCGATACCGAAGTCTTCGAACATCCGAATGGCCCGCGGCCCCATACCGCCGGCTAGGATAACGTCCGCTCCGAGACTCTTGATGAACTTGGGCATCTGGCCCGGCACGTGGCTCGCGTAGTGGGGGTTTGGCACCACCTTGGCGTCCGAGGCAAAACCCTCTCGGGTCAGGGCCAGGGTGTAGAAGGGGCAGCGGCCGAAGTGTCCGCTGACCTCTCCTTCCAAGCCCTTGTCGTCCAGGCTGGCGATGGCGATCACTCGGATGTCTTTCATGTAGGCTCCTGGGGAGGCTGGAGAGAGGGCGCGGGCGGAGGCCCGGTCGCCCTCCAGAGAAGCAAGAAGCGCGCCAGCCATGGCTGCGATGCCGGTGGTGCGTTCATCCACTGCGGACGGTCCTTTTGCTGGCCTGCGGGCCGCGCAGCGCGGATGGTGTCGCATCCACGACACACTACTGACGATACCGTCGCACATTGACGACCGTGTATGGACGGTCCAGGGGCCATCGTCAGGCCTCGGGGTGGTCTGTCTTCGTCGGGCCCGCCAGCGAGAGCAAGCGAGCGCTGTTGATGACCACGAAGAGGGCGCCGCCGTTGTGCAGCAGTGCCCCGGCCATCGGTGAGATGATCCCCACGGCCGCGAGGCCCAGCATCAGGACGGAAAAGCCCACCCCAACCAGGACATTGACGTTCACCGTGGACTGGGTTCGCCTGGCCAGCTCCATCATCCGTGGCAGGGAGGAGAGGCTGCTGCTCATCAGGGCGATGTCGGCACTCCCCAGCGCCACCTGGTTGATGGAGGCGCCGATGGCCACGCCCACGTCGGCCGAGTGGAGAGCCAGCGCATCGTTGATCCCGTCACCCACCATCATCACGCGGTGTCCCTGGGCTTGCGCCTGCCGGACCCGCTCAGCCTTGCGCTCGGGGAGCACCTCCGCCTCGAACTCCTCCAGCCCGAGCTCATCGGCCACCGCCTTGGCGACGGAGCTTCGATCGCCTGTGACGAGGATGAACCTCTGGATGCCCTGTCCTCGGAGGGACTCCAGCACCTCGCGTGCTTCGGGCCTGCTGCTGTCCGCGAGCTCTATGGAGCCCAGGATCTGTTGGTCCCTCGCAACCCAGGTGACGATGCCCGTGTCGCTCCTGGTGGTGGGCACGAGCAGGCCCCGCTCTGTCATCCAGGAGTCCCGCCCGAGCGCCAGGGTGTGCCCATCGCAGAGCACCTCCAGACCAGCCCCAGCGTGCTCGTGGGCCTCGCTGGGGGCAGCGAACGCCAGCTCGCGCGCACGTGCTGTAGTCACGACGGCCCGTGAGACCGGGTGCAGGGAGCCGTAGCCGCAGCATGCCGCGGCCCTGAGCAGCTCGTCTTCGGTGACCTCTGCCGCAGGGTGGAGGGCGACGACGGACAGCTCACCGAGGGTCACGGTGCCTGTCTTGTCCAGGATCAGCGTGTCTACACCCGAGACCCGCTCCAGGAAGCCCGAGTTCTTGATGAGGATGCCCCAGCGGGCGGCCACCGCCAGGGCTGCCAGCATGGCGGCGGGCCCTGAGAGGATCAGCGCGCAGGGGCAGGCGACCACCAGCACCGCGATGGCGCGGCCGACGTCTCCCGAGATGAACAGGGTCACGCCAGCGACGGCCAGGACCACGGGCAGGTAGATCGCCGCGTAGCGTTCCAGCGTTCGTGTGATGGGCGCCTTGGACGACTCCGCCCTCGACAGCGAGTCCTCGATGCGGCCGAGGGCGGTCTGGGCTCCCACGCCCCGCACCTGAAGCCAGAGCAGGCCGTCGATGTTGATCGTACCGGCGAACACGGGGCTCCCTTTGCCCACGTCCTGGAGTAGCGACTCTCCGGTGACCGATGACTGATCTACGCTCGAGCGCCCTGCGGTCACCACAGCGTCGGCGGGAATGGTCTCTCCCGCTCGAACCACGATCCGATCGCTCACGCGCAGGTTCTGGACATCGACGAGCCTCTCTTCGTCGCCTTCCAGGAGATTGGCCGTGCGCGCCTGGAGCTTCCGCAGGCCCTCGACGGCGGCTCGTGCCCCGATCACTGAACGCTCCTCCAAGATGTGGCCGACCTCCATGAGCAGTGGGACGATCCCCGCCGTCGTGAGGTCGCCGGTGACCACGGCTGCCATGATGGCCAACGCCACGAGCTGTTCCCCGTAGGTGCCGGGATCGTTGGTGAGGAAACCTCTGCCTGCCTCCTTCAGCACATGCCAGGACAGCAGCGCCACGGCGACCAGCTGCGCGAGCCCGGCGATCTGATCCTGGTCGGGCTGGACCTGACCCCAAGCCCAGCCAATGGCCAGCAGCCCCCCTCCGCTCAACACGGAGCTGAGTCGCCAATGCAGCCAGCGCTGTTCTTCGGTCTGTAGGCATTGCGGTGTAGCCGTGGGCGGGTGCTGCTTTGGTGTTGTCTCCACCTGCTCTCCCTGAGCTCCAGGCCCATCGCCGGACATGAACAAACAGCAAGGCCCGTGCCAGGCGGTGGTCCGCCTCCGCGCGCCGCTTCTGCGGGCTGCAGGCTCGCCTCGGCACGGCTCTTGCTCTGTACATCGTATAAATACTATGTTGATGTTGAAGCATATCCCTGTTGGCGGTGGCCGTGGCACACTCGAGAACTGGAGAACGGCGCGGAAGAAGCCCTCGGGCCTCAGGCGGCAGGCCTCGGATCCCGTCGAGCCTGCTCGTGTGCTTGGCGCTGCTTGCGGCTCCCGGCCCGGCAGGCGTAGGCTGCCTGGTCCAGCAGCGCTGCTACCAAGACCGCGACTGCCCCACAGGAGCCTGTGACGAGGCCACGGGCAGCTGTGTGGACTACGAGTGCCTTCAGGACGATGACTGCGGCGGCTTCCCCTTCGAGTGCGTGAACAAGGTCTGTGAGGTCGCCTGCTCCGACGAACCCCTGACCTGCCCCGAGGCCATGGTCCCCATCTGTGGATCCTACTGCGTGGATGTCTGGGAGGCCTCCCGACAGGACGCTAGCGAGCAGAGCGCGGGGACGGATGGGTCCGTAGCGGTGAGCCAGCCCGGGGTCATCCCCTGGTATTCGAGCGACGCCGAGGGCGGAATGAACCGACAGATCGCGGCCAGCGCCTGCGAGGCCGCGGGCAAGCGGCTGTGCACCGCCCAGGAGTGGGAGCTCGTCTGCTCGACCCTCGACGGACTCGGCTACGCCTACGGCGATCAGTACGACGCCTCCATCTGCAATGGCATCGACACCTTCTGCGACTGCGACGGCGACGGTGAACCCGACGGTGAAGCGGTCTACCCCCACTGCCGCGAGGAGTGTGACGCCAGCTTCCACGTCATGCCCACCGCTTCTTTCCCGGACTGCACCAACGAGTTCAGCGTCTTCGACATCAACGGCAATGTCTGGGAGGTGGTGCTCTCGGACGACGGCATCAACCACTACCGGGGCGGGGCCTACAACTGCTCCGACTCCGAGCGCCTGCACCGCTGTGACTACGACGGCGCCGAGAGCGGCAACTTCCCCAGCGCCAAGGGGTTCCGCTGCTGCGCCGACGGGGAGCCGGGTTCATGAGCTTTGTCCTGGGTGCGTTGCTCGCCGTAGGTCTGGCCACCGCCGCGGAAGACTCTCCTGATCTCTGCGCCGCCTCTTGCACCGGGGACTACGCCTGCCTGCAGGTACAGGCCGAGTGCCTGGTCGGGGCCGACCGCGCCCGGGAGGCCATCACGCTGCTCAAGCACGCCTGCGCCGACGCGCCGGCGGATGGCGCATTGGTGCGGCTGCTGGCCTGGGCCTACCTCCAGAGCGGGAACGAGCACTGGGCCCGGAAGAGGCTGCTGGAGCAGCTCGAGCTCGCGTCCAACGACGCCCAGAGCCGCGCCTGGGCAGTGTGGCTGCTGCTGCAGGATGGATCCTTGGCGCAAGCCCGACAGGCCCTGGACGCGGCCCCGCCGACGGGGCTGCCAGAGGATCGACACCGCTTCGGCATCCTGGATGCGGCGCTGTCGCAGCTCGAGGCGCAGCCGGATCTGGCTGAGGCCACCCTGTCCGAGCTGCGAGGGGCCGAGGGCCTCTACCCCGAGGACCTGGCGCTGCTGGCGGATCTGCGCCGGCAGGTACTCGGCGACCGAGGCGAGCCCTGGAGCGCGCGCGTGGACCTCTCGGGGGGCTACGCCCACAACGTGATCGAGAGCGCGCCTCAGGACCTGGGGTCCCTGGGCGACGGCCGTCGAGCGCCCCAGGCCCCCATCGGCGAGCTGGACGCGGTGCTGCGCTACGAGCCCTGGAGCGGCCCGCGGCTGCGTCCCACCGCCGAGCTGCGAGCCAAGGGCTTCGCCCCCATGACCGACGATGCCGAAGGCTACGGCTACTTCAGCGCGGGCGGACGGGGCGGGCTGGAGCTGGGCGCCGCCGATGGTCGCCACGCCCGCCTGCTGTACTCCTCCGAGCTGATGGGGCTACGGGGCGATCAGGACCCCGACGAGCTCGAGGCGGGCATGGAGCCGGTGGAGGGCGGCCTCGTGATGGAGGCCCACCGCGGCGATCTCGAGCTCGATCTCACTCCGGGTGTGCAGCTGTTCGCAGGGACAGGGCGACGGGTCTACCGCGAGCTTCGCCGCACCCGCACCGAGATCGACGGCGGTGGCGCCTGGGTCCTGCCCCTGGCCGGAGGCTGGAACCTGACCGGCGTGGCCACCGGGCGCTACCACCTGGCCCGTCATCCTGGCTGGAACGCTTGGGGCCTCACGGGCCTGCTACGGCTGCGCGTGCCTCTTCCCGGCGAGCACATGATCAAGCTGCGAGGCATAGTGATGCTGGACCGATGGCCCGACTTCGGCGCGTGGGAGCCTACAGTGGAGAGCCGGGACGACCTCGCCGTGCGGCTGCAAGTGGGGCCCTGGACCCGCGACCTGGCGGGCTGGCGAGTGGGCCTGACCTACAACCTGGCCACCCGCGCCAGCAGCATGGACGCCTACGACTACACCGACCATCGCGTGCTGATCGAGCTGCGTTGGCAGCACGGCTGGAACCCGGGCCTGCCCGCGGCAGCCACGTTGGTCGAGCCGCGGCTTCCGCTGCCCTATGGGCTGCAGGAGGGGGGCGACCAGGGGCTGGACCGCGTGCAGGATCTGCTGCGACAGGAAGACTCTGCCAGGAGGGGGTCCTCATGTGTGGACTAGACCGCCGAACCTTTCGCGACGCCGCCATCGTGGTCTTGCTGTCGGTGGTGGCTGCCCTGGCTTTCAACGCGCTGCGAGGCGATGGCGCCATCCCTCTGGTGGCCAAGGAGGCCTACCGCATCCTGGTGCCGTGCCCCGAGCCGGTCGGTGAGGTGGAGCCCATCCAAGCCGGCGATGTGCGCTGGGGCGGTGCTCGTGAGCTGGTGTTGGACGCCCGGCTCGCCCACGAGCGCGAGGCGTGGCGGACCGATCGGGCCAGACACCTGGCCTTCGACTTCCTCGATCCTGTCAGCGATGAAGCCTTGGCCGACCTGGTGGCCAGCAACGCGGCGCGGGTGGTGGTCTTCGGCGATGGCTTGGCGCCCGACAGCGGCCAGGAGCTGGCCAGGGAGCTGGCCGGCCGGGGCATGGTCAACGTGTTCTTCGTCCAGGGAGGCTGGTCCGCCGTGCGCGCCGTGCTCGAGCCTGCCGCCGAGGTGCGACCATGAGCCGCTTCACCGCGTGGCGCGGCCACGCCTGGATCGGGCTGCCCCTGCGCCTGTACCTGGGCGGGGTCTTCCTGCTGGCCTGCCACGACAAGATCCTCCACCCTTCGGGCTTCGCGTTGGATGTGGCCACCTACCAGCTGCTGCCCCTGCAGCTGGTCAACCTGCAGGCCCTGGTGCTCCCCTGGTTGGAGCTGTTCGTGGGGCTGATGCTCGTGGTGGCCTTCCGCACCCGGGCCGCCGCGCTGCTGGTGAACGCTATGATGGTGATGTTCATGGCGGCCCTGGTCTGGGCACTGATGCAGGGCCTGGACATGGGCTGCGGCTGCTTCGCATCCGAAGGGGGCGACGATCCCATCTCGTGGCACACCATCGTGCGGGACGGAATCTGGCTCGCGATGGGCCTGTACATCCAGCTCTTCGATCGTCGGCCCCTGGGCCTGGACCGTCTCTTCATGCGGAGGAACGATGCATAGACTTCGGCACCTGATCCCCCTGCTCGCCGCGTTCGTGCTCTTCCTGGCGCCCCGGTACGTGGCCTGGGCCGCGGAGCCCTCGGAGGTCGGCTGCTGCCAGCAGCTCGATGCGGATGAGTTCGTACGAGCCGTGGGCATCATGCAAGGCCAGTACCTCTACGACTGCTGCGACGACACCGTGGCTGTCTGTCTGGCCGAGCAAGCCCAGTCCTGTCCGCTGGCAGGGCGCCTGGCTGGCGATATCTGCCGTCGCGTGGGTGCGGGCGAAAGCGACGAACAGATCGACCAGGCCCTACGCCTGCGCGCTCGTTCCATGGTACCCGGCGGGCCCAAGGCCACCATCACCCTCGATGGGAGGCCGGCGGTCGGCGACCCGCAGGCCCCCGTGAGCGTCGTGGTCTACGCCTGCATCACCTGTCCCTTCTGTTCGGTGCTGATCCCCGAGCTCCAGCGGGAGATCGAGTCCGGCACGTTGCAGGGCAAGGCGAAGCTCAGCTTCGCGCCGTTTCCCATCAAGGGGCATGACGGCTCTGTCGAAGGGGCATTGGCCCTGCTCGCGGTCCAGGCCCAGGGGCGCTTCTGGGACTACCTCGACCTGGCCTACGATCGCTTCGACAGCCTCGATGTGGACAAGCTCGAGCCGTGGGCGATCGAGCTGGGTCTCGACATGGAGTCCTACCACAGTGTGTTCGCCGACCCGGCGACGCGGCAGGCGCTGGTGGACAGCAAGCGTGAGGGCTTGGCCGTGGGTGTGTCCGCCACGCCTACCTTCTACATCAACGGGCGCCGCTACCAGGGTGATCTGAGCCTGGTGCAGCTGCTGGACGTGCTGGGGGAGGAGCACGAGCGGCTGGTGGCCAGCCCGACAGGGGCGACGGCTCCCTAAGGTGGTCCGGGCGCGTATTGGGATCAGCTCTCAGCGCAGTGAGGGGTGCCGCAGCCTGCCGAAGTGGATCGGCTCATGTGCTGCGCCTTCCGGTGCCGTGAACACGAAGCGGTTCAGGTCCGCGGGCGCATCGGGCGCGAAGTGCCACTCGTCGGCTTTTTCTACCAGCACACCGATCTGCACCAGGTTGTCGAGGAAGGCTCGCGCCTCGGCCTGGCGGTACCCAACGTGGTTCCGGTAGTCGAGGTACCCGATCAACATCTCGAGCGTGTGCGCGCCTTCATAGACCCCCGCGATGACCAGCTCTTCCTCGCCCGCCGGCTGGTGGCCCAGCGCCCGGCGCAGGCGCTGAAAGGCAGGCCTGGACATGTCGTACTTGGCGCAGATCTGTCCGATGTTGCGGTTGTCGACCCGGAAACGCAGCTCGAGAAGGAGGCTGCGCTGCTGGGCTCG
>CALDOK010000315.1 GCA_937912125.1 uncultured Pseudomonadota bacterium
GGCACGAGCACTGCGTGTTCACCCTTCTCCCCCCCGAACCATTCTGCGTCGAGGGTCCGTTCGTCGTGGCTCTTGTGGGCTGCACCTGCCGTGTAGAGCACCCGGTCTCCGGGGCTCACGTCCCGAATGTCTTCCCCTACAGCCAGCACCTTGCCTTTGAGGGCCTGATACAAGCTGATGGGGGTGCTGGTGAGGATGACCCCACCTGATTGCCGGGTCTCGATGGGCTCGAGCTGTACGACTACGTGCCCTCTGACTGGTCGGGCAGTACGCCCGCCGGAGGGGTAAGGGATCATCCGTTGCTCCGGGCGAAGAGGTTCAGCAGCCGGACGAGCATGCGCTTTGTGGCCATCACGTCGCCCATCGCGCTGTGTCGGCCACGGCCCTCGCCGTCCCTGGTTGCTCCAAGAACCGTGAAGCCGAAGGACGAGAGGCTCATGCCCTCGGGCTTCTTGGGGATGAGCCCCACCTCGGCAGCCGCCCACAGCAGCGACGCCGTGTCGATGTAGCGATGCGACCAGGGCAAGCCACGGTCGAACATCCGGCGCATGAAAGGCGCGTCGAAAGTACCGACGTTGTGCCCTGCAATCTGGATGTCCTTCACCGCGATACCTTGGTCAGCGGCGAAGGCTTCGAGGTACGCTGTCAGCTCGACTGCTACGTCATTGATGTGCGGAAAAGACGAGATGTCTTCTCGCTTGATCTTGTTCACCTCGAGGGCCTGAACGTAGGTGATGCCCGTCGGATCGTAGACCAATGACTCAAAGTCGGGGAAGCCCCCCTCGAGGGGGGAGAGGGCGACCTCGAGGAGCGAGTTGATGTCGGGGTAGAGACCCCCAGTCTCGGTATCAAGCACGAGGACGTTGTTCACAGCTGACGCTCCAGGGAGATACGCCGTTCTTGCAGCGCCTCGGCCATGGTCTGTAGTTCGCGCTCTTCCTGGTCGAGCATGCGGAGGGCCTCTCGGACTTGCTCTGCGGTGCCGTGAGCTTCGCCCTTTGAGATCAGGACGACGTGCTCGTGCTCGTGCTCGTGGGCCGCCACGTACTTCTCGGCGCGCTCGAGAATCTGCGCGAACTCGGCCTTGGCGTCTGCGTCACCGCGTAGCAGGCGAATGCCTTTTTGCGCGAGGAGGAACCACTTCTCCAACTCGACCACGGCCTCTTGTGCGAGGTGATCGTCTGTGCCGTCGAGTGCGAGGTGCTCTGCTTTGGCCAGCGCCGCCCACGCAGCCTCCTCCTCAACGGGATAGAGTTGGCGATGGTCTTCGATGGTCTTCGGCAGGCACCGGACCAGGAACCGCACGCGGGCGGTCGCCTGCAGGATCTCGTCAGAGATCTCGGTGTTGCGGACGTATGCGTCGAGATCGATGGTCGAGTAGCCGTCTGGGCGGATACCGACGCTGGCGATGGCGTGGGCCACCGCGTGGGTTCGCAGGATCAAGAACAGCTGATCGGAGAACTCGGCTCGGAAGGCGAGGTACTGCAGATCTTCGGGGCTACCGATGAGGATGTCGACGACGCGCAGGGACTCGACCACAGCGCGTGCTGCGATCTTGTCCACTCCGTCCCGCCCTGCTTCAGGGTCCGCGAACGTGTGGGCGAAGACGTACTCCATCAGAGGAGCCCCTCCGAGTAGAGGGCGGTGACCACCACGACGCGGGCAATCTGTGACTCGGACAGCCCCTCCAGCTCAGGGTTGCTGGAGGCGAACGCCTTGAACCGCTTGTAGAGCGCCTCGTCGGGGTACCAGCAGATGCGCCCGGCGGAGGTGTTCTCGTCTTCGATGACGACCCCTTCGATGGCTCCATCAGGGGAGCGGGCGAGTTTCTTACAGTTGAGCCCCAGCAGGATCAGGAACTGGAGTTCCTGTGACTGGGACCGGCGGGAACGCTCGGTGCGTGCGATCACCTGATTCTTCAGGGAGATGCCGAGGAGCGTGCTTCTTGAGATGGTTTTGGCCATGAGCTAGGTGTACCACACGCTGGCGCACCACGCCACCCAAAAACATATTGCTTGCTCGGCGTACCGCGACTACTATACGGACACATTCTGGATAGTGGGGCTCGACATGGCTGAGAAGAAGACGGGACAAGGCACTCTTTCGGAGCCTCGGACGCCAGACGCGGACGTCGAGATGCTGGATCGTGCCAAGAAGGCGCGCCAAGAGCAGGACACGGACACGGTCTCGCTCATCAACCTGTCGATGCGCCGCGCCATCTGCTACATCCCCAACCCTCATGGGGACGGGAACATCAAGGTCACCTGCAAGCCCTTCGAGATCACCCCCGAGATTCCACGACGGATTGCTCTGCGGATCATGCGCCGCCCGATCTCGGTGAGTCAGGTGTACCAGGAGCAGCTGTACACCTGGGCGCTCATGCCCTCTGCGGGGACGACCATCTCGTCCTTCGTGGACAAGGAATCCAAGCAGAGCTACGACACCTGCCGGGGGCTGGGGTCTCGGAACAACGGAACCATGCAGGAGGGGCTGTACCACTCGGTCCATCAGGCCCAGCAGCTGGTGGCCCGTTTCCGCAGCGCGGCGGCGGTGAAGCGGTACACGAAGGAGTTCGACCGGCGCCCTCTCGTGGTCCAGTACGCCATCGACGTGCTGTCTGCACGCATGATGAGCAACGTCACGCCCGAGACGGCGGTCAACGTGGGTCCTCTTCCTGCGGTGAATTGAGGTATAGTACCTCGAACAACAGCGCGAGGATCTCATGGCCGTCGGAACCCGGAACGAACAGCGGCTGAAGCTACGCAGGGCTGTCGGCCACTACCAGGACACTGCCCTGGTGACCGACGACATGCTCGACGACGCGCTCGACGACGCCCTCCTCGAGATCAACCGTCACTTCTCGACCATCGAACTGGGGTCCTTCACCACGGTGGCGGATCAGCAGACCTACACGGGCATCTTGCCCGTAGGCGGGTACAGCATCGCCAAGGTCTTCTACGGATCGGATGGCGAGGGTGCGTGCGAGGTGGTCCCCCCCGAGTTCGAGACCATCGCGTGGGGGGAGATGACGGAAGACGGGACGCGGCTTCGCGCGCAGCCCTCAGACGCCCTGTTCTTTTTCAGGAACCGCAGCTACTTCCGTCGTTTCTTCGAGTCTTCAGCCGTCGTCCAGAAGCCCGACACGGTGCGCCTCCTCCCCATCCCTGGCAGCGCGGTGAGCGTCTACTTCACCTACTGGGAGCCGGTCTACGCGGATGTGGCAGACGTGGAAGAAGTCCATGAGCGCCAGTACTGGGCATGGGCCAAGTACACCATGCACACGATGCTCTCTGTGGGCCGAGGTTCTGTGGAGAAAGTGCAGTCCGTCACGGGCATGACCCTTTCTACTCGTGCCTCGAAGGCGCACGAGCGGGGGGCTGACCGAGAGCACCAGCGGTTTGTCGACATGATGCCCGCGCTGGTTCCGGCCAGGAACTGGATGGTGTGAGTTCTCGCCGGCTCCCCACCATTCACGTTCCGTACTACCGACAGGCCCTCCGGCGCGTTGAAGTGGGCGGGTGGGACATCGCCCCTGGCGACTACGTCCTAGCGGAGCTGATCCCCACCAAAGTTCGCAGGAACTTCGCCCTGGCGAAGAAGGCCAGCCTGATTCAGGATGTAGAGGTCGACATGCGCGCGTCCATCCTCCGGTCGTATGACCAGAAGTTCGTACCCCAGCTTGTGGTGTCCTCGGAGAAGCACAGGGCGGCGGCACATGTGCCGTGCTCTGCAGAGGGCCCGGGGGCCAGGGTTTGCTCGGACAAGTACGAGCCGAGCCGGGGGTGGCTGGAGAAGTGGCTGGACGACCAGGGCTGGCGGGGGGCTTGGCCGGAGGGT
>CALDOK010000316.1 GCA_937912125.1 uncultured Pseudomonadota bacterium
ATCGCCGAGACATTCCGCAGCCTGGGCCGCCCGCCTGAGGAGCACGTCATCGTCAGGCCCGGGTGCTTTGGTTCTCGCTGACGTCGTTATATCTGTTGGGGGACATCGACCTCTGTGGCGACCAGCAAGGCCCAGTGGGCAAGCGGCCTCGGTCTGCTCCTGGACCGCGTTGACAGGTAGCGGTTCGAGTGAGGCCGATGGCTGGAGCCGGCCGGGCCAGCGCCGCGCTTGGTTGGTGTCTTTCTGCGCAGGCTCGAGCTGCTCCCGTTGACACCCCGGAGGACACCGGGCCGTCCAGCACATGGGTCGGGTAGGTGACCATCGACAATCACGGCGTGGCCATGAACACGGTGGCGGCGGCGACCATCATCATCAGCGCCCCTCGCTGGGCAAGCGCGCACACGAACAGACCCAGGACCGCAACAGCAAGGTGGGTAGAAACAACATCATGGCGGGCCTGCCTGGGAAGGGGCCCCTGCACTGACCCCGCCCGCCCTCGCCCGTTTCCTACCTCCCCGCCGCGGTCGTGACCGCCCAGATGCCGCAGAGAGTCGGCCGAACCAGAGAGGCACCGGCTATACTCCCGCCCGCAAGACAAGGCCCTCCCAAGCGCCATCCCACTGCACCAGCCGGCGCGATCCGACTCCACCCCTCCCCGAGCTCCCAGCGCGGGCCTCACCCCCAAGGCCACTCCATCGAATGCCCTCCCCGCGCCGGCCCCGTCTGCACACGCTCTGCAAGGCGCCCGCACCAGGACGGGGGCCCGCGCTGCTGCTGCTCTGTGGCAGCATGGCCTGTGCAGACTGGGGCGCTGAGTGTGGGCAGGGCCAGGAGAGCCTGGACCTGCATGCCGGCCTGGGTGACTTCCTGTACCAGGACGGGGTGATCCTGGACCTGGATCTGGGCGTGGAGCCCACGGAGCTTGCGACGCTGCCCCTGGACTGGCGCGAAGACCAGGAGGACGTGCATGCCTGGCTGGACGTGCTCGGAGAACAACACGAGGCGGGGCTGCGGCTGAAGGGTGAGCGCTCCTTCCGCCCCATCGACAAGAAGGCCTCCATCAAGCTGGACCTGCACCAGTGGGACCACGACGCCAGCTTGTACGGGGTGCGACGGCTGACCCTGAACAACATGATCCAGGACCCCACCATGCTGGCCGAGCACGTAGGCTACCGGCTCTACCAGGCCCTGGGGCTGGTGGCGCCGCGCCAAGGCTACGCCTGCGTGAGCGTAGATGGGGAACCCAGGGGCCTGTACAGCGTGGTGGAGACCATGGACGAGCAGTTCCTGGATCGCGCCTTCGAGGACGACTCGGGCAACCTGTACGAGGGAGGCCACGGCGCTGACCTGCGCCCGGGCCGCGTGACGCTCTTCCAGCTTCAGGACCAGGGCGTCCCGGAGGACTGGGCCGACCTCGAGGTGCTGCTGGCGGCCCTGGAGAACAGCAGCCCCGACACGCTGATGGACACCCTGGCCCGTCACTTCGATCTGGATTCCTTGATGCTGGGGATGGCGGCCTCGCTCTACCTGGGCAGCATCGACAGCTACATCACCCGCGCCAACAACTTCCTGCTCTACCACGCGCCCGGCAACGGCAAGTGGACGTTGATCCCCTGGGGCCTGGACCAAGCCCTGCTCCAGGCCCTGGACCCCCACGATCCCTACGATCCCGAGGCCCTGGCCGAGCACGGCAGGATCTTCGAGGACTGCCTGGCATCCCAGGCCTGCGTGGCGGCCCTCGACGAGGCGCTGCTGCAGGTGGCCGACGAGGCCGAGGCGATGGGGCTGGCCCAGTGGGCCGATCAGGAGTGCGCCCGCATCGCCGCCCTGAGCCGCCAGGACCCGGGGGCCGAGGTCGGCCCATGGACCACCCGCCGCAAGCAGCGGGACGCGGTGAAGCTCCTGCGGGAGCGGCCCGACCAGCTGCGGGAATGGCTGCAGTGATCACCGCGCTCACGGTGGGCCTGGGGCTGGCGCTGAGCGCCCAGGCGCAGGAGCCCACCCTGCCCCTGGACACGACGGGGCGACAGCAGCAAGCCCTGCTTGGCACGGTGCGGCCCCTGCCCGATCCTGGCGCCCCGGAGCTGGGGCTGGTGTTCTTCGGGGACCAGGGCACGGGGCGCGGCGCCCAGCTCCAGGTGGCCCGGGCGGTCCATGAACACTGCCTGGATCACCGCTGTGACCTGGTGGCGCTGCTGGGGGACAACATCAACCCCCACGGCGCACGATCAGCAGAGGACCCACAGTGGCAGCGCAAGTTCGAGCTGCCGTACCGAGAGCTGGACCTTCCCTTCCTGGCCGCCCTGGGCAACCACGATCGGCAGCTCGGCACACAAGCGCAGCTGGACTACTCCCAGCGCTCGGAACGCTGGCAGATGCCGTCCCGCTACTACGAGACCACCAACGGGCCGGTCCAGATCTTCGTGCTGGATACCGGCGACTTCGATGGCGTCCAACGTCGCTGGCTGCGCCGGGGCCTGCGGCACAGCAGCGCCACCTGGAAGCTGGTCTACGGCCACCACCCCTACCTCTCCTACGGCCAGCACGGCTCGGATCCCGCGCTGCAACGCAAGCTCCGCCCTGTGCGGCGCCACGCAGATCTGTACCTGGCCGGCCACGATCACGATCAGCAAGTTCTCCAGGACCCCAGGGGACCGCTGCTGGTGGTGATGGGCAGCGGTGGCTCGCCGTTGCGGGAGGTCGCCGAGGGCCCTGAGACCCTATACGCGGCCTCGAGCCACGGCTTCGGCTGGCTGCTGCTGAGCCAGGACCACGGCCGCCTGGAGGTGCTGGACGCCCAGGGCCGGCTCCGCTTCGAGCTCGACCTGGACCCTACTCCACCAGGCTGTACAGGTCCTGGATGCCCACCGAGCGCCCGATGAAGCTGCCGCGGCTCCAGCCCAGATCCCACACCACCTGGCCCTCGGGCGTGATCTCACGCAGGCGCTGAGCGGTCCCACTGTTGTGCATGGTGTTGCCGTTTGGCAACCTCCACGCTTCGCCCATCTCGTCGCCGTACACCCCCTGCCCCTCGCCGAAGGTCCACACCTGGCGCAGCACCTGAGCGTCATCGTCCAGCTCGTACTCGCGCACCAGGGTCTCGTCCCCAGGCTCGCCATTCAGCGTGCTGAGCAGCAGACTGCCCTGTTCTGTGAATACGGCGCCGTGCTGCCAATAGAAGGCGCTGTCCAGGGGGTCGAAGGCATAGGATCCGGGCAGTTGCCCGAACCAGCGCAGGGTGGCACCGTCGGCGGCATCGACCTCGACCACGGTGTCGGTGCTGTAGAACGAGATGAGGTAGCTGCCCCTGGCGGCGCTCCAGTTCAGGGTGTTCGCCGCACAGGGCAGGATGCTGCCCACCTGCTGGTGGAAGCCGTAGCAGGACCACAGGGTGCGCTGCTCGCCGGCGGGGTCGAGCACCTCGATGGTCTCGGTCATGCCGCCCACGGCCGCCCAGGCGATGCTGCCGTCGTCCAGCTCCGTGAACGGATGGTGCAGACCGGGGGTGTCGTAGCGGCCCAGCTCGTTGCCCAGCAGGTCCACGCGCATGACCTGGCTGGCCGCGCCCCCATCGAAGATGCCCCAGAAGCTGTCGAGGTCGATCAGCAGGCTGGCGTCGTCCACAGCGACGCGGGGCGACATGGTGATGCGGAAGCTGGGCGTGGGCAGCGCCCAGACGGTGCGGCCCGCTCGGTCGACGATGATGGTCCAGGTGTCGTCGGGACGTGCGGCGTCCTCGCGGCTGTCGATGCTGGTGAGGATGTAGGGCCAGCTGGGGTCCCAGGCGCCCTCGACCTCGGTGAGCAGCCCTGCGTGGGGCAGCCCCTCGGGCAGGGGGTCGGTCTGGGTGGTGACGCCGGCCGAGGTCCACGGGCCCTGCTCACAGTCCAGCTCGAGCCGCAGCTCCAGCTCGGTGGCGTAGGGGACGCCCAACACCAAGCGCTCCGCAGCCCCGGGCTCCCAGCGGAGGTCGGGGCTGGTCAGCCAGTCCTCGTCGTCGAAGCGGTAGGCGACGTGGCCGTCGCAGGCCTCGTGCTGCTCCCAGCGAGCGGTGACCAGGGTGCCGATGGTGCCCTCCACGTCGGCGCTCAGGCCGCTGGCGGGGCTCCACCCGGGGCCGGTGTCGGTGTCCAAGGCGCTGTCGCCGGGCCCGCAGCGCGCGCCGATCAGCAAGAACAGAGACAGGGCGAGACGGGGTGCGGACATGGGGACTCCGCCTGGACACTAGCCTGAAGCGCATGGGAGTGGCGACCTGCGCGCGCAGGAACGCTCGGCTCAGGGCTCTGCACTGGGACGGCGGCGCTCCGAAGACTGAACGATCAGCCCCGCAAGAAGCTGGGGCACGCGGGCCGGGCCACACAGCGCTCGAGGTAGGCCTGCAGGCCGTCGAAGCCGTCGAGCAGCCCGGTCCAGCCAGCCCAGAACAGGGTGTGGGCCAGCACGATGTCAGCCACGCAGAATGGCTCGCCGAGCAGGAACGGGCCGGCTCCCAGCTCGCCCTGGATCAGCTGGGCGGCGGCCTGGAAGTCCAGGCGCGCGTTGTGCTGCTCGGCCGGGATGCGGCGCGCATCGGGGTACATCATCCGGTGCAGGCGCTGGCGCCACAGGGGGGCGTCCAGCTCCGCCACGGTGAAGAGCAGGTGCTGGTCGTGCACAGCCCGGTTCGGGCTGCCCGGGGCTGGGATCAAGCCCTTGTCGGCGTGGCGGTCCGCCAGGTACAGGCAGATGGCCACGGACTCACGGATGCGCAGGGAGCCCTCCTCGAACACCGGCACCCGCCCGTAGGGGTTGATGGCCAGGAACTCCGGCTGCCGATGCTGGCCCTGGCTCAGGTCGACGACCACATACTCGAAGGGAAGCTCGAGCTCCCGTAGCAGCCAGAGGCAGCGGGCAGCACGGGTGGGACCGTATCCGTAGAGCTTCATTGGGACTCCTGGGGCCGCCGCCGAACCGAGTCGGATAACCGGCCACAGCCTTGCTCTTATCCCACATCACGCCCGACCACAGCCTGGCTCTCCACAGCGCCCGGGCATAGCTGCACCCATGCCGCCGCGCACTCCCCAGCACCGCAACCTGCCAGGCCGCAGCAGCCCAGGCCGCATACACCTGCTGGACCGCTACCTGGCGCTGGCGGAGCCCAAGCTGCTGGGCCGCAGCGATGGACTGTGGGCCGGCGCAGCCTGTGCGGACATCGGCCTGGGAGAGCGGGCGGACACCACCGCCGAGTGGGCCGCGTGGCTGCGCGCTCGCTGGGCCGGGCTCGAGGTGCTGGGCATCGACAGCGCGGGATGGCGGATCGATCTGGCCCGCGCACAGTGTGGGGGGCCGGGCCTGCGCTACGTCCAGGGCAGCTTCGCCCCCCCGACACCCGAGCCCCTGCGGCTGGTTCGCGCCATCAACCTGCTCCGGGGCTACCCCGCCGAGGAGTCCCCCGCGGCCTGGCTGGCCATGGGCCGCGATCTTCTGCCCGGCGGCCTGCTCGTCGAAGGCAGCACGGACCAACCGGGCGCGGTGTTGGTGGCTCACCTGCTGCGCAGGACACCCCAGGGCCTGACCCACGAGGGTCTGCTCTTCGGCACGGACCTGTCCCGAGGCTTCGCGCCCGCCATGTTTCGCGGGCCGCTGCCCAGCCAGCTGCGGGGCGGCAACGCCCTGGGATTGCAGGCTCGTGCCTTCCTGTACCGATGGACCCAGGCCTGGGAGCCCACCCGCGATCGGCGCACACCCGGCGCGCGCATGACAGCCTCGGCCCTGGCCCTGGCCCTGGCGGACGAGGCGGCGGACGCCTCCCCGGACCTGCTGAATCAGGGGCTGCTGGTGTGGCGATCCCCCGCACTTCGTGAGGCTTTTTCCCTCGCGCTCCCTCTGGAATCGCCATAGGGGCCCCGCCCTCGCGCCCAAGCTCGGGCGTGTCCACCCGGGAGCCATCGTGTCTGACATCACCATCACGGCCGGCAAGGTCGTCTTCTTCCACTACACGCTCACCACCGATGATGGCGAGACCATCGACTCCTCCCGGGGAGGCAACCCCCTGCCCTACCTGCACGGCGCCGGAAACATCGTCCCCGGCCTCGAGAAGCAGCTGGATGGACTGGCCGTGGGCACCAAGCTCCAGGCGGTGGTCAGCCCCGAGGAAGGCTACGGCGTGCGCCACGGTGAGCCCATGCCCGTGCCCCGCGAACAGTTCCCCGGCGACATCGAGCTCGAGGTCGGGATGCAGTTCTTCGGCGAAGACCCCGATGGCAACAAGTTCCCCCTCTGGATCGCCGACATCCAGGACAACATGGTGGCGGTGGATCCCAACCACCCCCTGGCGGGCGTCACGCTGAACTTCGACGTAGAGATCATGAGTATCCGCGACGCGAGTGAAGAAGAAGTGGCCCATGGCCACCCCCACATGCCCGGCATGCACGCCCACTGAGCGCGGGCCCGGGGTGCCTCGGGATATGCTCCCCAGCATGCCCGGCCCCGCCAAGCTCCTGCCCTTGTTGATGCTCACAGCGAGCTGCGCCCCACAGGTCAGCTCGCCGCCGCTGCCCCTGGACACCAGCCCCGTCCAGGACACAGACGAGGACACGGACGTCGTCCAGCACGACACGGACACCGAGTGGATCCCGGCGCTCGAGGCAGACCCGATCTTCGATCCGCCGGGGGGCGGCTTCGTAGACAGCGTAGAGGTCACGCTGAGTTCCAGCTCGGGCACGGGACAGGTGTTCTCCTGCACGGCGGCGCCGGGCCTCGGCTGCGAGCCGCAGCCCACCACGGGGCCGATCCTGCTCACCAGCTCCGCCGTCCTTCACGCACGGGTCGACATCGACGCGCGAGCCGGCCGAGTCCAGGCGCGCTCCTTCGTGTCCATGACCCACGAGCTGGCTGACATCGAGTCCCCCATCCCGGTGATGGTGATGTGGACTGATCGCGGGCTGCCCAGCAGCAGCCAGGACGCAGTGATGGGGCTGGATGTCTTCGAGCCTGGAGACTCGACGACCCGCTTGAGCGACGCCCCCACCGACAGCGGCCGCTGCCGGGTCAAGATCCGCGGTTCCTCCACAGCACACCTCGAAAAATCGTCCTACGACCTCGAGCTGTGGCAGCCCGACTCCGACGAGGACCGCCCCGTGGCGCTGATGGGTATGCCCGCCGACGGTGACTGGGTGCTGTACGCGCCCTACTCCTTCGACGAGGCCCTGATACGCAACGCCCTGGGCTACACCCTGAGCAACCGCGTGGGCCGCTACGCCCCCCGCACGCGGATGGTGGAGCTGTACGTGGCCGGCGGCGGCGGCCCGGTCTCCACCAACAACTACCGCGGGGTCTACACGCTCATCGAAGAGATCGAGCGCGCGGGCCACCGGGTGGACATCACGGCCATCCAGCCCGAGGACGTGAACGAGCCGGAGATCACCGGGGGCTACCTGTTCAAGCGAGACCGGGCCGGCGACGGCGAGTCCGGCTTCGAGGCGGGCACAGGGGGCGGTGCCTTCGTGTTCGAGTACCACATGGCGTGGGTGGACCCCGAAGAAGCCGAGATCGCGACGGCGCAGCAGGCCTACCTGGACAGCCAGCTGAACTCCCTGGCGGGCGCGCTGCTCCAGCCCGACTTCACAGACCCAATCTCGGGCCTGCACTACAGCGAGATCATCGATGTGGACTCGTGGATCGACCACCACATCTTGAACGTGGTCTTCAAGAACCCCGACTCCCTCCGACTGAGCGCCTACATGTACAAGGACCGCGAGGGCCCGATCCACGCGGGGCCCATCTGGGACCTGGACCGCAGCGCGGGTGCCAACGACTCCCGCGCCACCTACCCCACGCTGTGGGACGCCACGAACCAGACCTCGGACACCACCGCGGTGTTCACCTTCGGCTGGTACGGCGGGCTGTTCGCAGACCCGGACTTCCGCGACCGCTACTGGGCCCGCTGGAGGGAGCTGCTCGAGGGGGAGCTGGCCATCGAGAACATCCTGGCCGCGATCGAGGAGCTGGCCGAGCCGCTGGCCGAGCCCGCGGCGCGCAACGCCCGCACCTGGGGAGCAGCCCCGTTCCCCGGGGAGATCCTGGCGCTGAGGGGTTGGTTCGAGAGCCGCCTGGCTTGGATAGAGGCGTGCATCGAGGCCACCCCGGACCCGCGCGACTGCCGCTGAAGGCAGGCCCAGACCAATCCTGCCAGCGCGGAGTTTCCGATCACCGAGCAAACCCCGGTATGACTGGCAGGCTTGTGCCAGCGCAGCGGAGTGCAGATCCGATCTCTATGGAATCACTCGGAATGTGATAAGACATCCCCGACACGTCTTGCGGTACAGGTGACCGGGACGAGCTGGAGAACCCATGGCGATTCCCGTGCAGATGCCAATCGAACTGAGGGACGCCCAAGGTTCCATAAGCACCCGCATGGTACAGGTCTCAGACACAACGATCGAGGTGGAAGGCGAAACCACACGCGTCCCAGGGCAACACCTGGAGTTCGAGTTCGCCATGGTCGGCTACGACCGACGCCTCACTGGCACCGCGGTGGTAGAGAAGGTGACCAACCCCGAGTTCGGACGTGGGCGCTGCATCATGCGCATCGCCGAGGTCGAGCCCCAGGCGCGCTCAACCTTCCGCTCGTGGCTCTATGACCTGACCCAGGGCGGCGGCCGCCTGCCCACCACCGCCCCGCACTCCTCGGAGCCATCCAGTGTCCGTCCAGCGCCGTGGAGACGAGCTCCGAGCTCCGAGGGCCGGCACTCCGCCACCACCATGGTCTCCGCCAGCCTGTCGCCCCGTTCGGGCGTGGGGCGGGCGGCGCTGCGGGGGGCCATGGCGTCCTACGGCTCCGTCCCCGCCGAGCCATCCCAAGACAACCCGCCCCCCCGCGGGCGCAAGCGGCTCCGGCTCGAGGTCCGGGTGGCCGGGAGCGCGGAGCCTCCGGTGGTGATGGTTCGCTACAACGATCCCGCGCTCTACAGCAAACACTTCGCGGCCCGCCTCAGGCGCGGCGTCCTCGAGCTTCGCCACGCCGACTCGGGGCTCCACAGCGGGTTGGTCCTGCTGGTCCGGCTGACCCTGCCCAACCACTCCTCAATCAGCTGCCGGGGCAAGGTCACCGCAGCCAGCGCCACGGCGTTCGCCATCGACCTGGACCTCACTCGCGCCGATCGCGAGACCATGCAGACCGGCGCGGGCGCACACCACGCCGGGGGCCGCTCGCGAGGCTGAGCTCGGCTACCACCAGGCTACGAAGGCCATCTCCGAGCTCACGAACAGCTGCACTGGGCCGGCACCGAAGTCCACAGCGTCTTGGGTGTAACGGCTGATGGAGCTGGACTCGCACTCCCCACAGCTGGGGATCTGGAACTGGGCCGTGAGGACGGCGGGCACGGTGAGCTCGCCGTCGTCGGCGGTGTCGCACCAGATGGTGGTCATGCTGGACGCGCCGTGCCAGCCGGTCGCGAGCAGCAACTGGATGCGGCTGTGCCTGTCCTCGGTGGGTGGCTGCCAGCTGACCTGCAGGTCCTGGCCCGGGACGATGGTGTCCACCTGAGCCACCAGGCTCTCCACACCCCAGGCCTGCAGCGCGAGGGCCGGGGTGGCCCCGCCGGTGGAGGTGACGGTGATGGACTGGTCTGCCTCGAAGAGGTCGGCCGGCCAGTCGTAGCTGGTGGGATACCGACCGTCGGAAGCAGGCGTGAAGGTGGCGTCTCCATCGGCCAGGCCCGAGACGGTCACCGTGCCGCTCGGGGCCAGGCCTGGGTAGGCGACACACTCGGACCCCACGCACACCTCGTCGTCGGCGCACGGCGGATCACAGTCCCAGCCGTAGATGCGGGGACCGTCGAGCAGCTGGCAGTCGCCGACCTGATCGATGAGCTGCTGGGCTCCGGGCTGCACTCCGTCCCAGAGCTCCACCCCGACCTGGGAATAGCTCGTGTGATCTCCCCAGCGGCGTTCGTAGAGATGGACACGCCCGATGACATCGCCGGGGTAGATGGCATCTCCCATGTCGGCATCCGTGTCGCTGTCGGCGTCGGTGTCGGTGTCGGCGTCGGTGTCGG
>CALDOK010000317.1 GCA_937912125.1 uncultured Pseudomonadota bacterium
TGCCGCGTTTGCGATCCCGGCGGGCCTCGAGGGCGCCGAGCCAGCCCTTCACCCAAGCGTCGATGGCCTCGTCGCCCCGCTGCTGGAGCGCCTCGGCCGCCAGGAACTCTCGCAGGGAGCGGTGCAGGAAGCGCCATGCGGCCCCAGGACCGTCATGGGGGCCCAGCACGCCTCCGTTGTAGCCCAGGTCATCGAGGAAGGCCGTGTTGCTCTCCCAGGTCTGACCCATGCGGAAGTTGAGATCCTCATCGGCCCGCCGCAGGGCCCAGATGGCGTCGTCCAGCCCGGCGGGCTTCCAGGTCTCGCCCCCTTCGCGCTGCAGCTCGAGGGAGAGATCCCGCAGCAGGCGGCGCGCGAGGCGGGGGTCCTTGACCCCTCGGGGGACGATCCCGTGGCCGCGTCGCAGGATAAGGTCGATGGCCTGGTGGTACAGGTCCACGCGGCGTCGGGGCAGCGCGCGGCCCTGCGCTCCCGCCTCGCACCCGATGATGGCGATCAGGGACAGCATCAGCGGGTTGCGCCCCAGCTCGGCCAGGCTGCGGTTGCGCTCGTCACGCAGCATGGCCAGAACCGTGCTGGCTTCGTCCTGGGGTAGCAGCCGGGAGAGGAGCTCCCCTTGGGCCGATGGGTTCAGGGCCTGCAGGCGGGCCCGTTGGAAGTCCCTACCCAGGCCGTTCCGTTCCAGGGCGATGGGCCGGGTGGAGACGGCGATGACGACATGCTCGAGCTCGCTGGCGAGCGTGCGGATCCATGTGACTGTGGCTTCCATCGCTTTGGGGTGCACCTCGTCCAGGCCGTCCAGCAGCAGCCAGAGCTTGCCGGGCTGCTTCGACAGGGTGCGCAGCGCGTGGGCCAGCGAGCCCGTAAGGCGTCTGTTGTCGCCCAGCTCCTCGGCGGCCAGGGTGAACACCGAGCCGCGTCGTTCTCCACAGCGAGCGAGGGAGAGGAACAGCGGCACCGATCCCTCTGCGTGGGCAGCCAGGCTCCAGGCCAGGTGGCGCAGGGTGGTGGTCTTGCCCGAGCCCGGCTCGCCCTCGAGGATCCAGCGGGCCGCACGGCCCTCTTCGCCTGGGGCGAGCAAGAGCTCGCACAGCCGCTGGCGACCGTGTAGCGGTTCTCTCTCCAGGCACTCCGCCGCTTCGGCTCTGGGATGCACCTGCAGCTCCAGCTCCACGTACACGTCGTCGAGTAGCTTGGTGTCCGCGTCGGGGAAGAAGGGGATCAGCTCGGCGTGAGCGGTCTGCTGGTGGGCGCGCCAGGCGTCCAGGGGGTCGAGGGCAGGCTCCAGCGGGATCGGCTGGGGCTCCCGTGGGCCGTCGCTGTGGTCCAGGGCCGTGAGCAGCTCGGTGGTCAGCTCGGTGGCGCTTCGAGTGCGGGCATCGATGTGGACGAGCTGGCGAAGTCGCGGAGGCAGCTTGCCACTGCGCAGCACCGGCAGGATCCGGCGGGAGGCGTCCTGCTCCACGGCTTCCTCGAAGCCGAGCAGCTCGATCTGCTGCCAGCGGCTGCTGGCCGAGGCGGCGCTGCAGAGGAACAGCAGGTGCCGGCAGCGCTGCAGGCCCTCGTCGATGCGCGGGATGAGCCGCGAGCCCACGGGCAGCTCGGTGGCGTCCAGCCAACAGGTGACGCCCGCACGCTCGAGGGCGTCTCGCAGCTCGCGGGCGAAGGGCTTGTCCTCGCTGGTGTGGCTGACGAACAGCTCGTGGTCGAAGGCCGTGCGGCCCAGCACCCTGGCCGGCGTGGTGGCGCGCACGAAGCCGTCCCGGTTGGCGGACAGTTCATCGCTGCCGGCCAGCCTTCGGGCCAGCAAGGCTGTGATGGTGGCCACCTGGTGGCTCACGGTGCGCGGCTCGAAGTGGCTCCTCTCTTCGACCACCACCAGCGGCTCCCCGAAGCTCCAGCGGGAGTGGTAGTCCAGCCTGAGCAACTGCAAGAGCCGATCGTGGCTGACCGCTTCGTGGCGCCAGCTGTCGTAGCTGGGCCCGAGGTGTTGGGCGAAGATGGTCATCCACTTGTCGGCAAGGGCCTGGTGCTCCTCGAAGTCGCAGCGGGAGGGCACGGGCAGGGCGAGGAAGTCGGGCCGTTCGATGGGCAGGCGGGCCCGCTGGCGGTGGGCGCGGTCGACCACCGAGATGGCGCCCTCGAGGCTCTGGTGGTTGGGGGTGAACAGGTAGACCAGGATGTCCGGGAGCTGGGCCGTGCAGATGCCCTGGATGTCGGTCAGCCCCGTGCGGGAGTCCACCAACACGAAGTCGAAGGCCGGCACCGAGCCGCCGGGAGTCTGGCTGACGAGCCCCTCGGTCCACTCGCGGCGCCAGCCCTCAAGGAGCTCACCGAATTCATGCTGCTCGTACAGTGTGTCCCAGTCCAGGCGTCTCAGTCGTTCCTGGTAGTCGCCCCGCTGGCTCCCGGCTCGCAGCAGCTGCAGGCGGTCTTCGCAGCCGTCGATGGTGACCGGATCGATGAGTTCGGGCCAGCTGAGTGGGGTGCCGTCCTGGTGGGCGAGCACCAGGTCGACGATGCCCTGGCCATCGTCGGATGGGAGGTACGGACCGAAGAAACCCGTGAGCCCAGGCGCCTCGAGATCGAAGTCCACGCACAGCACGCGGAAGCCCCAGCGGGCCAGCAGCACCGCGGCGTTGGCCAACAGGAAGCTGCGGCCCACGCCGCCCTTGTACGAGTAGAAGCTGATGACGGTGCCGGTGCTCATAGGCTGCTCGGGTTGCGCCATTTCATAGGCTTGGATTGGGGGGGCTCGATGGGGAAGCCGTCTTGCCAGGCCGGAGCAGCGTGGACCCACCGTGCCAGATCCTGGCACAGCTCGATGACGTCGGCGCGGAAAGTGTTCATGGCGACGTCACCCGGCGCTTGCTTGCTCAGGTGAGCGTGTCGGCGGAAACAGCGCTGCTGCAGAGTCTGTCGGGCGGGCTCTGGGAAGTCGTCACCATCGCCATAGACGAGGGGGTAGACCAGTGCTGGCCCATTTGCTGTCGGTAGGTGCAAGTCGCGCTCGCGGGCCAGCATCGAGCGCCATTCGGCGGTACACCAATCGCGGGAGAAATAGCGAGGGGACCAGACCGCAAGCATCACGGCTGATCCTGTCAGGGCATGAGCCAGCCGATCGGGCAGCACCCCGCCTCGCTCGAGTTCTTCATCGAAGAAGACTCCCCCGTAGGTAGGCTCGCACTGGTCCGGGTATTGAGCGACCAGCGTCGGGTGCAGCAGTTCCCGAACCCAGGCCCCGATGGCCCCCTGGCGCGGGTAGCTCAGGAAGATGTCGTACTGGTAGCCCATGGCTGGGAAGTATACTCTTCCGGGCCTGCTTGGAGATCCCCATGTCCGTTCGCCACCGCGTCTTCATCAGCTACCACCACGCGCTCGATCAGGTCTACAAAGACCGTTTCTACACGCTGTTCCACCAGCACGCCGAGGCGATGGTCGATCAATCGGTCTGGGACGGCGACATCGACCCGAACGTCTCCACCGAGACCGCGCGGCGCACCATCCGCGATCGCTACCTGCGGGACACCACGGTCACCGTGGTGCTGGTGGGGCGCGAGACCTGGCAGCGCAAACACGTGGACTGGGAGATCGGCTCCAGCCTCCGCGACACGCAGTACAATCCACGCTCCGGGCTGCTGGGCATCCTGTTGCCCACCTACCAGATGCTCCGGGGCAACCAGTACGACGCTCACACCATCCCCCCGCGCCTGTGGGACAACATCCAGGGTGGCTTTGCCAGCATCCACCCCTGGTCCGACAGCGTAGCGAACGTGCAAGGGTGGATCCATGAGGCGTTCATCCGGCGGCGCACCCACCTGCCGGTGAACTCGCGGACCCACTTCGCACGGAACCGGGCGGGTGAACGTTGGGGCGATTGAGCATGCCGCGCGTGGAGATGGGCTGCGGCGCCGCGCTTGGCATGACCCGTTTGGCCTAAAACGAGGATGCGCGCGCTCGTCACCGATTTTTGGTTGAAGCTCGCTGTCGAGTCCTGGCTGGGGATCGAGGCTGTGCTGGCCCGGTCGCTCGAAGCGTGCGTGCATGTGCTCGCGCCCGGTGGAGACATCGATCTCGTGGTCTTGGGGGACCTCGATCTGGGCGGTGACGCGGTGCTCGCGTCCCAGTTTGTGGAGCGCACCGCCGAACTGCCGATGCTGCTGTGTGGGGGCTGGAGTTCCTACCAGGGCTTGGTGTTCGAGCAGGCCGCGTTTCTACAGCGCCTCGGCCTGCAGCTGGGTAGCGGGGCGCATCAGCAGCACATCCACCACCTCGCACTCGCACCGGAGTCTGTTTTCGAGGTGCCGGTGCACCGGCTCCCCTTGATCGCGGGCCGGCATGACCTGCGGCCGGCACCGGGGGCACTTGTCGTGCTGCAGGACCTGGTGGGGAAGCGGCCCATGGGCATCTGGAACCCTGCTGGCCCCCGGAGCCTGTGCCTGACCTTCCCCCTCAGCCCAGGCGGTGCGCAGAAGGCATGGTTCCATCGATACTATCCGGCGTTTCTTCGAGAGTGTGTGGAGCTGCTCGCGGCTCGCCCCGTGCCCGGAGGCGAAGGACCGTTGGTGTCACTCATCCGCGGGACCTACGAAGGTGGTCTGGCCCGTCAGACCATCTCCCGGGTCGCCGATGGGCTGGCAGGGCTGACCGAACACGAGTCGGTACAGGTCGCGGCCGTGATGGCCATCGAGCATCGCTACTTCGATCTCGGGGCCAATCTCGAGCGCCGTGCTGCGGAGATCGCTGCGGATGAGCACGAGCGGAAGTTCCGCCTCGCTCGCGCCGCCCAGGTTGACGGTGATGCCCACTTCTTGGCGGGTGACTACCGCCGCGCAGCCCTGGCCTTCGATCGGGCGAGCCTGCAGTGGATCGCACGCCACAGCCATCACCACCACAACCATGAGCGAGACGTGGGGTTCTGCTCTTCATGGCATGGCTGGGCGCTGCTCTGTCACGCCTTCGCCGGCATGGACCGCGGCCATCCGTGGCGAGAGTGGTGGCCGAAGCTCGCGGAAGCCAGCCGCGCCTTGGGTGAGGCAGGCGAGAGCGGCCATGGGCACGGCATGAGCCGATCCGCCAGCCTGCTGCCCAAAGGGGTCGGCGCGGTGTTCGCGCTTCGCAATGGTGGCGCGCTGACGGCGCCGCTGCGTTGGCCCGTGCCCCTCGTGACGTGGCGGTTGAAGCGGGCCGTCAGGGATCAGGGACCGTCCACCGTGGGCCAGGTCCGCGCGGTGACCCGCTGGGCCCAGGCGAGCTTGGCCCCGAAAGGGAGTGAGCTAGAGCTCCTGCGGACCTTCGAGCTGCTGGATCACGAGCTGGGACGCGGGGAAATCGACCGTCGCACATGGCTCGTGCTCACGACCCTGAGCTCCATGATGCTGCGCTTGTCGATCCTACAGGAAAGCCCTATCTCGGGTGAGCCGGTGTTCTTGTCCTACAGCCGGGACGACTCGGAGGTCGTGTCGGCCTGCTGTGATGCCCTCGCTGACTGTGGTGTACCTGTCCACCTCGATCAGCGTAGCGTCGGGTTGGGGCTCCCGATCCGGAGCGCCATCGAGGTCTTGGTAGACCGAAGCCCGAACTTCGTGCTCTTCGTCAGTCAGGCTTCCGTTGCGGACGCGGGTGGTTGGATTCGGGCCGAGATGGAGCGTGCGGTCGGCTCGGGGCGAAAGCTCCACTTCCTCACCGTGCTGCTCGAAGACGTCCGACTGCCTGGCTTCCTCGGCTCCAGGCTGGCGCTGGACGCGAGCGCCATGAGCCCGGGCGAGATCGCTCGGAGGTTGGGGGAGCACTTCGGAGGGGAACGGGGCTGGGCCAGCAGGCAACGGTCTTCAGATCAGGCCCCCGGCGGCGGCGGGATCGCGGAGCGCCAGCTCGAGCACCCTTAGCTGATCCTCGGGCTCCTTCGATACCGACAGCAGTGCTGCTGCAGCCGGCCCTGCAAGGGGCGGGCCCTGGTGCTCCACCCAGTCACGGAGGAGCGGGATCGCACGGGGGGAGGGGGGGCTCGCGGCGAGAATTTTCAGACCTTCCGCAGCGCGTCCCACCTCAGCGGGGTCGTCGACAGCCATCGACAAGATGGTGAGCAGCGCTTCTTCCGCGGCCTCCGGCTGGGCCCTGGCCAGCCCGTAGACCAGGTCGAGGCGGGTGTCGGTGTCGAGGAGCAGGGTGTCCAGCGAGGAGAGGAGCGCTTTGGGCGCGCCCGCGTAGGCCTGCAGCATGGCTTCGACGAGCTCGCGGTGTCGCCGGCCCTCCGGCGTGCCCGGACAGACGAAGCCATGCTTGCGCAGCAGCATCGCCCAGAGGAAGCCCTCGGAGCCGGGCTCGTGATGGTGCCGGACGAGCCAGCTGAGGATCTCCTCCACCACGCAGATCCGGTGGGCCAGGGAGCGGTGCCGATCCGCGCGCCCGAACTCGTGCAGCGCCTGCATGAGCGTCTCGTAGGTCGAGCGTGACCCGGTCATCTCGGGGTACAGGCTGTCGCGCAGTGGGCTCGAGATGTGCTCGCTCTCGAGGGAGCCCATCAGGCCCACCCACTCCCGAGACTCGGTCACAGCGTAGCGCCAGGTGATGGCAGGACGGGCCGCGAGCACCAGGGAGATGTCCGGGAAGGTGGCGAACCACGCGCGCAAGCCTCCCTCGAGGCCCCCCAACTCGCGGTGCAGCGGGCCACCGAAGTCGCGCAGCCCAGACTGCAGCCAGCGCAGCTGGATCTGGGCGCCTTCGGCCCGCGCCGCGAGCTCCGCTCCGAAACCTCCAAGCACAGCCACAGCGCGATCCCATAGGTCGACGCGCTCGGGCAGGGGGGTGTCGAGGGGGAGCTGCGCCAGCTGGTGGAGGGCCTCGTCCTGGCGCTCGTTGCAGGCGGCCGTGGCGAGGGTCTTCATGGCGATGGCCGCACATCGTTCCAGTACGAGACGCGACGTCGGGCCCGGTGTCGATGATGCGTACTCCATGGCCAGCACCCAAGGCCAGAGCCTGCGCTCGATAGGTGCTGCTGCCTCGAGGAAGCGCGACGCCTGCACTCCCCAGTCTTCGGCCTGGATGGTGGCCTGGAAGGCTCGGAGCATGGCGCCGCTCAGCAGGGTGGCGATGGGCTCGGTCCGGGTGTCTGGGTGATCGAGGGACGAGGCTACCCGCGATGATGTGCCAGGGATGTCATCCACATTCGCGGGTGAGCCGAGGGCGGCCTCGAAGAGCAGGGCTTGCTCTTCCGGGGCGCCCCTGCGCGCGAACCTGGCCAGCAGCTCTTCCACTTCGCTGACCTCCTGGGCCGCGATCCCGGTCAGGCGCGCGGCCTCCATGGCCTGCTCCCAGGGCTTGAAGAGGTGGAGGACGGGCCACATCTGCATGAAGACGGATCGGTGGTGACGCTCCAGGATCAGCTGCGCGGTCTGGAGCCTGGCGGCAAGCCAGGGGGCCCGGGGTCTGTGCCGCAGGCGGTGGAAGAGGCGCTGGAGGAAGGCCTCGAGGGGCAGGGCGAGCTCGTCGATCTCATCGAGCACGGCGCACAGGGCCAGCAACTGCTCAGGATCCTCGGTGGTCGCGGCCAGGCTCTCTTCGAGCCGGTGCGACAGCGTCGAGATCTGTAGGCGCCCCGCTCGGGTGAGGCTGATGAGGTGCCTGAAGTAGACCGCCCACCACTGGGCATCCCCCACCATCGTGGCGGCGAAGCCGCGGAAGAACAGCTCCGGTCGCACATCGGGCTGGGAGAACAGCAGGCCGAGCGCGGTATCGAGCACGCGGCGGTCTCCTCGGAGCCCCGGACCGATGGCCTGCCGGGGGGCGTCGGGATCTTGGTCTGGATCGACCCAGGAAATCAGGGTGAGGACCGACGCTCTGGGTGGTCCCAGCAGTGCGAGCATGCGCAGCGCGGAGGTGACGGTCGAGACCTCCATGCTGGTGAACACCAAGTCCAGGAGCTTGGCTGCGGTGAGCTCGGGCGGGAGTGCTCCGGCTCGCTCTGCGGCCAGGGCCAGGCGGGGCCAGATTGTGGAGGGAGCCATGGGAGTAGCGTCGAGGGCCCGGGCCCAGATGTCGAGACATCGCTCGGGCGGGAGCGTGTCTTCGACCCATGTCGGGCTGACACCGATGCGCAGGCAGTGCAGCATCACGTTGCGGGCCAGTGCTTCTGCTCCCGGGAGCCCGTGGAGGATGCGCCCCGCGGCCTCCAGCAGCTCTTCGCGGCTGAAGTCGGGGATGTGGTCGACCCGGTCGCGAACCTGGTGGGCGCGAGCCTCCCACCGCACCCGGGTCCCCTTGTCGGTGCCGTGGACGGCGCAGTGGATGAGCCAGTCGAGCTCGTCGTCGCTGTGGTCCGCCAGGGTCAGGGCCGAGCGGTCGGTGAGCCGGGGCGGGAGGCTGTCGATCTCGGCCCGGGAGGGGAGCACCACGATGACCTGGTCGATGCCGCGTTCCAGGGCCGCGAACGCCTCGAGTTCCTTCCAGGTCCAGCGACCGGCACGCCAGGCCTCCGTGAACCACACCAGCAGGTGCGAAGAGGCCTGCAGGGCGGCGCCGATGCGGTCGGGGAAGCGCTCGCCGGTGCGGATGCCTTCCTCGTCGAGCCAGGTGTCGATCCCCATGGCCCCGAGCCGTCGCGCCAGACCCCGGACCTGGGGTTTGTCGTGGGAGGAATGGCAGAGGAACACCTGGAGACGGGCCGAGGGGCTCTCGGCTCGGTCGGAGGCGTTGCTCACTCGCCCTTCCGGTGCTCTTCGATCACCTTCACGATCCGCTCGAGCTGGGTCGCAGGGTCGTCAGAGGGATCGAGGGCTTCTTGGTGCAGGCCGCCTAGGCTAGGGAACGCGTCGAGGGGCAGGTTCGGCGATCGGGTGGGCAGCAGCGCGAAGCCGAGCTCTCCCCAGCGTCTTTGTAGCACGCGGGCTTGCTCGGCCTCTCGCTGTACCCAGTCCGACGCAGCGCTGTGGAGCGTGCCCAGCAGCAGCACCGCGCCACAGTGGTCCATGGCGGGGAAGATACGCTTCTCGAGATCGTCCCCGATGCGTACACCCTCACGATCGATCCAGGGCTCGTACCCGGCCTGTTCGAGGCAAGTGCAGGCAATCTCGGCCAGTCGTTGGTCCTTGCGCGAATAGGAGACGAATACCCGCTGATCGAGCACGGGCCTGGCCCTCGCCCGCCAGTCGAGAGCGAACACCTCGAAGCGCTCCACGAGATCGTCGATCTCGGCCATCGATGGGAGAGCGGAGGCCACAACACGAAGCTTGCGTCGGAACTGGGTCGGTCCCCCCCGATCCAAGGTGCGGGCGAGGGGCTCGTGATGCTTGATGAGTTCCGGAAGGTCAGGAGGCACCAAGTCGTAGCGCTCCGCTGCCGCTGCCCGGAGGTCGAGTCCCAGAGGGAAGCTCGCATTCTCGTCGGGGATGAACGGGCGACCGTCCTCGTACAGGCTTTCGACCTCAAACACCGCACCTTCGAGGTTGTGACGCACGACGCAGCGGAGCTCGGCGAGGTGTGGCTCCGCGTGCTCGTCACGACCCACCAGGATCGCGATCGCCGGGCGACGGGCGACGGTGGAGAGCGCACGCAGCTCCATCTCCACCAAGCTACGCCCGAATACGTCCTCGATGGGGGGACGCTGCACTCCGTACGCCAACAGGGCGGCCTCGGAAGACATGATCAGCTCGATGGCTGGCTCGGATACGCCACCGTGCTTCTCACGCACGGTAGCTCCGATGCGCGGTCCGGCCAAGACGGCTGTCGCCAAGTGGCGAGCGAGAAAACCTCCAGGCCGAAACGGTCCAGAGAGGAAGAAACCTTCAGGGGTGGGGGGCATAGTCAGGGCTCGGGGTCTGGTTGGCTCGGCTTTTCCTATTCCGTGGTCGTCGCTTCGATGGAAGGAAGCTCAGGCCTGGGGTCCGAGTGGAACCCCAGGTTGTCCTCAACCATCAGGTACTTCAGCCCCGCCAGTACCTCGCCGATCTCCGGATCGTCGGACAGGTCACGGGTGACGCTGCGGTAGTCGGTGGAGGGACTGTAACGAATGTC
>CALDOK010000318.1 GCA_937912125.1 uncultured Pseudomonadota bacterium
CCGCCCTTCGCCACATATTCCCGGTCGCCACATAGTTGTAGGCGGGCAGTTCGTGGCCGCAACTGCCGCACTTCCACAGGTGACCGCCCAGGACCGAGGTGCGGCAGGCGATCATCGCCCGCAGCACCTTGGCCTGGTGAGGGTGGAGCCCGTGGGCGTCGAGGTAGGCTGGCCCGTGAGCGCGGAAGATGTCCGCCACCTGCAGGCCGGACCGCCCCGAGCCCCTCGGCTCCGAGGGGCACGAGTGGACGCTCACCTGGCGCTACGACCCGGTGTCGAGCCCGAGCACCTCCAAGGGGCTGGGCGTCTGCTGGATCAGCCGCGTGGCCACGTGGGCGTACTGCGCCGTGGTCTCGAGGCGCACGTGGCCCAGCAGAACCTGGATGGTCCGGATGTCCACGCCGTCCTCGAGCAGGTGGGACGCGAAGGCGTGCCGAAGCCCATGGTGGGTCAACCCTGGACGGAGACCGGCGCGCTTCGCGGCCTTCGAGAAGGCCTTGGAGGCGGAGTTCCGGGGCATCGGCCGGTCCTCGAAGCGCCTGGATGGGGCCCGGGCGGGGAACAGCCAGCCGTGGGGCGGGCTGTAGCGCCGCCAATGGGCGCGCAGGGCGTCCAGCAGCGCCGGGCCGAGCACCGTCACCCGCGGCTTGTCGCCCTTGCCCTGCCGCACGTGGAGCAGGTTCGACGCACTGTCGATGTCCTCCACACGCAGGGCTGTCACCTCCATGCGGCGGAGGCCCGACGCGTAGCTGGCCAGCAACAGCGTGTGGTGGAAGTCGTTGTGAGCGGCGTCCAGGACTCGCCGGACCTCGTCACGGGTCGGAACCACGATCCTGCGGCGCTTGGGGCGGGGCAGCCGGATCCCCACCAACACCTCCGGGCGCCGAAGCGTGACCACGTACAGGAACCGGATCGCCGCCGCGTAGACGATCACCGTGGCCGCCGCGTAGCCCTTCACGCGCATCAGGTGCAGCAGGAAGCTCCGCACCTCCTCGCGCCCCATTCGCCCCGGCGGGCGACAGAAGTGGTTCACGTACGCCACGGCGTTGCGGACGTAGACCTCGCGGGTGCTCTCGGCCAGCCCGGCCAGCTCCATGTCGTCGCGCATGCGATCCCGAAGTAGACTTGCCATAGGGTTCTCCTGTGGCCGGGCTGGTTTTTGAAGATCTGTTGCCCGGACCACAGGCCCACTTCGGCCTGCAGCACCCCTCCCTGCAGCAGCACTGCGAAACCGCTGCTCGTCAGCCGCTACACGCCCACACGTGCCGCCATCCGCTGCTCGTCAGCCGCTACGGCTCGCTCACCACCAAAGCTGCCGCGGAGCGGCTTTGTCCAAGCGGTTCGTAGCGTGGAAACAATCAGTAGAAGGTGCGAGAGCATGATCGATCAGAGCTTCAAGGCCGGTCGATAGTCATCCACGAACGGGGCGATCCTAATAATCGCGGACCACGGGCAACACGAACACCGATCTCGGCTCGAACGCCAGCTCGACCTGGTTCCCCAGGCTCAGGTCGAGCCGCTCCAGCGTCGCGAGGTCGATGATGGCTCGTACCTTCTGGCGCCTCGGTGGCAAGCGCACCCGCACGCGCGCGTGGCCTCGTTCCTGCCGGATCGTGTCGAGCACGCCACGCAGGCTGGCCGGACCCTCCCCTTGCGCTCGACCCAGCCGCACCATGGCTGCGGGGACCGCCACCTGGACGCGACCCTCCCGCGGCCCCAGCCCGGCCCAGGCGTCAACCACCAGCGCCCTGTCCTCGAAGACGTGCTGCCAGCCCAGGTGATCCCGATACTCCCAGCCATCAGCGACCCGAGTCATGGTGCCGACACTGCGGTTGTCGAGGTTGGCGTTGACCAGCAGGCCGTTCACCAGGGTCACCACGCGGTGGGCCAGGCTCACAGCGCGCTCGAGGCTGTGGGAGGCCATGATCACGGTGGTGCCGCGGTCCCGGTTGAGCTGGCGGATCAGGCCCGCCACACGGTGGGTGCTCTCGGCGTCCAGGCCAGCGGTGGGCTCGTCGAGCACCAGCACATCGCTCTCCAGGGCCAGCACCCTCGCCAGGGCCACCCTGCGGGCCTCGCCACCAGAAAGCTCGGTGTGGCTGCGGCGCTCGAAGCTCGCCAGGTCCACGGCCTCCAGGGCGCGGCGCGCCCGGTCCTTGGCCTCCGGCTTGGTCAGCCCCGCCCAGCAGGGCCCGGTCATGACATTGTCCAGCACGCTGGTGGAGAAGAGCACGGTCTTCTGTAGCAGGGCGGGGCAGCGTCGACGGGCTTGCAGGGAGCGCTCCTCGGCCCAGGGGTCCTCTCCGTCCAGGAGCACGCGCCCCTCGCAGGGACGCTGCAGGAAGGCCAGGGTCTCGAGCAGCGTGGACTTTCCGGAGCCGTTGGCCCCCAGGACCGCCACGATCTCGCCCCGCTCCACCTTCAGGCTCGGCGCTCGCAGCGCCTCCACCTGGTGCCCCTCGGCGCGGTGCTCGTAGCATCGCACCACCCGCTGCAGCTCGAGCACGGTCACCGGCGCCTCCCTTCGCCCTGGACCAGCTGGAGCATCACGTTGATGCCGAACGAGAGCGACAGGAGCACCAGCCCGAGCGCGAGGGCCAGCTCGAAGCGGCCCATGTTGACCTCGAGCACGATGGCGGTGGTGATGGTGCGGGTGAAGGCGTCGGCGTTGCCGCCGAGGATGGTGGCCACGCCGACCTCACCCACGACCCGCCCGAAGGCGGCGATGATGGCGGCCAGGATGCCGAAGCGTGACTCCCGCACCACCGCCTGCAGGGCCTGGGTGGCGCTCGCGCCCAGGGAGAGGGCGGTGCTCCGCACGTCCCGATCCACCCGCGACACCGCCGCCAGGGTGAAGGCGGTCACCAGGGGAAGGATCAGCACGATCTCGCCCGCGATCACGCCCGGCACCGTGAACAGCAACCCCAGCCCACCGAGGGGGCCGTGGCGGCTGATGAATGCGTAGACCAGCAGGCCCACCACCACCGTGGGGACTGACAACAGCGTGTTCAGCACAGTGACCACAGCACGCTTTCCACGGAACTCCACCTCGGCCAGCCAGACCCCAGCGGGCACCCCCGCCAGGCTGGCCAGGAGGGTGGCGATCAGGGCGATGCCCAGGGAGCGGCTGGCGTACTCCAGCACCCCCGCGTCCAGGCTGGCGACGAGCCGAAGCGCCGCGAGCAGTGCCTGGAACAGCGTACCCATGGGCTATGACCCTGTCCCATCCGATGGGGAACCAGCCACAGGTGCGGCGGGGGCGGGGCCCGGGTGGAACAGCTGCTCACCGCCCTTGCGGTAGGCGCCGATGAGCGCCTGGGTGCCGGGCGAGACCAGCCAGTCCACATAGTCCTGCGCCGCCTCGGCCTGCACGTGGGGGTGCGTGGCCGGGTCCACGGCGATGACCGCGTAGGGATTGGCCAGGCGGGGATCGCCCTCGCAGATGATGGTGAGGTCGGTGCGCGGCGGCTCGTCCAGGGCCAGGGCGTAGAAGGTGCCGCGGTCCGACAGGGTGTATCCGCGGCGCTCTGTGGCGTAGCCGATGGTGGGGCCCATGCCCTGCCCGACCGCATGGTACCAGTCTCCGACCGGCTGTTGGATGCGTTGATCGCCGGTCCCGGCGAGGGTGTCGCGGTCCTCGAGGACCACGCCGCTGGCCTGCCACAGCTCCTGCTCCTTGACGTGGGTGCCCGAGGCGTCCCCCCGGGAGACGAAGGTGGCCATAGCCTCCACCAGCTTGGCCAGCGCGGCTGGGGTGTCGTCGCAGCCCGGGCCGAGGGGGCCATCTTCCGGGCCGATGAGCACGAAGTCGTTGTACATCACCGGCACCCGCGCGAGGCCGTGACCGTCCGCCACGAACCGCTCCTCGAGCGCGGGGGCGTGGACCAGGACCACGTCCGCGTTGCCCTCTCTCGCCAACTGCAGGGCGGCGCCGGTGCCGTTGGCCACCACGCGAACCCGGATGCCCGTGCGCTCCTCGAAGTCCGGGTGGAGGTAGCCGAGCAGGCCGGAGTTCTCGGTAGATGTGGTGGTGGTGAGGGTGAGCACCCGGCCACCGCCGGACGCACAGCCGGCGATCGCGAACAGGCAGAGCAGGAGGGGCCGTGGGCCTGGCATGGGCTCTCCAGGGAGCGAACTGCGCGAGCCGACATAACGCCCCCCGAGGTGTGTGCCTCCCGCGTTGTGCCGGCGGCTGTCATGCTGCGGGGACGTCTCAGGGCGCGGGAGGGGGGGGCCAGCCCCTGTGGTTCGACAGGATTCGATCCGGGCCGACAATGCCGATGATTGGAGATCGGCCAGCCCCGACCGCGGAGCGCCCGTTCCACCGGCCTGACGGTGCCGATGAGGCCGGGGCGGCCATCCTGGTTCTATGGCTCAGAAGCGGATGGTTCCTGGCCGGTTGCTGGCCAGGGATACGGGCACGTCATTCGCCGTCGAT
>CALDOK010000319.1 GCA_937912125.1 uncultured Pseudomonadota bacterium
CCATGCTTGCTCTCGTTCTCAGCAGCGATGGCGGCGCGCACAGCGTCCCTGCCAGCGTCGTCGGTGAACACCCAGCAGCCCAGCGTGGAGCCGCTGCCGGTGTCGAGATTGTCGAATCCTCGTCCCTTGGCGACCTCGATGATCGCGCTCATCCAGTCCATCGGGATCGACCCGAAGACGAAGATGCCTTCGGGCCTGTCAACGATGCGGAAGCCTTCGCGCTCCATGGGCAGGGTCATGGTCTTGGTCGTGGTCATGCTTGTTCCTTCGGACCTGCGCTCGCTATTGGCTTCGCCAAACGCTCGGCTGCGCCGCTTCGCGTGCTCGCTGGTCGGTGTCCTCGTGGTCGTTGGTCGGTGAGAGTGGTTTCATGTGGGCGAAGGCCGGGTGGTCGACCGCATTCACCAGGATGGAGCACAGGGGGTTCCCTGGGCAGCGGGCGTTCATGCCGGAACAGCCGAGCATGATGCAGACCTCGGAGAGCGCGCTCACGCCGCCTCCCCTTCGGTGCTGGCCTCTGGCTCGGGCTGCACGCCAGGGACCGGGCCCCTGTACCAGCCGCCCATCGACCAGCAGTCTTCGCTCACGGCTGGACCCGCGACGGGGCTGCGGTCCAGGTCCAGCTCCACCGTCAGCGGTACGCTGGTGGCCTGCTCGTCCCAGGCCGGGTCGCCGGTCCAGGCCCGCGTCTGCAACACGGTCTTGTGATGAGGCACAGAGCCGCCCCTGATCCATGCGATCTGACGCTGCGAGGTGAGCTTGCCGTAGACGGACGAGTCGTAGCCGCTGGCGGCCAGTCTGCCGTCGTGATCGTAGCAGCCGATGCCGTAGCAGCGCAGCGGGCCGCGCTTCTTCTCGCGCCAACCGCCCGCCACGTTCGGACCACACATGGCCTCGGCACCCTTCACATCGTCGGTCCAGATCGCGTCGACGTGGAGCGCCAGGATGGACCCGTGCGCCAGCTTGCGGGTGGCGGCGATCACGGCCCGATGGTTCTCTCCGCAGACGAACGACGCCAGATCGGGTCGGTAGGTGCGCGGAGCCTTGTGGCTCCAGAAGTCGATCCCATCCCATCCCCACCACAGCCCAGAGCTTGGGATCGCGCCCTCGACGGGCTCGTCGCTCACGCGAGCCGAGAACCCGCCCTTGGTGCCCAGCCGACCCCAGAAGCGGGTGTAGAGCCGCTTACCCAGCGGCTGCGGCAGCGCCTCGAACAGATCGGCCAGATCGGAGAACAGCGGCATGACCGTGGGCGCGAAGGCGAAGAAGTTGATCTTCAACACCTCGATCTCGCCCCGTTCCTCGGCGGCTCTGACCTCCGAGATCAGCCAGCAGCCCCGGATGGTGCCGCGAGCGTACATGGCACCGCCCCAGGTGTGGACGGGCAGCGGGGGCAGGCCAGCCGGATCGTCCGGTCCCGTCACCCGCACCGATGCGTCCACGAATCCGTGCAGCTTCCTGACGACGCTCCACCGATTGTCGTCGGTGGTGTACCAGCCGCCCACCTTGCGATCACTGTACTCTCCGAGCACGGGCATCGGAGCGCGCAGGGCCTGGAGATAGGCGCGATGGACATCGACGTGGACCGCGTTGGCCGACCCGGCTCGCAGCACCCCGATAGGCCCACCGTGCATAGCGGCGTGAGCCATGCCCCGCCAACGGCACGGGAGCTGGCGAAGGGACGGGTTGTACTTGTCCCGACCGTCGAACCGCTCGAGGTAGACCCCGATAGCGGTCCCCGCCGCGCTGGACCTGACCGACAGATCGCAAGCCTTGGCCTGGACATAGAGCTGAGACAGCTCTTTCCAGCACCCAGCGGGGTCTTTGGACTCGACACCCCAGGTGGACGCCGACAGCACCCGCATGACCCCGCGCTTCACGGCGAAGGCCACCCCCGCCATGATCCCAGGCCGTGGGCCGAAGGCGCGATCCTGGGGGGACATGATCGAGGACCACTCCGCAGCCTTGATCCCCTGGGGCGAGTACCACGTCGTGCCCGCCCAGGCCCGCGACCTTGGGATGTCTCGCTTGTCCTTGACCGGCAGATCGTCGAACCAGAACACGCCGTCTCGGTCGCGATAGACGATGCCTGTGGGGGTCATTGTCCGCCCCCTTCATCGTTCTCTGGCGAACGCAGCGACTGCGGAATCCACCAACTTCGTACTCTACCTGCGCGTTTCTCGACCTCTGCGGGCGGAAGTGCCACGTTCACCCCTGGCGGCATGAGGAGTCCATCGATCTCGACGGAGAGGCCGCCATCATACCCATTCGAGCGCGCCCATGCGGTGAACGTCCCCTCGTTGCGGAGAGCGTGCGGTGGAATCCGCAAACCGGGGTCCATGTCGCCGCCCTTGACCATGGCGTCTGGACCGAACGGGGGGCGCGGCTCGGTCGGCCTGCCGTATTCGTCCTTCGCGGACCCGATGGAGGCGTCCTTCCAGATGCGAGCGAAGGTCTGGTAGGCCAGGCCCAGGTCGCTGATGAACGGGATGTAGATGCCCGATCCGGTCAGCAGGTATCGCTCCTTTTCCGGTGCCGGTGGAGGGCCTTCTTCCTCTGGCTCCTCGGGCTCCTCGGGCTCCTCGGGTTCCTCGGGCCACTCTGGCTCCTCTGGCTCCTCGGGTGGCGCGGCGGGAGGTGGGCCGGGCTCAGGAGGGGGCGGCGGGAGCACGGGCTCTGGGGCTGGCGGCGCGGGCGTGGGCTCGGGAGGGGGTGGACCGGGCTCGGGGGGTGGCGTCTGCGGAGCTGGGGGTTGGAGCGGTCCTGGCCCGGTCGGCATGGGCTCCGCTGGCGGCGCTGGCGGCAGACCCAGGATCGATCTGGCGGCGTCTTCGTGGCCCGCCTCGACCAGTTTTCGGTACAGCTCGTTGGTGCGCTCCACCAGATCGGCCAGGCGGTCGGCCATGCTGTCTGGCGACTGCTGGGCTGGGACAGGACGCTCGGGGGGAGGGACAGGGGTCGGCCCCGATGGCCTCGGCGGCCTCGGTGGCTCGGAAGGGGGAGCTGGTGGTGGGGCTGCGGCTGCGGCTGCGCGTGCCTCGGCCCTGCGACGGAGACGCTCGAACGCCTTGCGCGCCGCCTCACGCTGCGCCGCGACGATCAGCTCTCTCAGGTCCAGCTTCTTCCTGGGCTGGCCCCTGCGTCCACCACGGCGGCGTGGGGGCGTCGGAGAGGATTCTGCGGGCGCTGGCCTGGCTGGAGCCTGGGGCTCGCCCACGGGGCGTCTACGGCCCTGTGGGGGTGATTCTTCAGAACGACCGCGCCGCCTGCGAGCGCGTGGCTCGGCAGGCGGCGATCCTGTGTCGTTCTTCCTGGCCTCGATCTTCGAGAGCACCCTTCTCGCGGCGGCCCTGGTGGCCTCTGCAATCCGTTCCTGAAGGGTGGACACGGGTGCTCCCTCGGAACGTCAGCTAGAAGGGCATGTCGCCGTTGGGGACATCACCAGCGGTGCCAGGGGGGAGCGCAGAAGGGTGACCGTCGTTGTCGTCGTCGTCGTCCACGGGCTCGCCGTTCTGCTCCTTGAGCTTGGCCAGGCGCTCCTTCGTCTCGGAGGTGGCGCGGTAGTTGTCGGCCTTGGCGTCGGTGCTCTCGGTGTCCTGACCGTCCGCGTTGACGTACTCCGAAGTCTCGTGGACCACAGAGACGATCATCTGCTTGCCGCAGAACTTCTCGAGGAGATCGGACTGGTCGTCGGTGTCGAACTCCTCGCGGATGCCCAGAGCCTTGACGATGGCCTCGATCTTCCAGATGGTGCTGTCGAGCAGGTAGGCGTTGTCGTAGAGCCGCTTGCCCTTGCTCGGACCCGCCGCGACGACGTAGGTGAAGCCCAGGTAGGGGGTTCCCTTCTGACGAGACAGGGCGCGCTCCACGAAGTCCACGTTCATCAGGTAGGTGCCGACGGGGAGGATCTCGCGCTTCTTCTTGGGGCTGCCCTTGGACTTGTTGGGGTTGAACTTCATGGTAGCAGTCTCCGTACACCAGGAACGAGAATCCGACCGTCTCTCGCTCGGTGCTGGTCGATGGATGGTTGGTTGGTCGGTCGGTGAAACACTCATACCGCACCAGGGATAGGCGCGAAAGCTACCGTGGGTGGCCGTGTGTCTCCATTCGTTACGGAATCTACAGCCGTCAAACCATCGGGCGCTCCAACCGGCACCAGGGCCCTACCCGTCTGTCACGATTCGTGACACATCCCGACCGGATTTTCTGCGAGTATGCGAAACCCCGTGGTCAGGTACGGTACGTCCGGTTAGCCATGGACGGAGCGCAGGAGGTTCGCGCATGACCTGGATCGACATCCACGATGGCCCCCGGATCGCCGCCATGGTCGAGCCCAGGAGCGGGCGGGTCGCCATCCGCAGCTTCGGAGATCGCCTCACCCAGCTCGAGCAGCTCGGGCTCGAGGGGAAGAAGGAACGCGGACAGTGGACCCTGTTCGCCTCGCCCCTGGACTTCGACCGGGTAGCGGAGATCGTCGGCACGGCCTTCACGGCCTGGCTTCACGAGGCGTTCCCTGGCTGGGACGAGTGGAAGGCAGAGGAGGCCGGGCTCGACGATCAGCGCGCCGCGAACCGCACCACGCTCGGGCTGACGTGCCGGCTCTCCGAGCCAGACATGCTCCACCAGGCCGTCTTCACGCGGTGGCTCGAGACAGCCGCGCCAGCAGGGCACCCCTTCCACCAGCTCTACCCCTACCAGAAGCTCGGGGTCTGGTGGCTCCAGCAGGCCATGCTGCGCGCCATCGTCGGGGACGAAATGGGGGTCGGCAAGACGCCCCAGGTGCTCATGGCCCTGGAACTCGATCCAGCCGTGCGCCGCGCCGTGGTGGTCGTGCCCGCCGCCGTGTTGCTGAACTGGCAGCGCGAGGCTGCTCGCTGGGCCCCTTCGTTCACCACCCAGCTCTGCACGTCCCGCTGGAAGCCGTCCGTCCGCCCGCCAGATCGCCTCCTGCTGCTCGTCTCCTGGGGGCTCGCCTACCGAGTCATGGACAAACTCGGCAGTGGCTGGGACGCCGTCGCGGTGGACGAGGCCCACCGCATGATGCACCGGAACAGCCTCCGCAGCCAAGCGGTCGTGGGGCTGTGCCACGGTTCGACCAGGAGGATGCTGGCCACCGGCACCTACCTGCGCTCCGATCACCACGAGCTGTGGACCCTACTGCACGCCATCGCGCCGCTGCACTGGCCCCGCTGGCTGGACTACGCCGAGCAGTTCTGCGCCCCGAAGAACGTGAACACCAAGAACGGCGTCGTCAGGAAGTACATGGGATCGAGCCGCTCCCAGGAGCTGCTGCTCACCACCATGCCATGGATCATGCGCCGCACCCGCGCCGAGGTGCTCCCCCACATCCCCCCCAAGCAGCGCCAGGTGCTGCACCAGCAGGCCCCGAGCAAGCTGGCGAGGCGCACCCTCGATCTGTACCAGAAGCTGCGAGACACGCCCGCCGACGAGTACGCCGACTCGGGGGTGCTCACCGAGATCAACGAGCTGTGGCAGGAGACGGGCCTGGCCAAGGTGGACGCCGCCGTGGACTGGATCATGGACGCCGTCCGCCAGGGCGAGCCGGTGGTGGTGTTCGTCTACCACAGGGCCGTCCACGCAGGGATCACCGCCGCGCTCGACAACCTGGAGATCGCCCATCGTTCGGTCACCGGGGCCATGACCCCCAAGGTCAAAGACGCCTCCGTCAGAGCCTTCATGGCGGGCAAGGTGGACGTGCTGTTCGGATCGGACGCCGCCAAAGAAGGGATCACCCTCACCAGGGCCGCGTTCTCGCTGCACGTCGAGCGGTGGTGGGTGCCCGCCGACGAGGAGCAGGCCGAGGATCGGCTGAACAGACCGGGCCAGACCCGCGCCACCACCGCCGTCTACCTGCACATGCCCAAGACCCTGGACGATCACATGGAGCGAGTGTCCAAGCGCAAGCGCGCCATCGTCGGTGCCGCCACCGGCTCGATCATGCCAGAGCTGATCAAGACCCTACGGTCGAATGGCTGATCCAGCCGTCCCCGCTGCGCTGCTCGAGGGCGTCTGTTCCGAGCGCAGCGGCCTCGCCTGGCCGAGAGCCTGGGCGGTGGTCGCTCGCTCCGAGCTGCGCTCAGGCGTAGCCTGGGGACGGGGACTGCTGTGGCGCTGGCGGCTGTGGACCTGGGTGAACGCCCGGCTGGGCGATCCCAACCGCTGCCAGGCGTGCAGCGGCACGATCACCACCACCGACCCTCGCGCCAAGACGTGCTCGAACCCCTGCCGCCAGCTCGCCCTGCGGTGCCGCAAGGCCGGGCGACCGACCCCACACGAAGACCTCGTAGAGCTGGCCCGCGCCAAGCTGGCCGAGGCCGAGCGAGAGATACGAGACGCCGAGCGGTGGCTCGAGCGGACAGTCAAGCGCAAGACCTCCATCCCGCCACCCGATCTACTCCAGTACGACCACCTGCCAGACCTCCCCCCACGCTGCGGCAAGTGCGAGGAGGGCGGCCAGTGCAACCACACCAAGGGGCTCTGCCTGCGGATTCGCATGGAGCCCCGTCCGCCCGCCGCCGCCACGAGGACGCCATGATCCTGTCCAAGCGAGTCCGCGATCTGCTCTCCCACATCGAGCGAGGAGGCCCAGAGGCCGAGATCGCGCAGCGCGCTCTCGAGCGCCTGGTGGAGCGCCACCCCGACTACGCCTGGGCGCTGAGCCGCGATGGGTCCGCCCCGCACAGCGTCGAGGTGGAGTGCCAGACCATGGCCCACCGCAACCTGCTGTTCGTCCTGGCCGGGCACTACGGCTGCGCCCTCGTGTGTCGAACCATGCGAGGAGACGTGTGGCTGATGCGCGCCTGGCTCGAGGGACCGTCCGCCATCGTCACTCGCTGCGCCGAGCACTACCGAGATCACTCCGACCGGATCGATCTGCTCTCCAGCTACCTCTCCAACGCGCTGCTGGACAGAGACGAGATCGAACAGCCGAATGACGAGAGCGACGAGTGCAACTCTGGACCCAGCGAGGAGCACGACCCAGGTCCAGACGGTGAGAACGACGCCACCACCAGCGAGGAACGCGACCCAGATCCAGACGACGAGCACGACGCCGACCCCGACCAGCCCGATCCGTGGTTCGAGCACGAGCAGGCCAGGATTCGTCGCATGATGGATCTGGCCCTGGGCAGCGGGAACGAACGCCTGAAGACCATCGCCTCCCGCGCCGCGACCATGCTGTACCCCCAGCGGAGCGTGCCACTGATCGAACGAGCGGGAGAGAGCGTCCCCTGGGACAGCCCCGATCTGACCTTCGCCAGCTTCGTGATCGCGTGGCGAGAGAGGTATCCGAGATCGAACTTGTCGACCATCCAGCTCGAGGGCGAGTGGCGAGCTGGACGACGGCTGAACCCGCTCACTGACAGGCTCATCCACGTCCCCGGCCTCGAGAGGCCGTGGGGCACCCCCCTCTAAGGGGCGAAGCCCCTGGCGACCAGACCAGGGGCTTCTCGAACCGACCAACGGTACATGACCGCTACCTGCGAATGTACTACTACGGGTTGTGGCCGTCAATACTTCCGACCACTATCCCTCGAGTCACGCTTCCGGGTTGGGCTTGGGGGCCGGCTTCTTGCGAGGCTTGCGCGGAGCCTTCGGCTTGGCGGCGGCCTTCGGCTTGGAGGGCTTGCCGTTCGGCTTCTCGACGACGGGCTCGGTCCCCAGTGGCTTCTCCCCTGGCTCGGTTCCGCTGGGCTCCACGACGACAGACTCGTCGGCGGCCTCCGCAGCCAGCTCGGCCTCGAGCCGTTCGGCCTCGATCCGCATCTGCGCGGCCCGCTCACGTCGCTCCTTGCGCTCCACCACCCGCAGCTTCTCGATCCGAATCCGCTCCATGGTTTCTTCCTCGGTGGCGATGGGCACGCCGATGTTCGGCCTGACCGAACCCGCCGCCTGGACGGCCTGCTGGTGCATGGCCAGGGTCCGGTTCATCTTCTCTCGCAGCCCAGGGTCCTCCCTGGGGAGCTGCTCGAGCGCCTGGCGCTGCTCGTCGGTCAGACCGAGAGCCGCTACGTCCTCGTCGGGCATGATGGGCCGTACACGTCGAACCTGCTGGTCAGGAAGCCCAGGCTCCTCGGGCTCGTCCAGATCCATGACGCTCAGCGAGCCCAGCACCGACCGCTGGATGTCCTCGTAGCCCCAGTCTTCGCGCAGCCCCTTCCGCAGGGTGCGGATGAACTTCGCCAGATCGGTCGCGTCGGGCGGATCGCTGGCCTCGACGTGCTCGCCCTCGAAGAAGTAGGTCAGCATGTAGGTCTGGACCGCGCCGGGATCGCCACCCTGCTGGAGCGCCTTTCCGGCCTCCCGCAGGAACTCGTCCACGTCCCGCTTGGTGCGCGCTGGGGCCTCATGGTCCTGCTCCTGTTCGTCCACAGGAGCGACCGCCTCGCTGCGACGACGGATGGGCGTGTCGGAGGGGCCGGCGATCATGCGCGACTGGCGCGACTCGACCGGCTTGGCGACACCGGGCCGCTCGAAGTTGCTCAGCAGCACGTCGAACATGAGCTTGGGCTCGACCTTCTGATCGGGAGCCGTCTCGGCCTTCTCGAAGGCGTCCGCGAAGCTGTGGGTGGTCTGCGGATGCTCCGCGATCTCCCAGCCGAAACCGGACATCCACGAGAACGCCATGTCGGTGATGGTGCGGGCGCACTCGGACACCCAGCGACCGATGTCACGTCCCTGATCCGAGACAGCCGAGATTCGCCACCCCTGGCGCGGATGAACCGACATACGCACCAGGACCGTGCGCTCGCCCGGCTGGGGAGCGGGCTGGGCCGAGAGGATGCTCAGGATGTGTGCCACTGTTCCTCCTACCGCTCGGACTTCACCGTGCGGAGCTGATCTTTCGTGTAGTACATGCGCTTGCTGCTGACGGAGCGAACAGCGACGAGCTTTCCAGATCGATCCCATCGACGCAGAGTGGTCACGCTCATCCCCGACAGCTCAGCGAAGCGAGCGAGAGGGATCAGCTCACTGCCTTCGTCGTCGAACCTGGGGCGCTGGGCTTCGACCGCCCGCTTGTGATCGTCGGTGTAGTAGCGCCGCTCGTTGGGCCACCGGGCGGCACGCAGCACACCGGACCTGTCCCATCGCTTCAGCGACGAGACGCTAGCCCCGATGAGCAGCGCGAACTGCCCTGTGCTCCACCGATTCTTCGCCATGAGGACGGGTATCGTAGCGTCCAGATGGTGTCAAACACGACCACGCTCAGAGCGTCACCCAGCGCGACAATGTGTCCATCATTCTCTTGGCGAAACCTATGTTGTCACGGACCCTATGGAGGGTGTCGAAGGTGTCCTGATCGAGCACTACGACCATTTCAGGGGAGACGTGTATCTCCACCCTCGGGCCACCCCCACGACCGCCCAGTCGCAGGGGTCGAGACGCGCTCTGGTGCAGCAGCTTCGACAGCAGACTGTCCGCACTGGAGTGGCTCTCCTCCCAGCCAGGACGATGACCGCTCAGCTCCCTGGCCCTCATTTCGTCGAGGATGGGGTCCAGATCGATCTTGACCTTCCGCTTCGGGGGCGGTTCACGGCGGCGCGACTCCGAGACGTGCTTCCTGGTGCTCAGGTCCATGAGCGAGCAACGCAGACAGCCGTTCTCTCCCAGCTCTGTGCCGCAGACCTCGCACCTGGCCGTCCGTCGAGGGCGCTGCGCCCTGGGCTCTGCTTCCGTCTGAAACCCACCGCTCATCAGCCGCTTCTGCAACAGCTCCTGGTCGTACACGCTCCGAAGCTCGTCGTCCAGCAGCACCTCCTTGGCCTGCACCGCCAGCTCGAAGCGTCGGTGCCTCCTCGGATCTGTCGTCCTGTCGGGGTGACAGCTCTTGGCGATCTTCCTCCAGGCCAGCTTGAGCTGATCCGTCGAGGCGTCCTCGGCCACACCCAGCACGCGGTACAGCGTAGGCTTCATGGGCTCGCCTACGCGATCCCGATGGGAACCCAGCCCATCCCGTACTGCTCGATCATCGCCGCCGCGTGCAGCATCTTCTGCCCCACCATGGCGGCCTCCCCGGCCTGGAACGCGAGCGCCTTCTTCTCGTCGGCCTTGCGCCACAGGTCCCCCTGGGCCGCGACGTAGCCGTCAGAGACACCCATCCACGCCATGCCCGCAGCACGGAGTTCGTTCAGCTCGTCAGTACCAGGCTGTCTTCCGATCATCGGGTGACCTCCACGGACAGCCTACCATGAGCGACAGGATCAGTCCTCGTCCTCGAACACCAGGCCGTCCTCACCGCTGCCGTCCAGACCCAGGTCGTCGTGCATCGCTCCCAGGCTCTGCTCGTCCGCACGAGCCAGACGAGCCGCATCGCTGTCTTCGTCGTCGAAGTCCAGGTCTTCGTCGTCCAGGCCCAGGTCTTCGTCGTCCAGGCCCAGGTCTTCGTCGTCCAGACCCAGGTCTTCGTCGTCGAGGCCCATGGCCAGGATGGCCTCGATCTCCTCCTCCCCTTCCAGGCCCAGGTTGCCGTCGAAGTCGTCGTCTTCGAGGATCTTGTCGGCCTCCGGGGGGAGCACGTCTTCGTCCTCGTCCGCGAACACCAGATCGTACTCGCCCGGATCGATCTCGGGGGACGGCGCAGGGACGAGCCTGGCCACCTGGGGCTCCAGATCCTCCTCGTCCTCGTCGTCCTCCTCGAACAGGCCGACAGGATCGCCTTCCTTCCAGTCGGGCTCGACCGGGGTGGGAGACACGGGCGCGGGGGGCGGGGCCAGCTCGAGGGGCAGACCGCCCACGGCGTCGGAACGCTGGCGGCCTCCGACCCGACGCATGGTCGCCTGATCGACGATGTAGCCCGCCTCGACCATGGCCAGGGCGTCGTCGAACCAGATCACCACCTCGGCGTTGACCACCATGTGGGTGCCCATCACCAGCAGGCCCATGGAGCACAGCTTCATGCCCGACGCCAGAATCCACCGGGGGAGCTGGCTGACCGCATGGGGTTCCTCGAGCACGACCTGGGTCCAGGCGATGTGGGCCAGCATCAGGGCCTGGGTCGAATCGACCTCGCAGGGCAGCACCAAGATGCCCCAGGCGGTGTCGTAGGCGAAGCCGTCGAGCTGACGCACCGTGTACCGCTTCACACCGGGAGACAAGACCTCACCGCCTTGGTCGATCACCTTGACCTCGACCCCCTCCGGGTCACCGACCGGGGTGACGGTCATGCCGGAAGTCGGGGCCTGCTCGACGGTGGGCTCGACGATGGGCTCGGACTCGGGCACCGGCTCGAGGGTGGGCTCGACGGTGGGCTCGACGGTGGGATCGGGATCGATCCCGAGCCTGCGACAGTAGGACCGGACGTAGCCGACCGTGACCCCCGCCTTCTCCGCGATCAGCTTGGGATCGACCTCACCCAGATCGTCCAGGTAGGGGTCCAGCTTGCTCTTGCCCTTGACGGGCTTCGTGCTGACGGTGTTGTCGGTGGCCATGATCGGGGAACCTCTCGCTGTGGAAGGACAGCAAGAGGCTATTGGATTCCCCTGCGTTACGCAAGGAAATCATGCCGGGGTCAGGTTCTCCGCTTCGTAGGTCAGCGCCCACCCCTCGCCTTCCGGGTAGAGGATCTCCAACACCTCCGAGAGCGGCCAGCCGATCAGCTTCGCGCCCTCTCTGGCCGTGAGGGTCTGCCCGCGCTCGTTCACCAGCTCCACGTCGAAGTCTCCCACGGGACCGCCGCCACCGATGATGCGGACTCGGTGCCCGTAGATGGGATCGACGTTGTCCGTGAGGTGGTTGATCCGGCTGTTGACGGTGTAGATGCCACCGAGCTTGTACTCGGGGCCTGCGTCACGCATCCAGTCACCCTGACGGACCCCGCTCTTGCGCTGCTCATGGTCCCATACGCGGATCGGGCACAGATGCTCGGCGTCGTAGGTGAGATTCCAGCCCTCTCCGGGGCTGTAAAAGCCGCTCTCGATGTGCTTCAGAGGGATACCCGTGAGCTTCGCGCCCTCCTTCGGGGTGAGCGCACGACCGCTCCTGGTCACCAGTTCGACCCGGAAGTCCCCGACCATCCCCTCCCACCCGATGATCCTCACCGGGAGTCCGTAGAGCGGATCGTGTTCGCCCGACAGGTGGTTGATCGGCGCGTCCACGACCATGATGTCACCGACCTTGTAGGTACTTTCGTCAGGGCTACGGTCGAGTCTTCGACCCCTGGAGCCCGAGGAACCCCTACGACGGACCAGGGTGGAGGCGGCGGTCAGGGCCGCGACAGCCCCCAGGGCGAGGATGGAACCGTTGTCTCTCATGGCGCAGCTCTCCAGTGGGTGGAGGACCGATGGTATCAGCCCATACCCAGCTTCACAAGCTGCATCGCGTCGATTCGACCGTCAGGACAGGTGAGCGACGATCTCGTACTTCCCGGCGCGGATCAGGTGCCAGGTGATGTAGAGCACGGAGTCGCTGATCATCCTCTCCATGAAGGGATCTCTGGTGTCCTTCCAGCCGACCCGGAGCTGGGCGCTGCCGCTGTCTCCTTTGAACAGGTGGGCGCTGGGGATGGACGTGATCTCCATGCCCTGCTCACCGAGCACGCTCCACATGGCGTTGAGGGACGCGCCCACGGAGTCGAAGCGACCGTTGCCGTCCATGCCCGCGTCTCGCAGGCCCTGGTTGACCAGCTCCCGGCGCGAGGGGTCCATGGTTCGCCGCTCGTAGTACCAGGCGAAGGATCGGTCGCTCTTGGCGAAAGAACCACGCTCCCCGATCCCGCTGGCGACGAGCGCGACACCGGCTGCGGCGAGGGCGAGGAAGGTTCCGTTGCTCATGGGATACTCCTGGTGGACGGCGATTGTAGCACGAGTCAGCGCCTGGACAACAGCCTCAGCAGCAGATCAGGGCTCCCCCCATACGATCCCGTGTCCCCCGTGTCCCCCGTGTCTTCTTCGTCCGGATCTGGGTACGGATCGTTGTCGTGGCAGGCGTCCTGCTGACCCTTCGGGAGCTGCTCGAGCTTACACATGGCGCAGCCGTAGTCCACCGACTCCAGCTCGGCCCCGTACCCCTGATCGAGCCTGCGCTCCAGACCGTTCAGGCACTCCTGCGCCTTCTTCCGGTCGATAGGGTTCCCAGGGTCCACCATCCGGCACCACCAGCTACGGACATAGGCGCGGCGTTCGTCCTCGTCCTCGATCCATTCGTAGCAGTAGGGGCTGTCCTCTCCCGCGAACAGATCCATCATGGTGTCGGTGTACCGCTTGACGAACCGGAGGTGCTCGCTCACGCCTGGATCGTCGGACTGCGTGTGGAGGGCGTAGTCCTGCCTGGCTCCGCAGCCGGTCAGCAGGACGGACAAGAGGCTCATCGACGACATCGGATCACCACGACTTCCTGACCACCCGCGTCACCGGGGTGAACGGATCGATCTTCGGATTGAGCTTCGAGGGCACGGACGCGACGGTCAGACCCATGATCGGACCCCGGTGGCCGCCGTCCCGCAGCACCTGGGCGCAGGCCAGCAGGGTGGTGCCTTCGGTGACCACCTCGTCCACCAGCAGCACGGGCGCGTCGGAGGGGATGGAGCGCACCTGGGCGATGGTGCCGTGATGGACCGCCAGGCTCACGCCGCCCCTGCCCATACCGCGCAGGACGCGAGACGACGGCACGTCGTGGGTGCGGCGCAGCGCGGCCAGGGCCTTCCAGCGGCGCAGCTTGGCCACAGCCTTCGCCAGGGGCAGCAGGGACGGCCTGTCCTCGCTCGAGCGAGGCACGGGCACCACGACCCACCCCGAGCCCTCGAGCCCAGGCAGGTAGGCGACCATGGCGGCGGCGCGCTCGACGGCGATGGCCTCGCCGCGCTTGACCCCGTCCACGATGTCCTGGATCTCGTCCCAGGCCGGGCCGAGCTTGCCACGGTGGCGGGTGCGCGAGGCGTAGGTGGCGGCGCTGACGACCTCGAGCGAGTCGAGCTTGGGAGGCTTGCGCTTGGCCTTCGAGCGCCGCCTGGCGGCGACCCCCCAGTCGGGCTCGACGATGGCACGGGAGCCTTTCCAGTCGAGATCGTAACCAACGATGGTACTAATCATCGGAGGAACCAGGATATGCTCCAACCAGACGTGCTTACGACGTAGATCGCCAACCCGATAGGCGACCTCGTGAGTATGCGGATCGCCATCGTACAACCATCCCTTCCCTTCGATCACGATCACCCACCCGGCCTCGGCACCATGTTGTCGAAGCACAGCCTTCAGGCCCTTCCACACAAACGGACTGTCCTCGGGGAATCCAGACCATCTGGACGGTTCAGAGTCCGGTTTTGGTGGCCTGGTGGTGAACCTGCCATCGACCACGAAGCGACCACGATCATCGTAGAGCTTCCAGTCGAAGTCAATGTGGAGATCGTCACCCCCACGAGAGAGCAGATGGAACGGAAGATCGTTGTTCGAGGAACCCAAGATGGTCTGGACGAGCTTGGCGTTCTTCCTGCCTGGAGACAGAATCCAGCATCGACCGTGATCCAGGCGCAGCTCGACGTTGTGCTTGCGAGAGAAGGCCGCGATCACCTCGTCGAGGGTTCCGTGGCCGACGTTGAGGGTCAGGTTTCGTTTTCCCCCGCTCACTCGCAGCGCGTCCACTGTGAACCCGTGCCAGGTTGTGTCGACGGACCCGAGCCAGCGACGGATCTGATAGACCGTTCCAGCCGCCGTGCGCTTGGTGTCGGACTCCCAGTATTCGTACTGGTCGTTCTCTCCGTGGTAGATCGGGATGATCATCGGTTCCATCCATCGAACCATGGAGCCATGGTTGGTTTTCTCCACCAGCCGACGACCATGAATCTGGACGCCAGCGTCGGCCAGGGCCTTCGCCCAGCCCTGCTCCCGGCCTATATCCGACCGACCCAGCAGGCCCGACGCCTGCTCCTGGGCGGTGAGCTTGGCGAAGCGGATGGCGAGGGGATCGTCAGGAGCCATGAAATCTTCCTGGCGGTGGTAGACGGGTCGATCAGAGCGGTACTCCCGTTCTCGACCTGTCTTGGCGTCGAAGCTGTGCGTGAGCGCGGGGTGGGGCTGGCTCCAATCGGTGGTGCGGAGGAAGACCACCCGGTCGGGGTCGATGCGGACCAGGGTCCAGATCCAGCGCGGCGGCAGTTTGGCCTGGCCCGCCTCCACCCTGCGGCACAGGATCGGAGGCAGCAGCTTCACCGCAGAGCGATGGACGTAGCGTTTGCCTCGGACGAGCTTGCCGATCATGGCGCTCACCGCCCCCATCCCTTCTTGATCATTATGTGTTCTTCGCCCGTGATCGTCCGGATCAGATCGTACTGGTACGGATAGATGCCTCTCAGCGCAATCTTCCCATTCCTGATGGACAGCACCTGATACACAGTCCTGTCCTCACGATCCACAAAAACAATCGGTCTACCGTACATATAGACCGTCTTGGTGACTCCTTCATACTGCTGAACGGCTCCTGTCCATGACGACTTGGTCGTCCACGACTTTCTGGCATCGATCAGCCAGTAACGATGGGCTCGCTTCCACAGTTTCTTCGGGAGCGACCTCTCGAGCACCCGACCGACAGAAACAGAATTGAACAGCCCGTCCATATCCTCGACCATGCTGAACAAAGTCTTTCCGGTGCGACCGTCGATCACCGTGATGGAGACGAACCCGATGGGGAGCTTGGTCATCGTGGAGCCCTCGGCCTTCTCAGTAGGCCCCAGTCGGTCAGTCTCACCCGCTTTCCGGCGAGGCTCTCGACGATCTCGCAGTCCATCCCATGCTCGATCCCCTCGAGCATGAAGTCACGCGGAACGCCACCCGTCCTCACGAACCTGTAGGTGTAAATCTCGGGACGACGGATCAGCACCTTGTGCCGGTAGCCATCCCACTTCTTCTCCAGCATGATGGCGTCCGCTGGCGGGCGATGCAGCTTGGCCTCGCGCCACTCGGTTTCCACCAGCACCACCCCGCTCGTCGAGCGGCTCTCCATGAGCTTCTTCGGGAGCGCGTTTCGGAGCATGTCTTCGATCACGATGGGATGATCGTCCCCCCTGGTGTCCTCGGCCACCTGGAACAACGCCTTGCCCGTGCGACCGTCGAACAGGGTCACGATCACCCAGCCGGGCGGATAGCCGATACCAGGCATGGAGCTACCCTTCGAAGGCGTCGGGCACCGGGCCTCGCCTTCTGGTCACGACGTAGCCGTCCCTGAGCTTCTTCTTCAGCCGCTTGTTGGCCTCGGCTACCGAGATCGCCTGACGGCCCAGCTCACGGAGGTAGCCCGGCATCTTCTTCCCCCATGTGACCCGCACGGTCTTCGAATACTCGGTCCCCTCGATCTTCCAGAACTTGTCGCTGGTGCCTTCATGGTTCTCGATCTCGATGATCCATGCATCACCAACGGTCCACGGACTGCCGTCGCTCACCGCGCTCTGCCTGCGCCCGCCCCTGACCTTCGTCTTGGCCTTCGCCTTGGCCTGCACGTTGGCGGCGGCCTGGGCCAGCAGGGCTTCCAGGTCCAGCTTGGCTGGCGAGCCATGGCTACCAAGGTGGGTGTCCCACAGGGGATCGTACAGATCGGTCTGGCGACCGGGCTTTCTGGCCATGGTTCACTCTCCTGAAGGTTCTCTCACACGGTAGGTGCGCCCGGTCACGGACTGCCCGCGACCTCCACGCTCATAGGGCATCACCCAGGTGAGCTTGCGGTCGGTCTTCCTGGCTGGCCACTTCCAGTGACCTCGCACCCAGTGACGGCGCATAGCCCGCCTGGAGCCTGGCTCGCTCACGGCCTGGCGGGCGGCCTCGCGTTCGATGCGCCGACCGAGCCAGGTCACCGTGGCCCCCGACAGCTTACTGCTCTCACGCTCGAGGCGACGGATCAGCTTGGGCTTGCGGGTGCGCTTCTTCTCGATCTCGATCTGCTTGGCCCTGGCGATCTGGGCCAGGAAGCTCTCGTCTTTGACCAGATCGGCTCCGTTGCTCTGAAGGTAGAGCAGCAGGTTGACCAGCACCCGCAGGAACAGGATGTGCGTCTCCGACACCTCGACCTGCACCGACGACGGGACACCCTGCTTGGCGCGGAAGCTCTCGGCCATGCGGACGGACAGGTAGGACTCCAGATCGCCACCAGAGCCGTAGACCTCATCCAGATCCATGCTCCAGACCCCAGAGCTGAACTCGCCCGGCCTGCCCTCGTGAGGGGCGATCATCATCACGGAGAACATGGACGGCGAAGCCTGGACGACCCACACCCAGCGCACCTCGTGCCAGCCCTGAGACTGGCTCCACAGCCGCCACGGACACGCAGGCAGGGCGACCGCGAAGGACGTGTAGGGCAGCGCGATGGCCCGCCTGGGCACCTTCTCGAGCCCGGTGTTCACGAACATTTCCCGCAGCGCCGGGCCGACCGCGAACACCTGCTTCCCGGCATCGATCCACACATGAGCGTGGCTCAGGTTCATGGCCTCGATGTCGCCACCGCGCTTCCTCATGTTCGAGGCCATCACCGAGAGCGACTCCTGCTCGCTCACCGGGCGACCTACCTGCTTCTCCATATGGGAAGCACCCTCGAGGACGAACGGGCGCACAGTGTCGTACCAGACCTCGATTTCGTATTCGGAATCAGCCGCTGCCAAGCTCCCGCGCCGAGCGAGGGCCGTAGCGGCAGCGAGGACGCCTACAGCGCCCAGAGCGAGCTTGGACCCGTTCACCAGCCCCTCCTCGCGATCTCTCTGCTGCGCTTCTTCTCACGACGGATGCGCGCCTTGCGCGCCCACTCGCGCTCCTCGATCTTGGCGACCGGCCCGCCGATGGTGGACTCGAGCACCACCACGTTGTCCTCGAAGAGGTCGTCGTCCCACATATTGCGCTCACCGCCCCACTTGCGGGTGAACCACTTGTCGCTCATGGTCCCGTGCTCCCTCTCCCTCATCACCCGAAGAACCCATCCCTGCTTCGGATCGTGAGAGCGAATCCAGGCGTTCGCCGCCTTCTCGCTCGCATCGCTCCCGATGATACCGTCCTTGTCATGGGCGTCGATGAAGCGACCATCGCCGTCGTACAGCTCCAGCCTGTCGCACCAGTCCAGGCGCGGGTTCTCGGATCGGAAGGTGTTGCCCTCCCAGGCGCGACTCCCGCGCTTCAGCAGGCTCGCGCCGGCCAGCAGCCCGACGACACCGAGGGTCAGCTTGGTTCCGTTCATCTTCCCTGCTCCCGGTCGATCACGCCGACCAGCTCGATGGGGGGCGCAGAGCTGCGCCCGTAGAAGTCGTGGCGGGTGACGACCCGCAGCCTGTTCCAGCCCTCGTCTTTGGGGAGGGTGACGTGGACGGTGTAGAGGCACGAACACTTGGCCACCACGGTGGGATGCAGATCGGCAGGCTGGATCATCACCACCAGCTCGGTCCCACGCCGCTTGGCTCGCGCCTCGAGCACCTGGCTGCACCGAAATTGCACCCCCTCGACCTTCAGCAGGCCCCACATCAGGCGCATGATCGGCTTGTGACCGCCCTTGTAGGGGTTGCCATGACAGCCGGTCTGATCGATCTTCAACTTTTCGGAGTGTTCTCTCACAGCTTGCCCCTCCAGAGCTTGTAGTCCAGGGCCTCACACACCGGCAGGATCAGACTCCTGGCCTTGGCCTTGGGCAGCGCCACCATGTTCGGGTAGAGGCCAGGAGGCAAGTCACCGTTCTCCCCCTCGAAGGCCAGCGCGGCCACCTGATCGATCAAGCGAGCCGCGATCTCGTGACGGCCCATCAGGTAGCGCCGCAGGTTCGCCCCGATCTCGGTCGGGTACAGCGCCCTCATCCTGTGCGCTCGCTCACGCTCGGACAGGTTGTACCAAGACAGCGGCACGCCGGTCCTCATCGCAGGCACCATCAGCTTCATCAGGTCGATCTCGTCTTCGGTGACCGGCCTGCCCAGAGCCCTGGTCGCCAGATCCCTGGACACCGAGACACTGAACATGCGGACGAAACCTTCCTTCTCGAGCTTCACCGCGTCCCTACGAGCCACCCCAGCGCCGACCAGGCAGTCCTCGACGGTGTGCTCCCCCGCCAGCAGGCGCGCAGCCGACAGGCCGGTCTTCGCCGCCAGCCTGGCGGTGTACTCGGCCACCCTCCGCTCGACCTCCTTGTCCACCTTCTTCTTCACCACCGGCACGACGGACTCCACCAGCTCGAACAGGGGCGTCCCCTTCTGCGCGCTGGCGTAGACCGGGCCACGATCCGAGATCAGGAAGTCGGCGTTGCCGCCGCCCAGGGCGTTGTCGATGCAGTGGACGACCTCGTGGCGGATGAAGGTCACCGCCATGGGCGCGGCAGAGATGACCATCTTCCCACCGCCACCGTTGGCGGTGAACCAGGCGTTGACACCGCCGACCCACCTGGAGGTGCAGTGAATCCTGTCGATCAGATCGAAGACGAGGTTGGTTTCCTCACGGTATCCGTCCACCATCCTGGTGCCCGCCACCAGAGAGAGGACGTTCCCCGCCCAGGTCAGCCACAGATCGCGGATCGGATCGTTGAACGAGTCGTTCTTCGGAGCGGAGACGAAGCGGACACCCACCCCCATGGGGGGCTCGAGCAGGCCGAAGCTGTGGAGCTTGTGCCGACCACCGGACGGGTCCACCACCGGCATGACCCTGCGAGTCTTGATCTCGGCCCAGGTCACGTCGTCGAAGGTCACGGCCTTGCGCGCAGGGCTCCCGCTACGCCTGGCGACCAGAGCGGCGGCGGCGAGGGCTCCGATGGTGCCCAGGGCGAGCTTCGAGCCGCTCATTCTTCACCATAGTCCATGTCTGGATCGTCCTCGTTGATGGCGTTCTCCAGATCCTGAATCAGATCGTCGTTTCCACTCGCGTCGTTCAGCAGGGAGGAGATCGCGTAGTGGGTTTGCATCCACTCATCGAGGCTCTGCCCCAGCTTGGGTGCCTTCCCAGCAGGCGCTCCCCGCTCGTAGAACAGTTGCCCGTCCCACAGACCGATGCCGTGACCGACCATGGAGGCGTAGGTGCGGTAAGCCACATCGTTGTGATCGAAGTCGTCGGCTTCGAACCCGCTCTCGCGACCCATGGGGGTGTCGAACCACGCCTCGAAGATGGGCCAGACGATCTCATCGAACCGTCTGCCCAGATCCTTGGTCTGCTCGCTGGCGTTGCCGCCCGCGAAGAAGTCCACCCACTCGGAGACTTCGTAGCGACGACCTCGGCTCCCCCTGGCCTTGCGAGCGGGCCCCCTCTTGGCCCTGCGAGCGGGGCTCCCGCCGCGCCTGGCGATCAGAGCAGCGGCGGCGAGGGCACCGATGGTGCCCAGGGCGAGCTTCGAGCCGCTCATGGGCTACCTCATTTCGTCGATGCTGATCTCCATGTGGAGCTTGTTGATCAGCTTGCTGTTCTTGTCGGTGTAGAACTTGGTCTTCATCCACTCGTCGAGCTGCTTCCCGTAGTCGTAGGACTGACCACGCGCCACGCCCTGCTCGTGGAACAGCTCACCGTCCCACAGGCCGATACCGTGACCCGCCAGGGAGGCGTAGGTGTGGTAGGCGACATCGTTGTGATCGAAGTCGTCGGGAGCCAGGCCGGTCTTGCGACCCTGCGGGGACGCCAGCCAGGACAGGAAGACGGGCCAGACGGCGTTGTCGAACCGCTCCCCCAGCTTCTTGGTGCTCTTGCGGGCCTTGCTGCCCGCGAAGAAGTCTACCCACTCGGCGGCCTCGTAGCGGCGGCCTCGGGAGCCACGGGACTTGAAGCCCCTGGAGAGACTCCTCGATGGGGTCGCCCACCGCTTGTCAGGCTTCCAATCCCCGACGATCTTCTTGGCCCGCTCCATCACCTTCGTGACAGCCGCCGCATCGACCACGCACCACGGCATCGAACCCTCGAGCAGAATCCCGCGACCGTCCTGCTCGGACTCGTCCAGCGTGGTCATGTAGTAGCGGCTCACGAACCAGGGATTCTCGCCAGAGGAGATCAGCCAGAACTCGATCATGGGATCGCGCTCGTTGTGGGTCAGCACATCGTCCCGACCGTACCGCCCTCCCTGCTCGATCACGCGGACCAGGAACTTCAGCGGGGGCTCGCCCTGCTTGGTCACCCGTTCGTTCCCGACGCGGAACTCGTGGACCTTCTTGGACGAACGGGAGCTGGCCTTGGAGCCCTGCCGCGCCAGCTTGTTGAGCGTGGCGAGCTGGGTGAGGTAGGCGTCCCTGGCGATGCGCTGCGCGGCGTTCAGTCCGCTGGTGTGAGGCAGAGACAGATCGTGCTCGCGCACGACGACGTAGGGGACGAAGGCGCTGGTGCCGGGCATGACGATCACGTCCACGGTGTCGCCATCGACCGCGCCGGTCCACGACCACCGCCTACTGGCAGCGCCACCGCTGGGAATCCAGGTGTGGCCACTGGCGCTGGACCTGGAGCCCTTGGAGACATCACGCAGCACATAGGTGATCCCACGACCACCCATGTAGTTCTGCGTCCCATCGGGGAGGAACGTGGAGTAGATACCGGGGTTGTCACGAGCCAGCTTCGATCCCGGTTCGTAACTATGCCACATCGACATATGGGCCTTGTCGAAAGGAATCGAAGTCGGGTAGCCGGAAGGAACGGCAGCGAGATCCTTCGGAACCCACTCCTGTCTTGCCGAGCTGCCTCGAGCCGAGCTGCCACGCTTCATGGCAACACCGACACCCGCCAGCACGGCGGCGGCTCCCAGACCGTAGATGATCCCGTTGTCCTTCAGCATGGTTCACCTTCTTCACCGTCGTCGGACGGCGGATCGATCTGTGGAGGCTCGGGCAGCGCAGGGGCCCTGACCACACCGAGCGCGGTCGCCTTGTAGAGGTTGTGGCCCATGACGGCAGCGCCGCCCGTGTACAGTGCAACGACCCGAAGAAGTTGACGTCCATC
>CALDOK010000320.1 GCA_937912125.1 uncultured Pseudomonadota bacterium
CGCCGGTGCGATCCTGTACGTGGAGCACACGCCGGTGGCTGTGGCCACCTTCGCGCCCCAAGACCGGCTCGCCGTCATCGCCCACGCTGAAGCGCATGCCCAGAGCCTCGAGCTCGCGCACGCGCTCCGGTCCCTCCCGAACCACGATGTCCACCACCTCGCGCTTGCAGAGCCCGCCCCCCGCCCGCATGGTGTCCTCGGCGTGGGCCTCGGCGCTGTCGGGCGGCCCCTGGACCGCCGCGATGCCCCCCTGGGCGTAGCGGGTGTTGCTCTCCTCGAGGTCGGTCTTGGTCAGCAAGACCACGGACCCATGTTCCGCCGCCTCGAGGGCATAGCTCAGGCCGGCGAGACCGCCGCCGATCACCAGGAAGTCGCAGCGCTGCACAGCGCCTCCGTTGCTACTCCTCGCCCTGATCGGGGCGGGAGGGTTCAGCGTCATCCAGCACCACCGCGGCCTCGTCCGCCGACGCCCAGGGCCCCTCGGCCACGGGCCAGCCCGCCAGGGCAGGAGACCCGTGCTGCTCGCGCATCCAACGCCGCAGGCGTCGAACGGGCTCGCGCAGGCTGCCGTGCGAGACCACCCGCACGGCCCCGTCGGGGTCGAAGAACGCCACCTGCTCGATGCCCTCGGGCCGTGCCGGAGAGAACGCTGGCAGGCACTCCAGAGGGCGCAGGATGAACAGGTGCAGGAGCTTGAGCCTGGGCTCGCCCGAAGGCGTGGAGAACCCGTAGTGGCTCACACCCAGATCCTCGAGGACCTCGAGGGGGGTGTCGATGCCCATCTCTTCCTGGAGCTCGCGGATGGCGGTCTGAGGCGGGGTCTCCCCCAGCTCCGACTTGCCCTTGGCGACCTCCCAGGTGACGCCGCTGCGCCGACGAACCCGCACCAACCCGACCTCGAGGCCGCCTCCGCGGGAGCGCCGCACCAGGAAGCCCCCGGCCGAGGCCTGCACGTCGAAGCCCCGCTTGAGGTTGAGCATGAAGCGCACGGGGATGCTGTCGGCGGCGTACTGGCCGCTGCCCACCCGCCGGAAGTTCGCCCCGGCCCGGGCGGCACGGGCAGCCTCGACGTAGATCACCTCGGGCTGGCCGCCGCTGCGCCGGTGAGCGGCGATCCATGCGTCCTGCTCGCGGGCGTGGAGTCGGAAAGACCTGCGCCCACCGAGGGGGAAGTCTTCGAGAGGCCTCGCCTCGTCCATCTGCTCGCGGGTCGCGGGCAGGAACAGGATGTCGGGCACCCGCAGGCGACGACGACGGCCAGCGGCCGACCTGGAGGCACGGATGCGCTCCCCCTCGACCTCGAAGCTGTTGCGCGGATCAGTGCGAACCACGCGGAGCAGTTCGTCTAAGCCCACGGCGTTCCGCATGAGTCGGCTGACGGCCTTGGACACCTGGCGTTGGTCGAACCAACCCTCAGCGTCGGCCTGAAGCCGGCCCACGTCCGGACGGTGGCGGAGGAGGAAAGCGAGCGTCTTGCGCAGACGCAACGGATCGATGGCCAATGCGGCTCTCGAAGACGATAGACCCGTACACCATGGCCCCCTGCTGGGGGCGTGTCAAGCCGCCGACTCCCCCATGTCGCCCATGAAGCGGAAGGTCCACAGGGGCAACAAGAACCACAGCTGAGTGGCCGCCAGGCTCACGCCCAGCAAGTCACCGCCCCAGGCCACGGCGCAGATCGCCAGCGCCAGCACGGCGACCACCAGCGTACCCGCCGCCGCTATCAGGGCGCTCCGAACCGGGAGCAAGCCCTCGCTGAGCAGCCCGCCGTGGTGTCGCGCGGCCTTTCCGCGCTGCCAGCTCCGGTGGGCCAGGACTCGATAGCCCAGCCGAGCCGACGCGATGAGCCCGACGCTGCCTGCCAGAGCAGCCAGCAGCACCACGGGGCGTAGCGGGTCCCACTGACCGTACCATCCGACATAGGCGAAGACGGACACGAAGGCGATGGCCACCGCTGGAATCAGCCCGCCGAAGCAGAGTCGGATCCAACGGGTGGCCATGGGGGGCACCTTGGCGGCGTCGGTGGCGCCCTGGAAGTGACGTCGCTCCTCGCCTTCGTCATAGGCGTACTCGATGCGCTCGGGGATCAACTCCACACCCAGGAACTGCTGCAGGGTGGAGCCCTCGGGGAGCCATGGCAGGATCTCCATGCGGCGCTCGTGGGCACTGGCCCCCCCGGTGTCGATGGCCCTGCCCTGTATGCGCACCGAGTAGTGGACGGCGCCTCCCTGGATGTGCAGATCGACCCTGGGATCACGATCCAGGGCGACCCGAAAGGGGGATCGCCGCGGCACGAAGAGCAGCAGCATGTCGTCGAAGGGGGCGGCATGCACGCTGACCGACACGCGCGCCAAGCCCGACCCGCAGGAGACCTGCAGCGGGCCGTGCAAGGCCAAGATCCGAGTGATGGGCTCGGGGATCAGGGTGCTCGGCGGTGTGCGACGTCGGGCCATGCCTGGGAGTCTACCCCACGCTCTTCTCAGCCCACAGGCGCAACTCCAGACCGTCGATGTCGATGGCCGGAGCATCCTCGGGCGCCTCGAGCAGCTCGACCGCCAGGGTCTCCTTGGCCACGTAGTCCCAGAAGCGGCGCACCGACGCCACCAGCTGGGGATCGCCGCCCAGCCCGACGCGGATGCGGTCGGCGTAGCCCAGGTCCAGATCCTTGCGGAGTCCCTGGATGCGGCTGACCACCTCACGGCTCAGGCCTTCCTCGCGCAGGTCGTCGTTCAGCTCGGTGCTCAGGGCCACAAGCGCCAGGCGAGAGCCAGCGGCCTGGAAGGCGCCGCGGGGTTCCACCTCGATCATCACGTCTTCCTCGGTCAGCACCACCCGGCCGCTGGGCAGGTCCAGCTCCAGGCCGCCGCCCAGCACCTGCCGACGCAGCTCAGCGCCGGGCATGGAGCCCAGCAGGGCGGCGCAGGCCTTCATGTCCTTGCCCAGGCGCTTGCCGAGGGCGCGGAAGTTTGGCTTGACCTTGAACTCCACGAAGCGCTCGGGGTCCTCGGTGAAGCGGACCTCGCGCACGTTGAGCTCGTCCTCGAGGAGCGACGCCAAGGGCTGCAGGCGTGCAGCGCGGGCGGGGTCGGCCAGGACCACCTCGGCGGCCTCGAGGGGCTGGCGCACCCGCACACCGACCTTGGCCCGCGCAGCCAGGCCCAGGCTGGCCAGCTCGCGCACCAGCTCCATGTCCTCCGCCAGATCTGGGGCGAAGCGCTCGGGCTTGCGCTCAGGGAACGCGCAGTGGTGGACGCTGGCTGGAGACTCGACCCCAGGCGCGGTCACCAGGGAGCGGTAGAGCCCCTCGGCCATGAAGGGCACGAAGGGCGCGATGACCCGGGTGAGCTCCTCGAGCACCTCGTACAGGGTGTACAGCGCGTCGTCCAGATCGGGGCCCTCACCCCAGAACCGGCTGCGGCTGCGGCGAACGTACCAGTTGGACAGGCTGTCGACGAACTCCTGGATGGCCCGGGCAGCGTCGTAGATGAGCAGATCGTCCATGAAGCGGCTGACCCGCTCGATCACCCGGTCCAGCTCGTGCAGGACCCAGCGGTCCAACATGCAGCGCTCGCCCACCGCCCGCGGAGCTGGCTGGGTGGGGTCGAAGCCGGCCATGTTGGCGTAGATGGTGAAGAACTGGTGCACATTGCGCAGCCGGATCAGGAACTCGCGCTGCCCGTCGCGCACCGCCCGCAGGGACAGGCGGGTGTTGGACCAGGCCGGGCTGGCTGCGTAGAACAGCCAGCGGAAGGCGTCTGCGCCGGGGGGATCGAAGGGGGCATGGACCCACACCTGAGCCTCGAGGCCCATGGAGGCCAGGTCGTCGGGGTGCAGGTGGACGGTCTCTTTGGCGCTGACCTTGGCCTTGACCACGGTGAAGCTCCGACGCTCCCCCTGCTGCTCCGCCGAGAGCTCGATCTGGGCCCCCTTCTTCAGGTCCAGGCTGCGCACCTGGGAGTCCATCATGCCAAGCTGACCGGGCTTCAGGGAGGGATCGGCCAAGACATAGAGCTTGGTGAGCCCCATGATGACGAGGTCCGGAGGCAGGTAGTTGCCCTTGGACTTGGACTCCTTGCGGCCCTCGGAGTCGCAGACGTGCCCGAGCACGATGCAGTTCCGGTAGGGATGCGGGAAGGGCCGGTGCTCGAGGCCGTACTGGTCGCAGGTCTTCTCGTCGAAGAGCAGGGTGGAGATCATCAGCAGGGCGTAGAACCAGCCCCGGGTCTGATCCACCGCCTCGGAGATGAAGTCGGCGGGGAACGAGGCCGCGAACTCTTCGTGGCCCTTGTGGGGGAAGCCGTGCTGGGCGAAGGGCATACAGCCGGCGTCGAACCAGCAGTCGATGACCTCGGTGACCCGGTGCATGGTGCCGCCGCAGTGGGGGCAGGGCAGCTCGATGCCATCGACCCAGGGCTTGTGCACCTGGAGGTTGCGATCGACGCTGGGGTCGAAGGCGTCGGGGTTCAGCGCCAGGATGGCGTCGGCCGAGGGCGGCGCCACCTTGTGCTCGCAGCCACCGCACTCCCAGATGTTCAGCGGCGTGCCCCAGAAGCGCTCGCGGGACAGGGCCCAGTCTACGTTGTTGCGCAGGAAGTCGCCGAAGCGGCCCTCCTTGATGTGCTCGGGCAGCCAGTTGACCGCGGCGTTGTTGGCCAGGGCCTCGGCGTTCAGCGCCGTGGTCTTGATGAACCAGGCCGGCCGGGCGTACTGGATGAGGGGATCGGAGTCGGCGCGCCAGCAGAAGGGGTACTCGTGCTCGACCTTGGTGGCGGTGGCCAGCAGGCCACGGGCCTTCAGATCCTTGATGATGTCCGAGTCGCAGTCCTTGCAGAAGCGGCCCTCGAGGAACTCGGTGCCCGGCAGGAACTTGCCGTCGGGGCCCACCAGACAGAGGAAGCCCAGGCCGTTCTTCTTGGCGGTCGCGGAGTCTTCCTCGCCGAAGGCGGGCGCCTGGTGCACCACGCCCGTGCCCGTGCCCAGGGTGACGTAGTCGGCGGTGGTGACCACGTAGGCCAGGCCATCTTCGGGCTGGGCGAAGCTATACAGGGGCTCGTACTCGAGGCCCACCAGATCTTCGGCGGCCACCACCTTGACCACCTCGCCGCCGCCCAGCGCGTCCTTCAGATCCGGATGATCGACCAGACTCTCGGCCACGATCAGGGTCTCCTCGCCGACCCGCACGTAGGCGTAGCGGGCGCCTGGCTTGACCGCGAGGGCCACGTTGCTGGGCAGGGTCCAGGGGGTGGTGGTCCAGGCCATCAAGGAGACGCCGGGCTGGCCCACGACCCTGAAGCGGATGGTGATGGAGGGGTCCTTGACGGTCTTGTAGCCCAGGCCCACCTCGGCGGCGGACAGGGCGGTGCCACCCTGGGGCCACCACCACACCACCTTGTGGCCCTGGTAGAGCAGGCCCTTCTCGAAGAGGGAGGACAGGGCCCACCACACCGACTCCACGTAGGAGCGGTGGAAGGTGACATAGGCCTCGTCCAGATCGATCCAGAAGCCGATGCGCTCGGTGAGGGTCTCCCACTCCTTGACGTAGGTGAAGACGGACTCCATGCACTTGCGGTTGAAGTGCTCGAGCCCGTAGGCCTGGATGGCTTCCTTGCCGTGGATGCCCAGCGCCTTCTCGACCTCCACCTCGACCGGCAGCCCGTGGGTGTCCCAGCCCGCCTTGCGGGCCACGTGGTAGCCGCGCATGGTGAAGTACCGGGGCACCAGATCCTTGATCACGCGGGTGAGCACGTGGCCGTTGTGAGGCGTACCGTTCGCGGTGGGAGGGCCCTCGTAGAAGGTGTAGCGTGGGCGGCCGCGGGCCAGCTCGAGGCCCTGCTCGAAGATGCTCTCACGCTTCCAGTACGCGAGGACGTCAGCCTCGAGCTCTACGGTGGGGAGGAGCTTGGGGAAGGTATCGGTGGACATGGCGTACCATCTGGTGTTCTGAGGTTTGAGCGAAGTCGCCCCCTTAATCGATCGAGGGGGTAGCATGACGGCCACGGATCAGAGTTTGGCGCCCATCACGAAGCCCACGGAGCGCGCACCATGGACACCCTCGCCATCACCCTCGCCTGGGCCCTCGCCATGCTGGTGGCCGTCGCGGTCAACGCGCTGGGCTGGCGCTCCTGGTTCAACACCTTTCCCACCAAGCACGACCCGGTGCAGCGCGGCGCCGTGGATCTCCAGGGCAGCCCCGAGGAGGTCTCCATGCGCCTGGCGAAGCAGCTGGCCGCCAGCTCCGGCCCCGTGCTCGGCCGCATCCTCGAGGCCGACCACCGCACCGTGCGAGCCGAGCTCCGCCCCAACGTCTCCAGCCGCCGTGGAGACGGGTACAGCACCACGACGGCCTTGCTGGTCTGCCACATCGATGAGCGCATCGAGGGCTGCCGCGTGGAGTACAGCCTGGACCCCCGGGACCTGGGCCGCGGCCTGCGCACTGGCGCCGCGGCGATGCTCGGTCTAGGGGTGGTCGCCATCCTGGCGGCGGCGGTGATCTTCCCCGTGCTGGTCATCCCCAGCGAGAGCCTGGCCGTCCGCGGTCAGACCGCCCAGGTCTTCCAGCTGGCGCACTTCCTCTGGCCGCCCTTCCTGCTCACCCACCAGGCGCGCCGTACTCGCACCGCCCTCATGGACCACATCGGCGACCTGATGAGCAACCTGCCCTACGTGTAGATCAGGGCTGGGGCAGCCAGGTGGAGAGCCAGACGATCCAGGTGAACTCGCTGAGATCGGTCGGAGCCGCCACTGTCAGCCAACCCACGCCCTTGACATCGCGCAGGGGATGCAGGGCCAAGCCCATGGCGGCGGACCAGCCCCCCACGAACTGGTGCTCGGGTGCGTAGCCGCAGTCTGCCCCGGCACGCAGCAGCACAGCCCGGGGCCGCAGCCACGCAGGCCCTGGCAGGCGGCCGGTGGGGACGACATGCTCGACCTCGATGCGCCCGGTGGCCGTGCGGTAGGTGGGGTAGGCGTCCATCTCCATCCAGCGCACCCCCACGGGGCCTCCCATGGACAGGATGCGCTGGGGCAACGAGTCGGACACGTAGCGGGCGCGGCCGAAGGGCAGCAGGTACCAGCGCGGCGAGAGCTCGAGGCGCTGCTCCCAGCCGATCCAACCATCCAGGCCCAGCTGCCGCTCGGGGATCAGCCGAGCCAGACCGCGGAAGCCGCCCAGCTCTCCATCCACCCACAGCCCCGTCTCTCGGCTACCCCTGTAGTCGAGCCCGGGCTGCTGCTGGTCGGGCCCCATGACGCTGCCGGGGTTCCAGGCCACCAGGGGGCCAGCGTTGATCCGCAGCAAGCGCTGACGCACACGGGCGTAGCCGAGGCCCAGGCGGGCCTCCACAAGGCCCGAGGGCATGGCCTCGAGGCCCATCACCAGCTCCCCACGGTCCACTGGCGCGTACAGCGCGAAGGTGCCGATCACCCAGGGCCAGGTGTCCAGCAGGGGCATGGGAAAGCCACCGTACAGGTCCGCGCGGCCGTAGGCCTTGGTGGTCTCGACGGGCTGCGGTTCGGGGGGCGAGGGCGCGCTGTCAGCGGGCGGAGTCGACTCCCCAGCATCGGACGCCACCAAGGTCGGCGCCGGGCCGGCACCGAGGGCGGGCGTGGCCGCCAGAGCGTCGAGCCCGCGGCAGCAGCGTGGCCACCACTTTGGCGCCCAGCCCGTAGGGCGCAGGGAGTCCAGCATGGCCACCGACCGCAGCAGGGCCTCGTGGTCCCAGCCATCCTCCCGCTGCAGCAGCCACAGGGCCATGGCGAAGACCTGCAGCTGCTCGTCCACGGACGCCGAGGGTAGGCGGGGGTGAAGCACCAGGCGGCCGCCCTCGATCCAGTACAGCTTGGGGATGCTGCGACGCTCGACCTCCAGCCGGTAGGGGCCGCCCGCCGGGAGCAGCGGCGCCAGGCCTTGGGCGAGCCACAGGGCAGTGGACTCGGCCCGCGCCGCTCCAGGCTGGTCGTACAGCGCCACCTCGAGCTGGCCCGACCGCACCACCAGGGGGACCTGCGCGCCGGCGCCCCGCGGGTGCAGCAGCGCAAAACAGAGCAGTACGGGGACGAGGAGACGGAGGAGCATGGCCGCGCATGAGGTTATCCCCGCACCTCTCCCCTCGCCCACGGATGCCTCTATGACCGCTCTGCTCCTGCTCATCCTCGGCTCCGCCATCAGCCACGCCGACGACGGCGCGCCCCCCTGCCCCGAGCTCTGCACCCAGGCTGGCAAGGACCAGGCCTGGTGCCAGGCCCTGTGCGAGCAACTCCAGCCAGCGGTCCAAGACGAGCCCCCCGATTTCTGGGCAGGCCGCGTCCATCCTCGCCACATCTGGGACCCCACCTACCTCAGCTCCCCGCGCCTCTCGCCGGACGGTCAGCGGGTGGCCTATGTGCGCCGTATCGCCGACTGGGACGCCGGTTCCAAGCGCTACGAGGTCTGGGTGGCCAGCGCCGACGGCAGCGATGATCTGGCCTGGTCCACCGAGAGCGCCAACGCCACCCACCCTCGCTGGTCTCCCGACGGCGCCCGCCTGGCGTTCCTGTCCAACCGGCTCGAGGGCGGCGATCAGGTCTTCGCCATGGCCACCAGCGGTGGCGAGGCCAGGGCCATCACCGAGCTCGAAGGCGGTGTGCAGCGCTTCGAGTGGATGCCCGACGGCCGTCGCCTGGCGGTGCAGGCCCGGTGCGAGCCGAGCGACGCTGAGCAGGCAGCCGAGGACGCTGGCATCGAGGCCTACAGCTACGACCACACCGGCCGCAACAGCCGGCTCGGCCTGTTCGACCCCGACGCCGAGCAGGAGCCCGTCACCTGGGTCACCGACTGCACCAGGCATGTCGTCGACTTCGCGTTCTCGAGTGACGGACGCCTCGCCCTGCACAGCGCTGACGGCCCCGGCATCTACCACACCATGCTCCACTCCCAGCTCGAAGTGCTGGATCTGGGCCGCGGCGTCACCTGGACCTGGCACGGTGCCGACTTCCACGGCCACTCGCTGGACGGTCTGGCCTGGAACCCCGCTGGCACGCTACTGGCCTTCCAGACCTACGAGGGCACCCTGTCGATGACCAACGCGCTGGTGGTCGTGGACCCGAGCAGCGACACCCACCGCGCGGTGAGCGATGTGGAGACCGACACCCTGGCCGGCTTCACCTGGGCCGACGACAAGAGCCTGCTGTTCGTCTCTCTGCTGGACGCCCGCGGGCAGATCTACCGCGTAGGCGCCGATGGCCGCGGGCGCAACGCGATCACCGAAGAGACCGCGTTGATGGGCCAGCTGCACGCAGCCGCGGGGCGCTGGGTGGGACGCCGATCCACACGCACCAACCCCGGCGACCTCGTGGTGGGCAAGGTCAAGGGTCAGGCTGCCCTGGTGCAGCTCACCGACGCCAACCCCGATCTCGGCGAGCGCTTGCCCATCGGCGAGGTGCAGCTGGTCAGCTGGAGCGCCAGCGACGGCGCCGAGATCCAGGGAGTGCTCACCCTGCCCGTGGCCGGCGAGGCCCCCTACCCCCTCATGCTGTGGCCCCACGGCGGACCCGATTCCTGCGTCACCCTGTCGTGGCGGCGCTGGGCCAGCTTCTTCGCGGCCAATGGCTGGGCCGTCTTCGAGCCGAACTTCCGCGGCAGCACCGGCTACGGACGCGCCTTCTACCAGGCCAACCGGGGCGAGCTGGGCCACGTGGACCTGGACGACACCCTGACCGGGGTCCGGGCCCTGGTCGAGCGCGGCATGGCCGACGGCGAGCGCCTGGTGGTGGGCGGCATCTCCTACGGCGGCTCCATGGGCGGCCACATCCTGGCCGCCACCGACGAGTTCGACGCCATCGTCGTGGTGGCCGGCGTCAGCGACGCGGTGAGCAACTACGGCCTCAGCGACGTGAACCACGGGGTCGCGGCCCAGTGGGAGTTCCAGGGCGACCCCGTACACCAGCCCGAGAACTTCGTGCGCTCCTCCGCCATCTACAACCTCGAGGTCGCCACCACCCCCACCCTGATCATGCACGGCGAAGACGACGCCCGGGTGGACGTGGCCCAAGCCAAGCAGCTGTACCGGGCGCTGGTGGCCAAGGGCACCGAGACCGAGCTCATCATCTACCCCCACGAAGGCCACGGCGTGGGCCGCACCCCCGCCCACCTCGAGGACCACCTGCGCCGCTGGCTCGAGTGGTATGAGGGGCACGGGGATGAAGAGGACGAGTAGCCCCCGAGACCTCGCGCCCGAACGCAGTGGAAGACTTCACGTCCTCCCGCACCCACCACAGCGGCACCACCCAGGGGGCACCGAAGGCGCCTGTTCCCGATGGGGTCATCGGCGCACGCACCACAGGCCACAGGCCATTGCAGGCACTCCTGATCTCCCCCGAAGAATGTGGATGGTGGCTTGGGGCGGACTTGAACCGCCGACACCACGGGTATGAACCATGTGCTCTGACCAACTGAGCTACCAAGCCACAAGCGCCGCGCTTCTAACGCGGCGTGCCTAGCTGTCAACGCTATTCCACATACCTCAGCAGCGTAATCACAGCCCCCGTCGAGAACGCCACCGCAGCCAGCCCCAGCAGCGCTGGCCCGCGCAGCCGCCCCACCGCCCTGCGCATCAGCGCCACCTCGTCTTCATCCAGCGGAGACGCCGTCTCCCACTTCGACGGCAGCCACCCCCACGCCAGCAGCCCGACGACGAAGTCCGGCTTGCAGAACAGGATGAACACCGCCAGCGCGCAGCCCATATCCAGGGCGAGCAGCAGGCCCTGTATGAACCCGGCCACGGCGGCTCTACTCGGGGCCTAGCTCGCGCTTCACGAGCTGCAGGTTGCGAGAGATGGCGTCGGCGTAGGAGCTGTCGGGGTAGTCCGCCAGCAGGCCCGCGAGGACCGCGACCACCTGCTCGAGGCCCTGTCGACGGGCATCGGCATCCTGCTCCCCGCGGGCAGCCAGGAAGAGCTTGCCTGCGCGCTCGCGCTCGGTGTGAACCCAGCCATCGACAGCCTCGCTGCGGAGCGTGGCGAGCTGTTCGTCGGGCTCGCCGTCGTCGCCAGCGGCCTGCAGCTCCTGGGTGAGCTGGTCGAGCAGCTGAATGGCCTGGTGGTAGTCACCCTTCGCCAGCGCCTCGCGCGCCCCGACAAGCCCCTCGTCGCGCGTAGCCTCGAGGTTGCGATCGGGGGTCTCGGTCTCGGGCGGGGCGTCGCTGTCGGGATCGCCCAGAGTTGGTGATAGCGGAGCGCTGTCGTCCAGCGCCTCCTCGATCATAGGCACCACCACGGGGATGCCGTCGTCGATAATCTCCACCGAGGGCGGCGCTGAGTCGACGGGCACCATCAGCCCGAAGCCTTCGAGCCCCTCGTCGCCCCGCCAGCGCTCTTCCACCGCCAGGATGGCCTCGAGGTAGACCACCAGATCACGCTGGGCCTCGGGGGTCCAGGTGCGGCAACGGCGCAACAGAGAGCGCAGCGCCTCGAGCCTCGACGCCCTGTCCGCGTCCTGGTTTTCGTCCATCAGCATCAGCAGACGAGCTTCGAGGCCCGTCAGGTCGCCCATGGGAGAGGCGGCTCGCGAGGCCTCGGACATGGATGTCTGAGGAGTCTCGCCGTAGGGCACGACGCAACCACTCAGGATCGCCAACAGGAGGAGCAGCTTCATAGACGCTGAGTAACTCACCACTGGCGGACCGGAACAGCGCCCGAGGCCAGGCCGTCCAGGTGAGTGGGAGCCGGCGGCTGCGGGAGCCGTCGCCCCCGCCGCAGTGAGAGATGCTGGCATGGAGCGCTCCTACTCGATCTCGTCCCAGATGCTGCCCGACGCGCCCTCGTCCTCCGAAGGCTGCTCCAGGACCTCGGCCTCGACGCCCTCGATGAGCGACGCCACGGGCTGGTTCCAGGCCGCCTGCTCACTCCAGGAGATGTCCGGTGGGGGCTCCACAGGCACGAAGCGACGGGCTGGGGGCCGGCTGGGATCCGGAGCCAGGATGCTGCGTTCCTGCTCGGGGTCCTCCACCGGCAGGCCGGAGCCGGCCTCGACCGCGTGACGGACCATGCCCTTGGGCGGCGGGAAGCCGAGCTCATCGGGCAGCGACCTGCCGCCGTCCAGCAAGCCGGCCTCGGCCAGGCCCTGGGCCGTCGCGATCCATGCGGGCAGGGCTCCGCTGGCGCCGGAGACGCGCAAGGTCCCCCGCTTCATGGGACGGTTGTCGTCGAAGCCCACGTAGGAAGCCAGGGTGTAGCTGACGGACGGGTCCAAGCCCTCCTCGCCGGCCACGGGCACGATGCCCACGAAGGCGGCGTTCTTGTACTCGTTCGTGGTGCCGGTCTTGCCCATCAAGGGCCAGCTGCGCCCCTGGACCTGGACCGTGCCCAGGGCTCGCCGCCCGGTGCCCCACTCGACCACGTTGGCCAACACGTCGGCCACCAGCAGGCCCGGGGTGGGGTCCACCACCTGGATCCTGCGTGCATCGGCGCGGTAGACCACCGCCCCGTCACGGTCCCGAATCTCCTGGATGAGCAAGGTGGCGTCGGCGCTGGCGTCGAGCTTCTCGGAGCTTCGCAGCCCGGGGACTGTGCCCTCGGTGAAGACCTTGCCCGGGAAGCGCCAGGTGGAACCTTCGAGGAAGCCCTGGTAGAGCCCGGCAGCCTCCACCAGCGAGATCTCCGTGGCGCCCAAGGGCATGGAGAGCACCGGCGGGAGCTCGGCCTGCACACCCATGGACCGCGCCAGCAGGGCCAGGTAGCGCATGGCGACCATGCGCTCGAAGTCCACATGGCGGTACAGAAGCTCCGGCTCCCAGGGGTCCTGATCTCCGCGCTCGGCCACCTCTGCGTCCAGCGCCGCGCGCAGGGACCGGATGGTCGAGAGGTGCAGCACGCCGTCCACCAACAGATCGGCGGCGCCGTTCGAGGCGGCCAGCTCCAGCCACGCCGCCAAGGCCTCGGGGTCGTCGATGACGTCGGCCAGGGAATTCAGCTCACCCTGAGGGTCGGAGCTGCACAGCACCGCGCCATCGGCCTCGCGTAGGTGGAGCCAGCCCACATCGTCCCGGGTGACACCCTCGAGCTCGTAGTCGTTCAAGGCCAGGTCGATGGGCGTGCCCAGGCGGGCGAGCTGCTGCTCGCAGACATGAGTGTGGGTCTCGAGTCGCAGGAAGTTGCGGTCCAGAGCCTGCAGCCTGGCCTTGCGCTCGGTACCCCCGTACTTGCGGACAACCCGCTTGCGCTCGGCCTCGAAGCCTCGTCCGAACTGCAGGGTCCGGAGGTCGAAGGCGTCCTCGGGGTGGCCGCTGAAGGCCAGGTCGCCCAGGGCCACGCCCTTCGCTTCGTCGAAGAGCGCCTCCGGGATGCGGCTCTCCAGCGCGATGATCCCGTACTGATCCCGGATGCGGGCGATGTAGTCCATGCGTTCCTCGCCCTTCTGCTGGGCGAGGCCCGTCAGCTCGGCCAGGCGCCGCACCTGCTCGGGGTTGAGCCGGTCGATGAGGTGGTAGAGCAGCCAGATGCTCGCCAGGTTCTCGCTGCGGGTGCCCGCCCAGGCCAAGGTGACGGCGGGCTCGGGATCGTGATCGGGACGGGGGTAGTACCAGGTGCCCTCGAAGGGGAAGACGTTGCGCCGGTTGTCCAGGATGTCGTCGGGTTCCCAGCCTAGCTGCAGGGCCGCGTGGTAGACCAGCGGCTTCCAGGTGGACCCCAGCTGCCGCTGGGCCTGGGTGGCGCGGTTGAAGTTGCGGTTGTCGTTGCCGCCCACCATGGCCTCGATGCGGCCCTGGCGCAGCAGCACCACCCCGCCCTGCAGCTCGGTGCTGGCCTCGAGATCGCAGATCAGGCCTTCCTCGCCATCCTCGCGCACCGAGGCGCGCACGACCGTGCCCTTGGGCAGGCCCGCGAGCAAGCTGGCGATGTCCTCGTCCCGGGCGCCTCGCCGGTGGTTGGCCTCCTTGGACCTGCGCAGCACCTCGGCCGCACGCTCCAGACCGGCGCGGTCCACCGTGCAGCTCACCCTGCCGTCCACTGCGCCTGACCCGCGCACCAGGGGAGCCCCGCCCAGGTCCAGATCGAGCGCCCGACTCCCGCCCTTGCCGCGGGCACCCTGGACCACGGCCGAGAGGAAGCTGCGCACCGCAGGACGCCCAGGCAACGGACCGGACTGAGCCTGGTCGGCGGGCAGCCGAAAGGCCTCCACCCCCGCGCCATCCATGTATGGGCCCAGCTCGCTCAGGTGGTGCCAGAGTCCATACACCGCGGCCCGCTGGGCATCGCGGTCCAGGGTCGTCACGATCTGCAGGCCAGCCGTGGAGGGGTTGTCGATGCCTGCCTTGGCGAAGACCTCGGGGAAGGGGTGTCGGGCCAGGGCGGTCTCCACCGCATCCAGCAACACCGAGCGCTCGTAGCGGAAGGTGCCCCGCTCGAAGGGGATGGGGCGACCCACCGTGGCCTGGTAGCGCTCTGGGGTGATGGCGCCCGTCTCGACCATGCGCCCCAGCACGTAGTCGGTGCGGTCTTGGGCCGCCTGCCGAGCCGCCAGGCGCTTCTCCTCGGTGGCTCCAGAGAAGGGGTTGTAGCGCGCGGGAGCCTTGACCATGCCCGCCAGGAACGCGCACTCCTGCAGCCCCAGCTGCGACACGTCGCGGTCAAAGAAGTAGCGGGACGCGATGCCCAGCCCGCGGCCGTTGCCGGAGACATGGAACTGGTTGAGGTAGAACTCGAGGATCTCTTCCTTGGAGTAGTGGGCCTCGAGGCGCAGCGCGTTGGCCAGCTCCTTGAGCTTGCTGCGCATGGAGCGATCGGGTCGGTAGTACAGGTTCTTGGCGGTCTGCTGGGTGAGGGTGGACCCCCCGGCGACCACGGACCCGGCCTGTGCGTTCCTGACCATCGCGCGGGCGATGCCCATGGGGTCCACACCGTAGTGGTCGAAGTAGCGCTTGTCCTCAGACGCCACGATGGCCTGGACGCAGGCCTCGGGGATGGCGTCATAGGGGACGTACTCCCGGTGTTCCTGGGCGAAGAACACGCCGATGCGCGTGCTGCCGTCGCTGTAGTAGACCGGGCTCTCTTCGGAGATCACCGCCAGGATGTACTCCCTGGAGATGTGCTCGCCGGGATCGACCACCACGTGCTGGTGGTAGAGCCACGCGGCGGCGGCGGCGCCCACCAGGGTGGCCGCGAGAGCGGTCAGGGTCAGTCTCATCAGCCAGCGCTTCATTGGGTCTCTCCAGGGGCGCGCCCCTCATCGGCCAGGTCTCGCAGCAAGGCGGTCATGGCGTCGCAGCTTCGCTGCCAGGTCATCGCGGCGGCCGCCTCCCGGCAACGCCCGGGCAAGGCCGGGTCATCCAGGGCGCGGGCGAGGGCCGCGGCGAAGCCACTCGCGTCATGGGGGTCCTGGACCACGAGCCAGGGCTCCGGCAGAAACTCCGCCGCACCGTTGGCCCCGCTGGTGATGGCGGGGACGCCAGCGGCCATAGCCTCGAGCACCGCGTTGGCGGCGCTGTCGTAGCGGGTTGGCAGCATCAGGGCGTCGGCAGCGGCCAGCCAGCGCTCCGGGTCCGGCCGCGCGCCCAGCAGCTCGAGCCTCAGGCCGAGCCCGGAGGCCATGCGCCGATATCGGGCGGTGCCACGGTCGCCTCCGACGGCGACCAGCACAGCCCCTTCCAGCGCGGAGACGGCGCGAATGGCGGTCTCCAGTCCCTTGCGGGCGAAGCCGGCACCCAAGAAGAGCACCAGGGGAACGTGCTCATCCAGGCCCAAGCTCGCCCGCAGCTCCCGGCAGGCCTCGCGGTCTGGTCGGAAGTGATCGCAGTCCACACCGTTGGGGATCACCGCCAGGCGCTCGGGCGCCAGCCCGTAGCGGTCCACCAGCTGCCGCCCCGGCAGCCCCGCGTTGGCCACCACCCGGCGGGCACCCAACACCACGGCCCGGTCCAGGGCCAGCTCCCGATGATGCCTGACGGACCAGCGCCAGCCGGGGACCGTGTCCAGGTAGGCCGCGTGGCAGCCACCCCCGGCGCGGTACACGTCCAGGCCCGGGATCCGCCCCAGAGCCAGCGACGCATCGGGGGCGAGCCCCTCGACCGCCCGCCGGGCGACCCGCGCGAAGGCGCCCATGGTGTACCAGCTGCCCAGGCGCGGCACCGCCTGAGGGTACAGCCGCAGGGCTCCCCCGAGCCAGGGCTCGAGCTTGGACTCGACGCTGTGCTCCATGCAGACCACGCACACCTCGTGGCCAGCAGTGAGCAAGGATCGCGCCAGGGCGCTGGCGTAGCGGCCCGTGCCCCCATCGGGCGCGAACCTGCGCAGGGCGAAGGCGATCTTCACCGCGTCACCCCAGCGGGGGCGCCGACCAGGGCCGCGCTACGATCCATCGCAGCCCCGCTGCGATCCGTCGCGGCGCTGGGCCTGCCACAGGCGCCGCCACTTGAGGGCCGTGTAGCGGGCACCCATCCACGCCACCCGCAGCCCCGCCCCTCCATCCACGAAGCCCCCCTGCAGCAGATAGCCGCGGACGAAGCGCCACGGAGGCCGAAGGGCCACATCCCACCAGCAGGCCCGGGCGTCGGTGACCTCGACGAAGCGCCGCGTGTACCGATCGATGGTGGCGACGTGCTCAGCCGCGTCGCGGTAGGGGTGGTGGTCGAGATCCCCATCCAGGCGGGCTGTGGGGCCATCCACCTCGAGCCGATCGTGGGGGTCCACCCCAACCCAGCGGGCCGTGTCCCGTCGCACCAGGCGCAGCCGACGGTCGGGATACCAGCCCCCAGCCCGCAGGGGGTGCCCAAGGTAGTGGTTGCGGCGTGGGATCTCGAAGCCGGCCATCGCGGGCTCCTGGGCCATCACAGCGATGATGGAGGCGGCCAGGGCCGGGCTGACGCGCTCGTCAGCGTCGATGGAGAGCACCCAGGCGTGCTCGGCATCCCGCAGACCGCGGTTCTTCTGCGCCACATGGCCGGGCCAGTCCGTCTCGATCACGCGGACACCCAGCGCCCGCGCCACCGCCACGGTGTCGTCCGCGCTGCCCGAGTCCAACACCAGGATCTCGTCGGCGAACCCCACCGAGCGGATGGCCTCGGGCAGGCGGTCCGCCTCGTCGCGGGCGATGATGACGACGGAGAGTGGGGGCATGGGGCGACTGCCTCGCGGCGCGGAGTCCCCTCCTATCCCACGGGGGCCCACATTCCGCCCACCCTCTTGACACCCCCCCGTCATCAAATAGATGGGTGGCTGCTTTGACAGTGGTGTGGCGACGTAGCCAAGTGGTCTAAGGCAGAGGTTTGCAAAACCTCCATTTCACCGGTTCGACTCCGGTCGTCGCCTCCACCCATTGCCCTCCTTCCCAGCCGGATGCCATTCACCGGATGGATGAACTCGCCCGGAGGGTGGGTCCTGGACACTGTCCAAGCCTGCACGAGTGGCTATACTCACGCCTCCGCACGCAGCCGTTGACGAGGCAGACGCATGCTCGAAGAAAGCCTTCTGACCTTCGCCCTGGGCGGCGCCGAGTGGGTGCTGTGGCTCCTGGTGGCGCTCTCCGTGGCATGCCTGGCCGTGTCCATCGAGCGCGCCATCGGTGCCTTCATCCACCACACGCCCTCGGCCCCCCTGCACGAGGCCCTCCGCAGCTTCGGAGCTTCGAACGATCTCCCCACGCTGCGCAGCCGCCTGAGCGAGCTCCGCGGCAGCGCGGCCCGCGTGCTGCTGGCGGGCGCCAGCCGCGCCGAGCAGGGCATCGGATCGGTCGAAGAAGGCCTCCTGGCCGCCACCACCCGGGAGCGCATCCGCATGGAGCGCCTGCTGGCCATCCTGGGCACCACCGGCGCCAACGCTCCCTTCATCGGGCTGTTCGGCACGGTGCTGGGCATCATCAAGGCCTTCCACGAGCTGGCCGAGAACCAGGCCGAGGCTGCCAGCGCGGTCATGGCCGGCATCTCCGAGGCCCTGGTCGCCACCGCCATCGGGCTGATGGTCGCCATCCCCGCGGTGGTCCTCTACAACATCTTCCTGCGCACCAACAAGCGCGCGCTCTCCAACATCGACGCCTTGGCCCACGTCCTGCTGGCCCAGCTCAAGGCCGAGGGCCAGCCCCTCTCCCAGAAGTAGGGGGGCGGCCGTGGGAGTCAAGCTCGACGGTGGTGATGACGACGTCATCAGCGACATCAACATCACGCCCTTCGTGGACATCATCCTGGTGGTGTTGATCATCTTCATGGTCACCGCCACCTACATCGTCGCGCCCTCCATCAAGGTCACCTTGCCCGACGCCGCCACCGGCGACGGCACCGAAGAGTCCTCCCTGGGCCTCACGCTGGCGGCCGACGGCAGCCTCTACCTCAACGGCGAAGAGGTGAGCGAGCTCAAGCTCCGCGCGGTGATCCAGGAGGAGCGATCCCGCAACAAAGACGTCGTCTGCCTGATCGCCGCTGACAAGACCGTGATGCACGGTGATGTGGTCGGCCTGATCGATCTGGTCAAGCAAGAAGGCGTGGCGCGCTTCGCCATCAACATCGAGCCCGTGGACCTCCCGGGCCGGGCCGTCCCTGTCCAGGACCCATGAGCTCCCCCTCCTACGACGACCTGCTGGCCCCCACGCCCACCTGGCAGCGGTGGATCCAGGTGGTCGCCCTGCCCGCCAGCGTGGTGGTCCACGTCGTCCTGGCCATCATCGTCCTCAGCCGGCCCCCGCCGGCCGAGGCCATGTCCACCTGGGTCGAGATGGCGGTGATCGAGGCGCCCGAGCCACCGCCGGCAACCCCTGAGCCCGAGCCCGAGCCCGAGCAGAAACAGAAGCCTCCCCCTCGGCCCGAGCTCGACGCCGTGGCCTTCGAGGACACCGTACCCGTCGAGGACGCCCCCCCCGAGCCGCAGCCCCAGGAGCGCCGGGTGGTGCGTCGGGTCCAGGGCCTCTCGGCCAGCTCCTTCGCCGAAGGCGGCGGCACCGGTGTGTCCGTGCGCCGGGGCAACACCACCGCCGCCGCCGCCTCCGACGACACCCTGGATCTCGGCGCCGAGGACGAGTTCGTGCTGCTGCCGGTCTCTTCGGTCACCACTCAGCCCAAGAACTGCACCCGCCCGCCGGTGGACGTCCCCAAGGAAGCCATCGACGCCGAGTACGAGGGCACACTGCGCATGACCCTCGACCTTGACGATAATGGCAAGGTGTTCAGGGTTCACTTCATGGACCGAGCCGAGTACGGCGTCGAGGATGCCTGCCAGGCCGCGGCGCTGGCCATGCGCTGCAAGCCGGCCAAGAAGGACGGTGTCCCGGTTTCGGTTACCGGTATGCCTCACCGCTGCACCATCAAGGCCCTGGACTGATGCTCGCCCTGCTCTCCCTCACCCTCCTCCTCGGCGCCGTCGAGCCTGCGCTGGCTCAGCAGCCGCCCGAGGTCACGCCCGAGGCCGCAGCCGCCCCCGACACCGCGCAGGAAGAGCTCCCTCCCCTGGTGAAGGAACCCGAGCTGCTCGAGTTTGTCCAGGCGCCCTACCCCCAGGCCGCCCGTGAGGCCTCCATCGAGGGCACCGTCTACCTCGCCGTCGAGATCGACGAGGCCGGCCGGGTGGTGGACGTCGAGGTGCTCGAGCCCGTGGGCCACGGCTTCGACGAGGCCGCCCTCGAGGCCGTACAGCGGTTCCGATTCAGCCCCGCCGAGGACGAGCTGGGGCCCGTCCCCGTGATCATCGAGTTCGCCTACGGCTTCGTGTTGGACGCCGACAGCGTCGAAGGCGCGGTGGCCGAGCAGACCGACGACGACCAGCCCGCCGCTGAGCTGCCCGTGACCCTCGAGGGCCACCTGCAGGAGATGGGCACCCGCCGAGACCTGCCCGACTTCCCGGTGCTGCTGCCCGATCTCGATCTGCTGACCACCACGGACGCCGAAGGCAAGTTCGCGTTCCGGGGCGTCCCCCCCGGCGCGCACACCCTCCAGGCGGTCCTCACCGGCTTCGACCGCATCGAGCGCGAGGTCGAGGTGGCCGAGGGGCAGGTCACCTCCCTCGAGCTCTGGGTCCGCAACCAGAGCTACCGCGAGGACGAGCTGGTGGGGGTCTACCGGCGCGAAAAAGAAGAGGTCACCCGCCGCACCCTGAGCGTGCAGGAGGTGCGCCGCGTGCCCGGCACCTTCGGCGATCCGGTGCGCGTGATCCAGTCCCTGCCCGGCGCCGCCCGCGCCCCCTTCGGCCTGGGGCTGCTGGTGATCCGCGGGGCGAACCCCGAGGACTCCGCCGTCTATGTCGATGGCATCCGCATCCCGCTGATCTACCACCTCGACGGCATCCGTTCGGTCATCAACCAGAACCTCATCGAGGCCGTGGACTACCTGCCCGGCGGCTACGGCGTGCGCTACGGCCGCAGCCTGGGCGGGGCCATCGACGTGCGCACCAAGCGCGACTACCTCGAAGACGGCCACGAGCTGAAGTGGACCACCGACGTGCTGCACTCCGGGGGCCTGCTCTCGGGGCGGCTGGGCAAAGAACCCGAGAAGCAGTGGGGCTACGCCCTGGGGGCGCGCCGCAGCTACCTCGACCTGATCATCCCCTTCTTCACCAAGAACTCGGGCTTCACCATCAAGCCTCGCTGGTTCGACTACCAGCTCAAGCTGGACCGCCTCGAGACCCCTGCCGGTGGACGCCTGGGGGTCTTCCTGTTCGGCTTCCAGGACATCATGCGGGTCTCGACCCCCGACGACGTGGCCCAGGGCACCGACCAGGACACCCAGGGCGACGTGGACATCCTCTACTCCACCCACCGCATGATGCTGGACTGGGAGCGCCCCCTGGGCGAGAAGCTGGACCTGCGCATGACCCCCAGCCTGGGCCTGGACATCAACCAGGGCAACTTCGGCGGGTCCCTGAGCGGCGGCCAATACACCCTGCTCTTCGAGCTGCGCACCGAGCTTCCCTGGGAGATCTCCGACAAGCTGACCATCACCCCGGGCACCGACTTCATCGGCGGGCCCTGGGGCTTCGACGTCGCCCTGCCCTTCAACCCCGAGATCGCCGCGTCCTATGACCCCATCGGGGAGCGTGAGGACTGGTCCATCGACGACGGCGGCTGGGCCTGGGGCCCCGATCTCTACATCGACGCCGACATCCGCCCCCTGAAGGACCCCGAGCGCTTGCTCATCACCCCCGGGCTGCGCTGGACCTACGCCTGGATTCCGGGAGAGTACTACGGCGGCGGCTGGGACCCGCGCCTCGCGGTGCGCTGGCTGCCGTGGGAACGCTCGGTGTTCAAGTCCTCCCTGGGCATCTACCACCAGACCCCCATGCCCTACGAGATGTATCGGCCGGACGACGTGGTCCTCCAGATGGACTTCGAGCGAGCCACCAGCGCCACGGTGGGCTGGGAACAGAGCGCAGGTCAGGCCTGGACCGGCGACATCGAGCTGTTCTACAAGCACCTCGATCAGCTGCTGGTGATGAACAGCCAGTTCACCTCCCTGGACGACCCGTACTTCGAGAACGGCGGCCTGGGCCGCGTCTACGGCCTCGAGGTGATGATCAAGCGGGCGGCCGTCGACCGGTTCTTCGGCTGGATCTCCTACACCCTCTCCAAGTCCGAGCGCATCGACTACCCCGACGATCCCGACGACGAGTGGTACGCCTTCGACTTCGACCAGACCCACATCCTGGTCCTGGTGGGCGGCGTGCAGCTGCCCTACGACTTCGAGGTCTCCACCCGCATCCAGTACGTCAGCGGCAACCCCTGGACCCCGGCGGCCGGCGGGATCTACGACGTCGACCAGGGCTACTACTGGTCATACAGCACCGCTAAGTACAACAGCCAGCGCATGCCCGACTACTTCGCCACCGACATGCGCCTCGAGAAGCTGTTCACCTTCCGCCGCTGGCAGCTGGCGGCCTACGTCGATCTGCTCAACGTGATCCGGGGCACCAACCCCGAGTTCG
>CALDOK010000321.1 GCA_937912125.1 uncultured Pseudomonadota bacterium
CTCGAGCTGGCCGCGGCCGAGCGCATCGTGGATCACTTCCCCTCGGTGGAGAAGGTGCGCTTCACGGCCTCGGGCTCCGAGGCGAACCTGGCGGCCCTGCGCATCGCGCGCTCGTACACCGGGCGGAACAAGATCATCAAGTACCGCGGGGGCTACCACGGCTGGGGCGATCCGTTCATGGCCGATCTCGAGATCCCCGGCAGCGGGCGCATCATCACCCACGGCATCCCGGATGAGCTGCTGGATCTCACCGAGCTGGTCTACCAGGACGACCTCGACGGCCTCGAGGCCGCCCTCGCCGGTGGCGACATCGCCGCGGTGATCTGCGAGCCCATGGGGGCCGAGTCGGGGCTGGTGCCCGTGAGCCCGGGCTTCCACCGGGATGCCATCGAGCTGGCCCACCGCCACGGCACCCTGTACATCTTCGACGAGGTGGTCACCGGCCTCCGGGTCGGGCTGGGGGGCGCCCAGGCGCTGCAGGGGGTCTCCCCGGATCTGACCACCCTCGGCAAGGGCCTGATGAACGGCTACCCCGGCTGTGGCGCCGTCTGCGGCAAGGCCGAGATCATGGACACCGCCAGCACCGGGCTGCCCGACGAGCGGCCCTTCGCCTACGTGGCCGGCACCCTGTCGGGGAACACCCTGTCCGTCGCCGCCGCCTACCACACCATCCGGCTGCTCGAGCAGCCCGGCGTGATGGGCCACATGCAGGCCATGGCCACGGACTATGTCGGCAAGCTCAACGCCATGTTCGAGCGCCGGGGCACCAGCTTCTTCGCCTACGCCCTCGGCGGCATCATCCGCATCGAACTCACGGCCCCCCACGCTGTGCCCCTGACCTCGGCCGAGGCCATCGGCGAGGTCATGCGGCGGCGGGGCATCCTCGCCCACTACGCCCTCGTCGTACACGACCAGGGAGTGCTGAGCCGCATGGGGCGCGACATGATCTCCACGGCCCACACGGCCGAGGACAACGACAAGGCCGTGGCCGCCTATTCGGCGCTGATCGACCTGCTGGTCTAAGCCTGGCCCTGCGCTGCGCTACTCGGGGGAGGTTCGGGGCAGCAGGAGGGCGACGATGCCTGGAAAGAAACGCTGGATGGCGATGGCCCAGGTCTCCCGCCCGCCGACGGAGAGTTCCCGGCGGCGGTGGCGTATGCCGTCCACCATGCGCCGGGCCGCGAGCTCGGGGTCGAGGCCGGAGAGGATGGCCTGATCGTGTTCGCCCTTGGGGGTGCCGTCGCCCCGGAGCGCGGCCTTGGAGATCTCGGTGCGGATGTAGCCGGGGCAGATGACGGTGACCCACAGCCCGCGGCCCGAGACCTCGGCGCGCAGGCTGTCCGAGTAGGCCCGCAGGGCGTGCTTGGAGGCGGCGTAGGCCGAGCGCAGCGGCGTGGAGACGTAGCCCGCGACGGAGCTGATGTTGACGACGTGGCCGCGGCCAGCGGCGATCATGCTCGGCAGGACGCACCCGGTGAGCTGGACCGCACCGAAGAAGTTGACCTCCATCACCTGGCGGAGGGTGTCCATCGAGGTCTCTTCGACCAGGGAGCGCTGGCTGACCCCGGCGTTGTTGACCAACACGTCGAGCTGCCCTCGCCAGGCCAGGGCCTGCTGGGCGGCTTCGTCGATGGCGCGGGGATCGGCCACGTCGAGGGGGAGCACCAGGACCTCATCCGGCCGGCCGAGCTCCTCGCGCAGCGCCTCGAGGCGATCCGCACGCCGGGCAGAGAGGATCAGCAGGGCACCCTCTCGGCTGAAGGCACGGGCCAGCGCGGCGCCGATGCCTGAAGAGGCACCCGTGATCCAGACCACCTGATGGGCGAAGCGTGCTGACATTGTCGCTATGGATATCCTGCCTGCGGCGGCGCTGGGCGGGGGGCATCCGTCGATGGTGCTGCACCACTTCGGTGGCTGTCGAGCGCTGCCGGTGGAAGGGCTCCAGGGTCGATCACAACGACCGCCTCCACGGTGCTTCCGATCTGCAGCAGTGAGCACTGTCGAGGCGGGCATTCGGGCGTGAGGCCAGGCGTGTATGTTCGCGGTATGCGCACCCAACGATGCCTCTCCGTCCTTGCGGCCTTGCTGCTGCCATGCGCTGCGGCTGACCTCGAAGAAGGGCGCGCTGCAGCCGGGTGAGGAGTCTCACCTGCTGCTGCGGGTCGAAGACGACTACTTCTTGCCCAACCTCGCCCGCTTCGCCACCGGTCGCGTCGAACTGGACCCTGTCGAGGGATTGGCGTTTCAGCGTGTCATCGAGCTCCAGGGCGACGACGAGAGCTGGCAGGGCTGCCTGACCGAGCTGCCCATCGCCGCCGCTGGCGAGCCCGGGGTCTACCGGAGGGCTCATGTCCACGTCTTCCAGCTCATCGCGGGGCACATCGCCGAGGCCATCGCCCGGGCCAGGCTGTTGGATGAGCTGTCCAAGCAGCGCCGTCGGGCAGAGAACTTGCTCCTCAACGTGATGCCCGAGCGCATGGCTCGGGAGCTCGAGAATGGTGCGCCCCCTGTGGCGGAGGGGCACGCCGCGGCGGCGGTTCTGTTCGTGGACATCGTCGGCTTCACGCCCAAGGCTGCAGGGCTCGGGCCCGAGGCGCTGACGCGCTTTCTCCATGGCCTGTTCAGCAGCTTCGACGTGATCTGCGAGCGCAGCCGCGTGGAGAAGATCAAGACCATCGGTGACGCCTACATGGCCATCGCGGGGATCCCGGGGCTGGGTGGGCCCAGTGCCTTGGCCGAGGCGGCGCTGCAGATGCACGATGTCGCCGCCAGGACCCACTGGCCCGATGGGAGCCCGCTGGTCCTGCGCAGCGGTATGCACATCGGGCCCGTCGTGGGTGGTGTGATCGGGCGGCTGCGGTTCTCGTTCGATGTCTGGGGAGACACCGTGAACGTCGCCAGCCGTCTCGAGGCCGAGGCCCCTCACGGCGCCTTGTTGGTCTCTGACGAGGTCCGACGACGGCTGTCGGATGCGTTCGAGTTCCACGACCAAGGGGACAAGTGTCTGGTCGGCCATGGTGATCGTCGCTGCTGGGTGTTGCGGCGCCAGGCCGCTTCCGACCGCGATGAGGGGATGGGCTAGCCGCGTGGCGGACAACACGGACTGCGACGACGGCGACGGCGAGCTGGCCCCCTTCCTGACCACGGGCCTGATCACCCCCCACGGCGTCGTCTACGATCCAGCCAACGCCTGGTTCTTCGTGGGTGACCCGGGCGTGGACACCATCTACACCATGAGCCCCGCCGCGGAGCTCACGATCTTCGCCGAGGGCGTGTCGCCCCATGGGTTCACCATGGATGGCGCGGGGAACCTGTATGTGTCGGACCACACCACGGATCCGGAGCGGATCCTGAGGTTTGTGCCCGGTACGTGAGCGGGGGCGCTGGGAACCCGGGACCCTCGGCGCGAGGGTGGGGAGTTGCCGGCGCTTGGGGGGCTGGGGGCGCTAGCCGCTCACCGCCGCTTCGAGGGCCACCAGCACATCTTCTACCGGCGGGTGGTCGCCGGCTGCCTCGCTGGCGTAGCGGTAGGCCACCGTGCCATCCTGCATCACCACCAGCACCCCGCCCTGCTGCATCGCCGCGCCCTGCACCGACTTCTGGGAGAACCCGGCCGCCATGGCGCGGCGGGCGTTGCCCAGGGTCTGCAGCTTCATGGCCGAGCCCAGGAGCACGGGCTGGTCGGTGTCGGTGTGCAGGGCGATGGTGGCGAGATCGGCGATGGGCATGGGGGATCCTTGGTGGAGTGGAGATCAGCGCGGCCCGATCTCCAGCCCGAGCGCGGCGAAGTGCAGCCAGGCGAAGGTGTAGACGTCGCCGCCGCCGTCGGCACCACCCTCGACCGTGCGATAGCCGGCCAGGCCGCGGAGCCAGGGGTTGATGTCGAAGGTGGCCATCAGGGCAACGTCCTCGGCGCGGCCGTAGGGGGACCACAGGCCGTCGGCGTCCAGCAGCAGGCCCACCGTGTCGCTGAAGCGCTGCTCCCAGGCCAGGTGCAGCAGGGGTACGAAGCCAACGTTGGTGCGAGAGGCCGTCGTGTCGCCCTGGGACAGCCCGATCTCCGCGTCTCGGATCTTGCCCGTGATGCCCACCTTGAGCGTGGTCTTGTCGTTGTCCACCAGCGCGTAGCGGTAGGTCACGCGGTAGCTGTTGAACACGTACAGGCTCTCGAGGTCCTGGTCGGCCAGGTAGGTCCCGTCCATGAACGAGATGTCCATGGGGTAGCTGCCCTGCTGGCGCAGGGTGAAGGGGGCGTACAGCGCGCGCAGCTCGTGGCGGTCCCACAGCCGCAGCTGGCCGTAGACCCGACCGCCCAAGGCGGGGCCCGCGCCCAGGTCCACCAGGGAGAAGCGGGTGCCGTCCGTCGCCGGGATGCCCACGTCGTTGCGGGACTGCCAGACGCCGGCGGCCTCGGTCCACAGGGCGAGCTGGGGGTTGAGGTCGGCCGCTTGGGTGGCGGAGGGGGTCAATGAGAGAGCAGCGATGAACAGGGAGGTCAGCATCAGGGGCTCCTACGGCAGCGAGGTGGACAATATCTGTACACAACATGTGCGCACAGAAAGTGCCGCGGCTCGACCGCGTGACTGGGACTACCGAGTGAGGCTGGGGCCACCGCGGGGGCTGGCTGTGAGCATGGTGTCCTGGAGGTGGCGGGCGAGCTTGCCGGGCATGGTGGGGGGATTGTGGCACAGGAGGGGGGGCGGTGTTGGGGTGGGGGGTGGTAGGCTCATGGCCGATCACCATCTGAGGAGGCGCAGCAGCATGTACAACCGCGCGAGCATCCTCGAGGCCGTCCGCAAGCTGCGCATCTGGCAGACAGGTGACAAGCGGGCGCCCCACAAGCCGCTGCTGCTGCTGGTAGCCCTGGGTCAGCTCCTGCAGGGGCGCACGGACCTGGGCTTCAACGAGGTAGAGGAGCGGATGGTGCCGTTGCTCGAGGAATACGCACCACCCAAGAAGGGCAAGCATCAGCCCATGTACCCGTACTGGCACCTGCAGAGCGACGGGCTCTGGGTCGTGCCCGGGGCCGACAAGCTGCCCAAGCAGATGAACGGCATTCCTCGGATGGGGGCGCTGAGGACTTCGACCGGACAGCTTCCCCCCGAGGTCGCGGCGACGCTCCAGGCGGATCACAGGCTGGTGGCGCAGGTGGTCCAGGAGCTGCTGGACAGCCACTTTCCGCCCTCGATCCACGACGATCTGCGCGAGGCCACTGGGCTCGAGCAGCTCGAGGTGGGCTCCCCTCCACTGGCTGCGGAGGGTGTGGCAGCGGAGCCGAAGCCATCGCGCACCCGCGACCCCGAGTTCCGCCGCCTGGTGCTCCAGGCCTACGAGCACCGCTGTGCCGCGACGGGATTCCGAGCCGCACTGGGCAAGAGCTACTTCGGTGTGGAGGCCGCACACGTGCGCTGGCATGCCTTGGGTGGGCCTGACATCGTGGGCAACGGGCTGGTGCTGGATCCGACCATGCACATGCTGCTGGATCGGGGGGCGTGGTCGCTGACAGATGACCGAAGGATCCTGGTGTCGGCGCAGTTGACGGGGAGTGATGAGGCTGTGGGGCGGTTGCGGGCGTTGCATGGGAAGCCGCTGCGGGCTCCGCTTCCAGGGTGCGATCCGGTGCGGCCGGAGTTCGTGCGTTGGCATCGGGAGGCGGACAAGGGCGGGGTGTTCAGGCAGCCGGCGTTGGGTGGAGTGTAGAGGCCGTGCCGCTGCTGTACTTCTGGCGCTGGGACCACTACCTGCGGGATCTGCGCTACGGGGTGGGGTACCACCTGAACCAGAAGGCCAAGAAGCTCCACGCCATCGAGATCGGGGAGTCACTGTGGGCGTTCACCCGACGGCCGAGCGATGGAGCCTATGTGCTCGTGGCCGAGCTGGTGGCCAAGGCCAAGACCATCAACCATCCCAGGCTCGCCCGCGAGTACCGCTACGGGCGCCACCGCCTATGGGGCGACCTCACACAGAGCCGCTACTTCCTCGCTGAGGGGCAAGCCCCGGTCGAGCAGGTCATCCGCGCTCTGTCCTTCGACGTGCGAACCGCGTCACTCGGGCGGTCGTTCCAGGGGCCGGGCGGCGTCAGGACGATCACCATGGCCGACCATGCCATGTTGGCCCAGGTAGCCTCCCTGCTGGAGGCCGAGCCCCGAGCCAAGCTGATCCCCGAGGACCGATTCGAGGCCCTGGCGCTGGCGGGGGACCACGATGAGGTGAGACGTCTGCTGGCAGATGACGCGCCCGGGTTGAGCCAGGAGCGACTGGAGTACCTCTACGGCCCGGCCATCAACCGGACGCGCTCCTGGACTCGGACGCTCCGGGAGATGTACCAGGACCGCTGCCAACTCTGTGGATGGTCGTCGCTGGGACAATACCGGGCCGAGGTGTGTGAAGCGCACCATCTCCATTGGCTGTCCCGGGGCGGGCCAGATGATCTGGAGAATGTGATGCTGCTGTGCCCGAACCATCACAGAGTGGTGCATCGGGTGGATGCGGTGTTCGACTTCTCGGATCACAGCTTTGTGCTACCGGGGGAGCGCAGGCAGGGGCTGCGGGAGCCGGGGCATCTGGTGGGGTAGGATGACAGGGTGATGATGACCAAGCTTGCCACCTACCTGGAGCTGAATCCGCAGGACGCGGTCGCACAGGGGGTGCGCATCCTGGGCAGGCAGCCCCCAGACAGGCCGCCCTCGACGTAGGGAGGGTGCTGGTGCAGCCGGTCTGGGCACCACCGGAGATCCTGGCCGCGCGCCAGCGGGAGCCGGGGGACGTGGCCGCTTCCCAGAAGCTGTTCTGAACCATGGCCCGGAAGGCCGAGGCGTTGGCCTTGGGCTGGGGCCTCGACCTGCTACCAGCCCTGGACACGGGCTCGACGCCCCCAGCCGACTGCGTGGCGACCTGGATGGCCGCCCACGTGTTCGCTCCCCCTGTGCCACAATCCCCCCATGACCAAAATCAACTGGGAGAGAGACCGGCGCCGCCGCTCTGTCTCGAGGCCTGCCGAGGCGCACCGCGACCCTGACGGCCAGATCAGCTACACCCGACCTGCCGACGGTCGGGGCAAAGCGGTGAAGGCGAGGGCAGAGCCCCGCCCCAAGCCCTCCCGACCGCGACGCCGCCGCTCGTCGCCCGACGATGCCGTCTGCCCCATCTGCGGCTACAGGCTGCCCCACGAGGTCCTCGCGAACCACATGCGGAACTCGCACAGCGGCCGACATGACCACCACCACAGACAAGGCCGCAACCGCAGCCGCAGCCGCACGGTGGCGCTTGTCCTGTCGCTGCTGCTGGGCCCGTGGGGGGTGGACCGCTTCTACCTGGGCCAGCCGGGGCAGGGGCTGCTCAAGCTGATCAGCTTCGGCGGCTGCGGGCTGTGGTGGGCGTTGGACGTGCTGCGCATCGCCACGGGCAACCCGAGGGATGGGCGAGGACGCGAGCTTAGGTGGTAGCGCGGGGCGTTCTTGGCCCGCGTGGAGTGGCAACCACCGGCCTAGTCCCCAGTCCGCTCCGCGGCATAGTCCACGTCCATGGTGCAGGGCAGCACGCTCTTGTCGTGGCCAGCGCAGAAGCCGGTGAGGTCGAGCTGGAGCTGCTGGTTGTAGACCATGTTGTTCGAGTCCACGACGCTGCCGATGAAGTCCTCTTGCCAGGTGGCTTCGCAGTCGTCGGCCCAGGTCTCCAGCGTGGTCTGGTCGTAGCTGAAGACCTCGCCGTCCCAGTGCCACCACCACTCGCCGGAGGTGGTGGCCAGGACCAGGGTCTCGCCGTCCTCCCACCACACCGATCCCTCGTCCTGGTAGCTGTCCAGCTCTCCGCCCATGGAGCAGCTGTCCTCCACCACCTCTGTGACCACGATGGTGTAGGTGCCGCCGCGAAGGGCGGGGTTGCACGCGATGGCGGCAACGACCGACAGGGTGAAGATTGAGCCGGAGCGCATGGACGATCCCTGTGGTGAGCGGTCGGGGAGCCTGAGGATAGCACCATGATGGAGGTCGGCTCACCTCTACAACCCCTCCGCAGGAGTCAGAACAAGCGATGGCCAAAGCCCCCGCAACCAAGTGGACCTTCCGCGCTCGCTTTCGCCGCAACGCCTTCGGCTGGAGGTCACAGCCAGCGGTGAAGCGGGTCAAGGAGGCGGTGTCCGAGATCAAGCAGGTGGCCCGCGAGGAACCGGTGCTCGGCGCCGAGGGCGCGGTGCTCTTCCTCGAGAAGATCTCGCCGGCCCTCGAGCAGGTGGACAGCTCGTCGGGCTCCATCGGCACGGCGGTGTACAACGCCGTGGCAGCCCTGTCGGAGATCATCGCGACGGCTCCCGCTGACGCCGCGACGCGCGATCGCTGGCTCGATCGGCTGTGGGAGGCCTACCAGGACGACGGCATGCCCTACATCGAGTCGCTCGGCGACCACTGGGGTGCGCTCTGTGCAAGCCCCGAGCTGGCGTCGCGATGGGCCGATGATCTCATCGGCACGTGCAGGATGGCGTGGAGCCCCGACCCCGAGCTGCGGGGGTACTTCAAGGGCACGACGAACTGCCTGAGCGCGCTGCTGGCCGCCGGACGCCACGACGATCTGCTCGAGCTGCTCGAGCTGGAGCCCCACAAGATGTGGCACTACCGGCAGTACGGCGTGAAGGCCCTCGCCGCGATGGGGCGCAAGGCCGAGGCGATCCGCTACGCCGAGGAGGGACGGGGCCTGAACGACAGCCCGGTCGCCATCGCGCGCGCCTGCGAAGAGGTGCTGCTCTCGTCCGGGCTCGCGGATGAGGCGTACGAGCGCTACGGCCTGGTCGCCAACCAAGCCGGGACCTACCTGGCGTGGTTCCGGGCGGTGGCGAAGAAGTATCCGCACAAAGCAAAGGCGGAGGTGCTGGCCGATCTGGTGGAGCACACGCCGGGCGAAGAGGGGAAGTGGTTCGCGGCAGCCAAGTCGGCGAAGCTGTTCGAAGAGGCCATCGAGCTGGCCAACCGCACGCCGTGTTCCCCGCAGACCCTGACCAGGGCGGCCCGAGACTTCGAGGAGAAGAACCCGAGCTTCGCCATCGAGGCCGGGATGACGGCGCTGCGCTGGCTGGTCGAGGGCCACGGCTACGAGATCAGCAGCGTCGACGTGCTGGCGGCGTACTCGCACACGTTGAGGGCCGCCGGGAACGCTGGGGTCGCCGACGAGACGAAGGCGCGCATTGTCGAGCTGGTGTCTCGGGAGACCTTCGGCGAGCGCTTCGTCACCCGGGTGCTCGGTCGCTACCTGGGGCGGGGCTGAGGGCCCGTTCGCTTGACGCCGAGGACGCTCCGGTGGTCGAGGTCGGCGATCACCACCTTCACCGCATCGAAGCGGAACACGCCCTTGTCACGGTCGGTGGCCTTGTCGTTGAAGATGGACCCCAAGCGGGGGCGCTCGGTGGGGCGGTGGGCGCGACCGATCTCGCGCTTCATCTTGCTCACGGAGAGGCGCTCGGCGTTGACGCGGGCGATCCAGCTCGGGATGTCGAGCCGGGGGTAGCGGCGGCTGAGGCGGCTGAGCTCGAGGCCGTGGGTGGCGCCGAAGTGGTCGGCGGGGTTGTCGATGGCGGCCTGGATGGGGACGGGGAGGGTCAGCAGGCGCTCGAGGTTCTGGCGCTGGCGCTGGGAGAGGCCCATGAGGTCGGCGACCTCGACCTTGGTCCAGCCGGCCTGCTGGCAGGCGATGATGGCCTGCAGATCGGCGGTGCGGAGGGTGGCGCGGAAGACGAAGGCTCGGTCGTCGAAGTCGAGTGTTTCGATTGGGATGTGGACGACCTTGGTGGCGCTGATCATGGGGATCTCGGAGATAGGCGATATATCGATACGTAATTGACTTCGCTAGCTGCGACGGCGCGTGCGGCGGGGGTTGCGGCCGTTGCGGACGTTGACGATGGCGGCGGGGATGCCGTACCAGCTGATGTCGCAGATCTCGATGGGCAGGACGACGCCGTCTTGGAAGGCGCTGTCCACGGCGGCGGACACGCTCATGGTGGCCTGGACCCAGCGGGTGGAGCGGCCGAGGCCATCGGCCACGGAGGCCTGGTAGTCCACGACCTTGCCGTACTCGGGGCGCTGGCGGTTGACGGCGATGCCGATGAGGATGCGGTGCTCGAAGCTGGAACGGCTGCTGTCGTCGACGGTCTGGTTCCAGCGGGCGAGGTGCTCGGCGCTGGGCTCGATGCGGGCGAGGTCATCACCAGCGAGGTCGGACAGGCGGGCGGCCAGCCCCCCCATCGGTGGCACCGGTGATCGGTTCCGGGGCGTGCTCATCGGAGTTTCGCAGGGGCCTGCGAAGGTTGGGGTCACGACCTGGGCGGGACGGCTTGGGTCGAGGCATGGATCCTCCCCGGGGGTGGTGCGAGAGGACAGCGTAGCAAAGCTGCAGGCGGCCGGCGTGATCGGAGTGATGGACAAGACCGACTACCTGGCGCACGAGCCCGAGCAGCCTCGGATCTTCGAGCTGTGGGAGGGGCGCGAGGGATAGCGCCGCGGCGCTGAGGTCGTCCGTTCCCCCTCCTGGTCCGTCGTCGACTCCTGGCTCATCTCGCCACCCATGGCTATCCCCTTTGGGTCCCCCCCCCGGAGATGACGTGATGTACGGATGCCCAGGGGTATTCCTCTCCCTGCTGGGGGTCGCTGCTGTCCTCGCTGGCTCCAGCGAACTGAACGCCATCGACCGGCAGATCGAGGCGGTCCACCTCCCGCCTGGCGCGGATCTGCAGGCCAGTCCCCAGGTCCTCTCGGCGGCCGTGCAGGCGCTGCAGGCGCTCGATGCCGCGGTCCAGCAGCTGCCCCCGGACCTGCGGGATGCCGGTGTGCTGCGGCTGGCGGAGGGCTATCGGCTCTTCGCCGCTGACCTGGTGGTCATCCCTTGCCCCGCGGGGCTCGACCCCACGCAGTGTGCGCTGTTCACCGGGCTGCTCGCCGAGAGGGCCCAGCCAGTGGCGGCCCAGGCCACGCAGAGCTTCGCCGCCGTCGAGCACAGCACTGCGCTCGCCCGAGGCGATCGTCGGCGTCTCGAAGCGCTGGCTGAAGACCTCGCTGCGCTGGAGCAGGCCATCCAGGCGGCCATCGCCGCCATGGCGCCCGCAACCGCCGCTCCGCCGCTTCCCGAGCCCGCCGCCCCCCAGCTACCCGCGCCAGGCTGGAACTCTCCCGTCGGCCGGTCGGGATCCGATGCCCAGTTCGCCGTGATCCGGGGGATCGGTGGCCTGCTGCGCGCGCCGGGTGAGCCCCTCGTGCTTGTGGACACGGCCTACGCGCCTAGTGAGGACCAGCTCTACGTGGTGGAGCTGCTCGGCCGCGGGGACGGGCTCGCCGAGATCCGGCTCGGGGGCGCCGTGGACTGGGACACCCACTGCGTGCCCCATCAGACCCTCGCACCCTGGGTCGCGGTGCGCGCCTGGATCCCCGAGGAGGAGCTGGTGGAGCTGCTGGCGGAGGAGCTGGTGCGAGACCACGCCGACGGCACCGGCCTGCGCCTGTTGCCGGGCACGCCGGTGCTGGACGGGCGGGCCTGGCTGGACGGCCAGCGGGTCCCTGTCCCCGACGGCGCGCGCACGGCCACGGACTACCGCACGGGCGAGCTTCGCCTCGAGCGGGTCTACGGCCCCGTCCAGTTGCCGTGGACCACCACCGGGCACATCGGCGGCGAGCCCTTCACCCTGCGGCAGCCCGACTTCGATCACAACGACGCCCTCACCGTCAGCGCCTCGAGCCCTCGCGGCGAGCACAGCCTGATCACGCTCACCGAGCGCTGTGGGGAGCTGCGCTTCATGGCGCCCCTGCCCGAGCCCAACGGGGAATTTGCGGGTATCTTCGGCGCGCTTCGTGGGAGTGGCGACGACGCCCCGTGGGTCACGCTGCGTCCCGGCACCCGGGTCTACTGGCTCGACGGTCGCCCCGCAGGCCAGGTGGTCGAGGAGCACGCCGTGCTCGCCAGCGAGCTGTACGGCACGCCCATGCGCTGCCTCGAGCCGAAGCTCGGCTCGGCCGAAGATCAGCGCGTCCCCCTCTGCTTCGATCCCGCGGACCTGGAGACGCCATGAGCTGCCATCGCCTCATCGCCCTCATCGCCCTCGGCGCCCTGGCCTGTGGGGACACGGCGCGCTTCGACCTGCAGCCCGAAGACCCGCCACCGACCCTGCTCGCACCCGCCAGCGCGGCCGATCTGGCATCCCTGCTCGAGCCCCTGCGCGAGGAGCACGGTGTACCCGCCCTGGCCGCCGCCGTGGTTCGGGACTCCGAGCTCATCGCTGTCGGGGCGGTGGGCTTCGATCGCTTCGACGGCGACACCCCCGCGACGGTGGACGAGCGCTGGCACATCGGCTCCAACACCAAGGCCATGACCGCCACCATGATCGCGCGGCTGGTGCAGCGCGGCGTACTGTCCTGGGACGACACCGTCGGTGCGGCGCTCGCCGATCTGGAGCCGGACTCAGCCTGGTCGGCGGTGACCCTCGAGCAGCTGCTCACCCATACCTCCGGCCTGCCCGCCAACCCTGGCAAGCTCTGGATGGTGAGGCTGGTCTTCAGCTCCCAGGAGCCCACCCAGGCCCGGCGCACCATGCTCGAGGCCGTGCTCGCCGAGCCTCCCGTCCACGAGCCCGGGACGACCTACCTCTACTCCAACCTCGGCTTCGCCACGGCGGCCGCCATGGCCGAGGCCGCCACCGGCGCCAGCTACGCCGAGCTGATGCAGCAGGAGGTCTTCGAGCCCCTGGGGGTGCTGGACTACGGCTTCGGCCCGCCTCCGCCCCCCAGCCCTCTGGGGCATGTGGGCAAGCCCGGCAACCTGACCCCGGTCGAGTCGGTGCCGGTGGCCGACAACCCACGGGCCCTCGAGCCTGCGGGAACCTTGCACTTCACCCTGGCCAGCTGGGCGCGCTTCGTAGGCGCCCACGTGGACGGAGCCAGGGGCGAGCGGAGCGACTACCTCCCCGACGCGCTGTGGGCCGAGCTGCACCGTCCCCGCCTCGAGGACTACGCCATGGGGTGGGGCTCGGTCACGCCGGAGTGGCTGGGGGAGCCGGCCCTGACCCACTCGGGCAGCAACTCCATGTGGTACGCCCGGGTGGTCGCTGTACCTGGCTGGGACGCGGCCTTCCTGGCGGCCACCAACTGCGGCGGCGACGCCTGCAAGGCGGCGGTCAAGGCGTCCATCGAGACCTTGGCCGATGCATGGAAGGATCAGCTCGTGCCCCCCGAGTCCTCCGCAGCGGCTGTGGAGCCCGAGGCTCCCTGAGCCTCATTGGCACCTGACGGGTCCGGGGGTACCTTGGCGGAGCAAGACCTCGGGATGCTCCTCTTCCGCACGAGGGCTTGCAGGAGACCCCCATGGGCTGGTTGCTTGCGCTCTCGCTGAGCTTCGCGTTGGCCAGCGGGCTGTCGGAGCGCGTCGAGCAGCTCGGTCATGCCGACCCCGCCCTTCGCCAGGCCGCCGCCGCCGCGCTGCGGGAGTCCCCGCCCCCCGACGATCAGGGGGAGGCATGGAGCGCCAGGGTCGCCCAGGTCCGCGACGGCATGACCCGGGCGCAGGTCGAGGCGCTGCTGCCCGTGCTCGAGGCCGGGCCAGGCCTCAGCATGGGGCGCAGCGTCCGGCAGAGCTGGCGCCTGGACACCTACTGGACGGTCAGCGCCATCTTCTCCGACGAAAGCCTGCTGCAGGGCGCGCCGATCCTGGAGCGCCAGGCCCGCTCCTTCTGGGTGGAGCCCCCGGCGGGACACACGGGCACCTGGGTCACCTGGTACGCCAACGGCCAGAAGAGCCACGAGATCGCGTACCGCGAGGGGAACTACCACGGCGCCTTCTCGAGCTTCTACGACAACGGCCAGCGCTCGGTGCAGCAGCACTACGTCGACGGGAAGGCCGAGGGCACCGACCACGGCTGGTATCGCGGTGGTCAGCGGGCCTACGTGGGTCAGTACGTCGGCGGCACGCGCCAGGGCACATGGACACACTGGTACGAGGACGGGGGGCTTCAGAGCCGAGAGGATCTGCAAGGGGGCACGCGCCACGGCACCTGGTCGATGTGGTTCCCGGGCGGGCAGCTCCAGTACGAGGTGCAGTACCAGCGAGGCCTGAAGCACGGGACCGACCGGGCGTGGGACGCGTCGGGGACCCTGCTCTGGTCACGGGTCTTCGAGGACGGTGTGCTGCAGGACTGACCCATCGCGCATGGGCTCGTGCAATGACGTCCTCAGTACAGATTCCAATCCTGCTGCGCGGCGTTCGCTCGAAGCGACCCTTCGATACGTTCTTCGCGCTGATGCTCGCCCTCTCTGGCGTCGGGGCCCTCTGGTATACGCTCCGCGTCGCCTTTGCCGTTCCAGTGCTCGTCATCGGCGTGCTGGTGACTGGTGGCGCTGCACTTCAGCTGCGGTCGGTGCCGCGGCCGACGGCTGCCCACCCGGCCATGCGCGCTGCTGCAGACGCCGGATAGCATCGTTTGGTACTACCCCTTGCGAGCGAAATCTGGAAACTACACTCGCCTGTGCTTGGAGAGCGGCAAGCTCTTCGACCTGCCGCTTCGCAGACGCAAGGACACCGATGCGCCGAGCGGGTTCGTGACCGGCGTGCGCTAGGACCGACGGTGTCCCCACACCTGTGTCTCTCCTTCATCGAAGCACGCTGCGCGTAGCCCTGCTGCGGTGGCGATGACGCCAGCCCGGGGCGTGGTACCCTGGCTTTCCCCCCCTGTCTGGAGGCAGCATGCGCAGCTCCTTGATGCTCTGTTCGCTGGCGGGTCTGCTCGTCTGTGCCTGCTCCCAGCCCAGCCCCGACGCCGCGGTCTCGTCCACGGCTCCTGCCGCTCCCACCGCCGACGCCTCCCCTGCTGCCGACGTTGGTGAGCCGCCTGCGCCCCCCGACTGCGCGTCCCTCGACGCAGAGTCCTGCGCTGCCACGAAGGGCTGCAGCCCCATCCGGGGCCTGAACGCCGAAGATCTCGCCGCGCTGCAGCGGCCAGATCCTGCGTTCAGCGGCGCGCCGGGCGAGGTCCTGGGCTGCCGATCCTCCGAGCAGGCATGCAAGGAGGTCGAGACCACCGCCAGTGCCGGTCCTGGGCAGCCCTGCTTCATGTTCGGTAGTTCGTGTGTGCCGGTGGGCTGGCAGCCGTGCAGCATGGAGTCCACCGCGGACTGAGCGCTACCCTCGCACCACCCGCCAGCCATCGCCCTCGAGCAGCTGTGCCGCACGGTCGCGCTGGTCGCCCTGCAGCACCACGACCTCGTCCTCGACCCCGGCGCCGCGGCCCAGGGCCTTGGGGGATCGGCACCATGAACGGGCCGTGGGGCCGTACAGGCGTGTGGCCCGCGTGTACAGCGAGCCTGCCGCGATGTCCATTCGAGCTCGAGGACCGCGTGGAGCGTGGCGATCCGAACCGTTGTGGCAGTCGTTGTCAGCGCAGAGCGGTTGGGGCGCAGCGCCCCCAACCGCTGTGTCGGCGGATCCCTCTGGGCCTGGTGGTGGTCGGTGCATCAGCTTTGGCGGCGTGATGGCCAACGGCGACATCCTGGCCTGCGCCAGGACGACGGTGCATACTCGTATAGGCTGTCCACAGCGAGGACATGAAGCGCGGTCCTCCTGGAACACTCTCCAGAGCGCCGCAGCCCACGCCAGCCAAGCTGGCTGCGGCCCCAGCGCTGGCTCCTTGGCTCCCATGACAGCAGGCTGCCCGGCTGCGCGCTCTACTCCTCGACCAGCTCGCTCCGTCGCACGAACTCGTACGGACCCGCGGTGGCGCCCCACACGTAGGCACCGTCGGCGTCCCAGCCCTGGTCCCAGGACTCGAGGCGATCGGCTGCCAGCATCACCTCGCTGGTGGCGTAGGTCGCGCCGCCCCAGTCGTTGAGGCAGGCACCCTCGACCGTGCCACCGCTGAAGCGCTCGCCGTCCCACTCCACGGTGACGTCGCAGCCCTCGAGCACGCTGACGTAGTCTGGGGTGACCACACCAGTGGCGGTGGACTCACCGTCGCAGAAGCCGGACCAGGGGGTCCCGTAGCTCAGCTCGTACATCACCGAGCGGGCCTGGACGTCCGGCTGAACGCCATCCTCGATCACGTAGATGCGCTGGCGATAGGGCTCGTCCCCAGCCACGGCCTGCTCGACATACAGCGCCATGGCGCCCAGCTCCGGGGCCTCCACAACGCACATGGCCAGCTCGATCGCGTAGTAGCTGGGGTTGGTCGCCGCCTGATCCGCCGAGTCGAAGTGGCCCTGCAGGTAGCGGAAGTAGGTCGGGGCGATGGACTCGACCTCCCCCGCGGCGGTGTCGCTGGTGTCGGTGGGCTCATCGGAGTCGCAGCCGACGCCCGCGAGCAGGGCGACGCCCAGCAGAGACGCGAAGCTGTTGGACATGGTGCGCTGGGTGCGGGACATGGTGCCTCCTGTGTGTCACCCTCGAGGGGCGATGAAGTGTTGGACGCCATGGAGTTAGCCAGTGAGATTGATCTTGAATAGCGCTTGATCGCGCAGTTCATTGTTTCGTATTCGAACCGATCACCCCCGGAGGCCAGATGCGGGGCTCCCTCGATGACATCGCCGTGTTCGTGGAGATCGTGGACCAAGGCAGCTTGCGGGGCGCGGCCAAGCGCCTGGGCCTGTCACCCTCGGCGGTCAGCAAGCGCCTGGCGGCCCTCGAGAAGCGCCTCGAGCAGCAGCTGGTCCAGCGCACGACCCGCCGGCTGTACCTGACTCAGGCCGGCGAGCTGCTGTACGAGCAGGTCCACCACATGCCTGGCCAGCTCGCCGCCGCCGAGGAGAGGCTGCGCGAAGCCGCCGGGACGGTCCAGGGTGTGCTGCGCGTGGTGATGCCCACCTGGTTCGAGAGTGAGCTCATCTACGATCGCGTGGTGCCCGCGTACCTCGCCGCGCACCCTCGGGTGCAGGTGGACCTCACGCTGTCCGCCGACACCCTGTCTCTCCTGGGCGGCGACTTCGATCTGCTGGTGGCCGGCCGGCTCCCCAGTCAGCGCTTCCCGGACAGCAGCGCGGTCAGCCGGCTGCTCATCCGCATGCGCGGGGCCCTGGTGGCCACTCCGGCTTATCTCGAGCGCCACGGCCGCCCCGAGCACCCGGACGATCTGAGCCGACACAACTGCCTGACCTACCCCAACCCCCTGTGGCACTTCACCACCCCAAGCGGCGAGCCGCTGGTGCACGAGATCCAGGGCAACCTGCGCACCAACAGCCACCAGCTGCTGCGGGCCGCGACGCTCGCGGGCCTGGGCATCACCTACGGCTTCCCGGCGTTCTTCGAGGCCGACCTGCGCAGCGGTCGGGTGGTGCGCCTGATGGACGAATACACCGCTGGATCGGCGGTGGAGGTCTACGCCTTCTACCCACCGGCTCGGTACCGCCCCCAGCGCACCCGCGCCTTCGTCGAAGCACTGGTGGCCGAGCTGACCGAGCACGCCGAGGCGGGATAGGCCAGCCCATGCGTCGCTCCCTCGCTCTGCTCGTGTCCGCCCTGCTGTCCGGCTGCTCCACCCCCGCCTCGCAGCCCACCACCTCCGCCGACACACCCACGCCCGATCCGAGCTGGCTCGACGACCCGGACTTCGCCACCGAGGCCTTCGTGCGGGTCCGCGCGTCCACCGAACCGAGCGCCGAGACCTTCACCTGGTGGCGCGGCACGATCCACGCGTTGCACACCGACCAACCGACCACCAGCCGCGCTCCCTTGCTGGGCTTCGAGGGCTTCAACGTGGCCCGGGTGGTGCGTGAAGATGACGGCAGCTGGAGCGTGCTGAGCCGGGAGATCACGGTCTACACCGACCAGGATGGCGCCGTCCTCGACTGCTGGACCGACGCCGACGGCAGCCGTCACCCGGTGGTGCACGTGCGGAACGATCCGGTGAACTTCACGCTGCGGGCCCCGGACTGGGCCCTGCACGACGACCGGGTGTTGTGGTTTCTCACCATCCCCCTGGCCTACCCCTCACCGCTGCCCGTGTCCGACTACCCAGAGGCCTCCGCCGAGGACACCTACCGCAGCGTCGAGCAGTTCGTCTTCGAGGCCGCACTGGCCGACCTGACCGATGCATCACAGGCCAGCGTCCCGGCCCGCATCGTCTGGTCCCGCACGGGCCAGTGGCTGCCCTGGATGGGCCGCGGCCAGCAGCCTGGCTGGCTGGTCTACCAGGCCACCGGGCGCAAGCTGCTCGGCGGCTGGGACGAGCTCCCCGCGTACCTGCGCAGCTGGACCGTGACCAACGCCCCCACCTACCGTCACGCCCCCACCGCCGACGAGGGTCCCAACCACACCTCGTGGTCGGTGTATCGGCAGGCCGTCGAGGCGGGCTCGATCCCGATGACCTGCGAGCCTAGCCCCACCCCAGGAGGAACATCGAGATGAAGCGCCTGGTCTCCCTGGACTGGATGCGCGGATCGGCCCTCGCCTCGGTGGTCTTCTTTCACGCCCTGGTGTTCGACATGACCCCCACCACGGGCTCGGAGGACCAGGACTCAGCCGCGTACATGGTGATCCTCTACCTCATCGCCTGGGCGGGGTTCTTCGGGATGATTCCGGGGTGGGCAACAGCATCTCCATGTACGGCAAGCTGGTGTGCGGGAAGGTCCAGCGCGCCGCCGTGCTGAAGGGCGTCATCGTCCGCGGGGCGGTGATCCTGCCGATCAACGTCTTCTACGTGGGCGTCCTCTACCCCGGGGTGCTCGAGCCCTGCCGCGAGGGCATCGGTGTGTTGCCCGCGCTCATCCGGGCGGCCGTTACTTCCCGTACCCCCTGACCCCCGAGCGGCTGCTGTTCGCCACGGCGCTGACCATGGTGGCCTGGGGCACCATCATCGCGGGGGTGCTGCTGTACCTGCTGTCCGCGGGGGACGGCCTGCAGCGGCGGCGCCGCAACCGGCTGGTGATCACCAACGTCGCGGCAGTGATCGTGTGGTGCAGGCCCTGGTGCAGGCCCTGGTGCGCCCCTGGATGGCCCCGCCCATGGCGGGCTGGCGGCTACCCGGCGCCACCGTGGCCAGCTGGCTGGCGGGCCCCATGGACCCCATCTTTCCCTACGTGGGCTTCACCCTGTACGGGGTGGTCTTCGGCATGATGCTGGTGGACGGCGCCCGGCTCCGGTCACTGCTGCTGTACGGCATGGTGGTGGTCGGTGCATCAGCTTTGGCGGCGTGATGGCCAACGGCGACATCCTGGCCTGCGCCAGCATCGATCGGCGCTTCCGCCAGGGCAACGTCCTCGAGGACAGCTTCGTGGACGCATGGGAGAATCGCTTCCAGGTCTTCCGGGACCGCCGCTGGATGAAGACCGATCGCTGTGAGGGCTGCAAGGAGTGGCGTCACTGCCAGGGCAACAGCTTCCACAACTGGGACATCGACGCCAACGCCCTCGGCGCGTGCCAGTTCCATGACCACAGGCTGCTAGCGCTCGAGTGTTGGTGCGGGCGCCGTGAGGGGAACGACATCCCGCCGGCCCGCGTAGGCTGGGGTGGCCTCGAGCAGCTCACGCCAGGCGCCCTCCCAGGCCTCGAACACCAGGGCCTCGAAGCGCAGCGCCAACTCGGGCTCGAGCGCGTACCCCGCTGCCATCAGACAGCGCTCACGATCCCGGGCGAAGCGCCAAGCAGCCATCTCGGGAGGCACCAGCGCGCTGTCGTGGTAGACCCGGGAGGCATCGTGACGCGCCAACATGGCCTCGCCCAACCCCTGCAGCCGCGCCTGGACCTCGGGTGCGAACCCCTCCTGTTCCAGGGTAACCGCCAGCTCCCTGAGGGCACCCTCCCGCACATCGAGCAGCTCCTCGTACCGAACTCCCAGGGCTACGGCGCACAGCGCATCGACGGTGTCGACGGTGTTGGCGGCGCCCTCCAGTCCGATGAGGCCCACCTGCTCATCGACGGGAGGCAGGTTGGGCCACACGCGCAGGTAGTGACACTCCAGGGCCACACCCAGAGCGAGCACCACCGCGACCACCGTCAGCAGAATGGGATCGAGGAGGAGGAGGCGAACGGCGGCGCTCACGGTGCACTCCCGGACCCAAGCACCGGGGTACCGACCTGCTGTCCCAGCAACACCGCAGGCTGGGCGGCCCGGGGAAGGCCTGCCTCGATCTCCATCCAGGCCCGATCCCAGGTCACGAACAGCGCGGCCTCGTAGTCCAGTGCGAGCTCATACTCCAGCAGGGTGGCGACCCGCGTGACCATCCTGTTGCGCGGGGCCTCGAGGGTCTTGGCCACCTCTTCGGCGGTGGCCCGATCCTGGAGCATGAGGGCACGGGTGACGTTGTAGCGCACCAACAGCCTGTCTTCGTAGCTGTACAACACCGTGGCCACGCGACCACCGACGCCGTTCTCGGCCAGCACGGCCTGGGTGCTCCGCCGGACGGCGTCGTTGACCATCCGGATGTCATCGCTGCGCACCAGAGGCGTTCCGCTACAGGGGACTGCCTGGGCCATGGCCTCGAGCTCGACGACAGGCTGCCCAAGCAGTCGGCTCCCCAGGAAGACAAACCCCGCCAGCTCCAGCATGATCAGGGACCACAGGATGAGGGGGAGCAGGGCTGGTCGAGGTGTGAAGTTGGACACGGTCCCACGGACGCTGGAGCCCTGAGGAGGTTACCCCAGTGGGTGCAAAGTTGACAAGCGCGCCCAGCTTGCCATCATGTCCCAAGGCGAACCCCTCAGGCTGCGCCACACCTCAACCCGGAGCCAAGCGATGTTCCGTCTCGCCCCCGCCCTGATCACCGCCTCGCTGGGAGCGGTGGGCCTCGGGTTGCTGGGCCAGCACGTACAGCGAGAATATGACCGGCGCGAGCGCGTGGTGGAGATCGAGGCGGGGCGCCGCCTGTACTGGCAGGTGCGGCGCACCGTCCATGTGCACGAGCCCTACGAGCTGCTCAACCAGCTCCACGCCCGCGCCGAGAACGCCGATGCGGTGCTCGCGGTCCTGAAGCTGAATCCGGGCGAGGTGGTGGCTGACGTGGGCTGCGGCGCCGGCTTCTACACCCTCGATCTGGCCGAGCGAGTGGGACCCCGCGGTCGTGTGCTGGGGCTGGACATTCAGCCGGAGAGCCTGGTGTTCCTCGAAGAGCGCATCGCCTCCAAGGGTTGCCAGGACTGCGGCAACATCGAGCTGGTCCACAGCCGCATCGACGACCCCATACTGCCCGAGGCGAGCCTGGACGCCATGCTCATGGCGCACCTGGACTTCTACGCCTACCGCCCCCTGTTGCCCGAGAACGAGACCATGATCGAACGCTCCGCGGCAGCCCTGCGGCCAGGGGGTCGCCTGGTGGTCGTGCAGGACATGCGTCCGGTGCCCGGAGGCAATGAGGAGGCCATCGTCGCCAACTTCGAGGAAGCGGGCCTGGCACCGGACCTGGTCGCCGACTTCGAGGACGGCACGGTGCTGGCCACATTCCGAAAACGCTGAGGGCTACTCCTCGTCTTCGTCGAGGGCCTGGTGCTCGAGCCCCACGGCCTGATCCAGGCGGGGGTGGGCGGCGACGAGGTCCTCGGAGCGGATGCCAGCGCCGTCGTTCATTGCGTCCATGTGACGCAGGGGCTCCACCAAGCCGTGCAGGGCTGCCAGGACATCGCCGGTGTGCCCGCTCTCGCTGATGGGAGGAGGGGACGAGTCGTACACTTTGGGACCCTCGTGTACAGGCAGCCTGCCAGCCAGGCGGGCCGAACGTCAAGGAGCGTGTCGCGGAGGGGGAGCACACCTCCTGGGACGGCTCATGCCAGCGGCGATCAGCTCGAGGCGCAGTTCGGCCGCCCGCCACGTCGGCAGCTCCCTCTGAAGTCGATGATAGGCCGTGGTGCTGCTGTTCTTTTCAGGCACCCACGGCGATGGGATCGCACACGCTCTCGGACTGCTCACCCGGCGGTGCGCGGGCAGCAGCCTGCTCGATCCCCTTG
>CALDOK010000322.1 GCA_937912125.1 uncultured Pseudomonadota bacterium
CATCAGTCTTGTTTTGGCACCCCACGGGGGCGTGGGCTTCGCCAGCCTGCGCGACTCGGGCATCGACACCACCACGCCCACGGGTAGGCTCATGCTGCAGATCCTGGGGGCGCTGGCTGAGTACGAAAAAGAGCTTATCCGCGAGCGTGTGATCGCGGGCGTCCGTCGTGCCCAGGCCCAGGGTAAGCACTGTGGACGACCCAAGGTAGATCTCGAGCTCCGCCCTGCGGTGGCCATGCTCCGAGAGGGGCGTGGGCTGCGCGAGGTGGCCTCCATCATGGGGGTGAGCAGGACGACGCTGCGGCGCAGGCTGAAGGAGGCGGGGTTGTGGCCGCCAGTCCCGGATGAAGGGGCAGCGAGCGCTGTGGCCTGATCGGCCTCACTCCCTTCGACGATGCGATGCGCGAAAGGCCAGGGCATGATGCTTGACCTGAGCGGAGATGCCATGACCACCGACCAACCCGAGAAGAAGCGCCGCCCCCCTGCCGGGGGCCTCGATGACGACGACATGGAGGGCCACATCCTCGTGATCTCCGGCGTGACCTACCGCTGCACCAACGGTGAACTCGTGGAGACTGCCCGGACCCCGAACGCCCCGACCGACCAGCAGAAGGCAGAGATCGACGCCGTGATGGATGAGGCGTTCAAGGAGGTGAACCCTCACGGAACCCCCTAACAAGGACGGGCTGGCTTAGGTCCTGCGGGACCGGGGGCACCCGGTCCACAAGCCCTCTCCGCTCGGTCCCTCTGGAACCCCTGGAATCGCCGGTCCTCTACCCTGGTCCGCCGCTGGTCCGAATCCACCTGGTTGTTTTCGGCCGACGAGTGGGCGTCTTGGATGTGCGAAGGTGTCCGCGGAACAGGATCAACTCCACTTTCGTGAGCCGAACGGGAAATCTACGTAGACAGAGTGGGGAGCAGGGCGCGGGATCAGACACCAAGGCGATGAACGTTTGTGTGCACTGTGTGTGCACCTGCTGGTGGCAGCAAGGATAGATGCTTTCGGATCTGCCGCATACCGAGGAAAGCCTGATGAGCACAGACTGGAAGACCAACATTTTGCAAGTACTGCTACCACTAGTCGAATACTTGGGTGGACTGAATCCAAGCACGGCTTCGCGGTGGAGGCAGGGTAGGTTTAGCAGCCTGTCGCGGTGCGAACGTCGGCTGGGTATCCTTCCCTTCGTCGTTGTCCTGCTTGTCGCCGTCTGGTCTCCCGTGGTGGCTGCATATTCTCCAGACGGCGCGAACATTGATTGGTTCGAGAAGTTCAAGATTCAGCTACCGGAGCCCCCGCATCCCCTTGACGCTGGCGCCAAGGGACAGGTGTCCTACGGCTACACGCTGACTCTTCCACCGGCGATCGTCGCTCCGGGGTTGACTCTGTCCTACAGCTCCCAGGCCTCGGTGAATCGAGAACTACCGTTCGGGTGGTCTCTTGGTGGCGTCCTCGAGATTCGGCGCCCGTCAATGCCTCGGGTCTACGACGACTCCCAAGACATGCTGATCATGGGCGACGGAGCGCAGGGCGTTCTGCGTAGCTCAGGCGGCAGCTACCGGATGTACACGACAGCCTCGAATGTGGAAGCTGAGGCAGAGTACGATTCTTCCACCGACACTTGGAATGTCGAGAGCACTGACGGATATCGCTGGTCACTCGTGGCTGTTGACGCTGGAGCAGCGGTCGCCAGCGGTACAGCTCTGTGGCGAGCCGAACAGAAGTGGGACACCCTTGGAAACCACATCGACTATAGCTACGATTCTAATGGCAGAATCCACCATATCCAGTACGGAGGGAACGACGACACGGGAGAGGGTCACCTAGTGCTGGTGGAGTTCTTCTACACGTCCGACACCTCCGAGCGTATGTCGGCCCGCGGTGGCTTTATCGACTATCTCGTGCCTTCGATGGAAACTATTCGAGTATCAGTGGATGACGGTGCTGGCTGGACGGTTATCCGCCAGTACAATCTTACAGTTTCCTGGTCATTGGATGAGAGTGTCATGCTGTTGGAGGAGATTCAGGAGCGGGGGTACGACGGTTCCAGCTATGTGGACGAGCCTGCAATCGTCTTAGGATACAGCGAGTACACGGACTCTGGGGTA
>CALDOK010000323.1 GCA_937912125.1 uncultured Pseudomonadota bacterium
CCCCGAGCCCCGCGATCGCATCTTGGATGCAGCCGAGCATGCCTTCTCGGAGCACGGCCTGGCCGGGGCTCGTGTCGCGTCCATCGCCGCCGATGCCGAAGCCAACAAGGCGATGCTCTACTATTACTTCGGCTCCAAGGAAGGGCTCTACACCGCCGTGCTAGAGCGCTTGGCCGACCGGGTGGTGGCGATGGCAGCCACCATCCTCGAGGGCGACGACGTGCCCCCCGAACAGCGCCTGTTCGCCTTCGTCCAGGGCTACTCCGATCTACTCGCCGACAACCCTCGCTTCCTGCGCATCGCGGTGCGGGAGCTGCTGTCGGGCGCCGAACGGATCCTGCCGCTGTTCCTGGCCCGGGCTCCCCACATCCTGGGTTCATTTTGGCAGTGCGTGAAACAAGGCCAGGCCGCCGGCACCATCAATCCGGACCTGGACTTCCGCGTCGTGATGCCTGTACTCATCGCCCCCCACCTGATGTTCAACGTGGGCTCCACCGTGTTCGGGGACCGCATCCCCCTCGATCCCGAGCACGTGCGCGCCATGTTCCAAGAAACCGCCATGGCCATCGCCCGCGATGGCGTCCTCTGCAGCCCTCCCCAGGAGCCCGCATGACCTCTCTCTTCCTCATCGCCCTGCTCGCCTGCGCGGGTGGAGAGCAACGCCCCGACACCTACACCGGCACCGTCGAGGTGACCGAGGTCGAGGTCGCCCCCGTCCTGTCGGGCCGACTCACCAGCATCGCGGTGGAGCGCGGCGACAGCATCGAAGTCGGCCAGCTGCTCTTCGAGCTGGACCCCAGCATGATCGAGCTCGAGCGCGTGGTGCGCGAGGGCCAGATCAACCAGGCCCAGGCTGCCATCGAGACCACTCAGGCCCAGGCTCGGGCGGCGGGGGCCCAGGTCTCCACCTTGGACCGTGAGCTCACCCGAATGCGAAACCTCGAGGCCGCAGGCGCGGGCACCGCGCAGACGGTCTCCACCCTCAGTGGCCAGCTGCAGGGCGCCCAGGCCCAGTCTGGCGCCGCCCGCAAGGGCATCGCCCAGGCCGAAGCGGTCAAGTCCCAGGCCGAAGCCGCCCTGGCCCTGGTGGACAAGAAGCTCGAAGAGACCAGCGGCTACGCACCCATCTCCGGCGTGGTGCTGTCCCGCAACCGGGAGCCAGGCGAGGTGCTGGGGGCGGGCATGTCGGTCATCACCATCGGCGATCTGGCCCATCCCAAGCTGCGAGTCTACGTGCCCCTGAAGGTGGTCGAGAGCATCTCCGTGGGCGGATCCGTCGCCGTGTACATCGACGTCGACACCGAGAATGCGCGCGCGGGCACCATCGACTGGATCTCCAGCAAGGCCGAGTTCACGCCCCGCGACATCCTCACCCCCGAGGAGCGTGTCAAGCAGGTCTTCGCCGTGGACATCGCCATCGAGCCCGGGGTCGGCATCCACCCCGGCATCCCCGCCGATGCCGTCTTCGGGGAGCTGTAGGCGTGACCACCCCCGCCGTCCTGGCCACCGGGCTCGTTCGACGCTTCGACAAGCTCGTGGCGGTGCGCGACGTGGACTTCACCGTGCCCGAGGGCTCGGTGGTGGGCATCATCGGGCCCGACGGCGCGGGTAAGACCACGCTGATCCGCATGCTGGTGGGCGTGCTGGCCCCTGACAAGGGCACCGTGGCCATCTGCGGCCACGACGTGCACAAGGAGCGGGACAAGACCCGCTTGCTGCTGGGCTACATGTCCCAGGCCTTCGGCCTGTACCGGGACCTCACCGTGGCTGAGAACATCAAGTTCTTCGGCCAGCTGCGCCTGGTCTCCCGCAAGGATCGCATCGAGCGGGAAAAACGCCTGCTGGACTTCACCCGGCTCACCCCCTTCGTGAAGCGCCCCGCCGGCAAGCTGTCCGGTGGCATGAAGCAGAAGCTGGGGCTCATCTGCACCCTGCTGCACGAGCCCCGTGTGCTGTTCCTGGACGAGCCCACCAACGGGGTAGACCCCGTCAGCCGGCGAGAGTTCTGGGACATCCTGGGCGAGCTGCGGGGTAGAGTCACCGTGGTGGTGGCCACCCCCTACATGGACGAGGCCGAGCGCTGCGACCTGGTGGCGTTGATGGGCGAGGGTGAGATCCTGGCCTTCGACACACCCGAAAACCTCCGCGCCAGCATCAAGGGCCCAGTGTGGGAGGTCGAGACCACCGAACCCTTCACCGCCGCCGAGCTGGTGTCCGAGGCGCTGCCTTTGGCAGACGTACAGCTCTTCGGCGACCTGCTCCACGTCCTGGGGCCCGACAACCCCGACGAGGTGCTGCGTATGCTGCGCGGGGCAGGCCTGGGCGGCGAGGCCCGCCAGGTGTCCCCCAGCATGGAAGATGCCTACGTCCACATCACCACCGGCGGTGCCGCCGACGGGGAGGCGGGATCATGAGCGTCGATATCGCCGTCAGCGCCCGCAAGCTGCGTCGCACCTTCGGGGCCTTCGTGGCCGTCAACGATGTGGACCTCGAGGTGCCGCGGGGCTCTATCTATGGCTTCCTGGGCCCCAACGGTGCGGGCAAGACCACCACCATGCGCATCCTCTGCGGGCTGCTCGCCGCCAGCTCCGGCGAGGCCACGGTGGACGGTGTCGATGTGGTCAAGGACCCCGAGGCCGTCAAGAGCCGCATCGGGTACATGAGCCAGAAGTTCGCCCTCTACAACGACCTGACGGTGGATGAGAACATCCACTTCTACGGCGATGTCTACCTGGTGCCCCGCAAGAAGCTCGCGGCACGGCGGGAGTTCGCCCTGGAGATGTCGGGCCTGAAGGGCCGCGAGAAGTCCATCACCGGCACCCTGCCGGTGGGCATCAAGCAGCGCCTGGCCCTGGGCTGCGCGGTGCTGCACGAGCCCCGGGTGCTCTTCCTGGACGAGCCCACCGCGGGGGTGGATCCCCTCTCCCGCCGGCAGTTCTGGCGGCTCATCCACGCCATGCGCCAAGACGGCGTGACCATCTTTGTGACCACCCACTACATGGACGAAGCCGAGAACTGCGGCATGGTGGCTTTCTTGCGGGCGGGCACCCTGGTGGGCCTGGGGCCTCCCCGACAGCTCCGCCGTGACGGCGATCGGGGCGACATGGTGCGGCTGGTGGGTGTGGAGCGCGCCACCCTGCTGGCGGACCCCAGGGTGCGAGCAGCGACCCCAATGGGGGCAGCCTGGCACGTCAAGCTCACCGATCCGGCCCACGCCGACGCCCTGGGCGCCGAGCTGGGCGTGGCGGTCGAGCGCATCGCCCCCACCCTCGAGGACGTCTTTTTGGACGCATGTGAGCTCGCGGGACAAGCGGAGGAAGCCTCATGAGGGCCTTCTTCCCCATCGCCAGCAAGGAGATGCTGCACATCCTTCGGGACGGCCGCTCCCTCATCGCCGCCTTGGCCATGCCCCTGCTGATGGTGCTGATGTTCGGCTACGCCATCAACCTGGACGTCAAGGAGGTGACCATCGGGCTGGTGGACCAAGACCACAGCCCCGCCGCCCGCAACATCATGAGCCACCTGACCGCCGACGGCGCGATCATGGTCCACAGCTACCCCGACGACACGAGGGACCTCGAGCGGATGCTCGACATGGGAGAGATCCAGCTTGGTATCGTGATCCCGCCAGGCTTCGGTCGCGACATCGCCGCCGGCAAGGACGCCCCGGTGCAGGTGCTGGTGGACGGCACCGAGGCCGCCTTCGCCGCTCAGGCCATGGGCCTGGTGTCCAGCAGCCTGGCCCACACCACCATGGGGGAGATCGATGATCTCCTCGTGGTCATGGGGCGCCGCGGAGGCTTGCCCGGGCTCGTGGCGAAGCCCAGGGTGTTCTTCAACGAAGCCCTGGACTCCCGCTGGTTCATCGTCCCTGGGCTCATCGCCATCATCATCATGATGCTCAGCGCCATGATCACCTCCGGCTGCGTCGCGCGGGAATACGAGCACAACACCATCGAGCAGGTGCTGGTCTCGCCGGTGCGCGGCCCGGCCCTGATGTTGGGCAAGCTGGCGCCCTACATCCTGCTGGGCATCTTGCAGGTGGGCTCGGTCACCCTGCTGTCGCGCTTCCTGTTCGGGGTCCCCATCCGTGGCTCGCTGCTCATCCTGGCCATCGCCACCCTGCTGTACCTCACCGGCGCCATGGCCATGGGCCTGCTGTTCTCGGCGGCGCTCAAGAGCCAGCAGGTCGCCATGCAGATCAGCTTCGTGGCCACCATCCTGCCCTCGATGATCCTCTCGGGCTTCATGTTCCCCATTGAGAACATGCCCTGGTTCCTGCAGTACCTCAGCTACGCGGTGCCCGCCCGCTACTACCTGCGGCTCATCCGAGGCCTGTTCCTCAAGGGGGTCGGGCTCGAGGTGCTGTGGCCGGACCTGCTGGCCATGGTCATCTTCGCCTTCGTGGTGATGGCCGCCGCCACCTCCCGCTTCCGGAGGTCGCTGTGAACTTCCCCCTGCTGCGAAGCATCCGGCGTTTCTCCCTGCGCAGGCTCATGGCTGTGGCCCGCAAGGAGCTGATCCACCTCAAGCGCGACAAGCGGATGCTGCCCATCGTGTTCGTCATCCCCGTGGTGCAGCTGGGCCTGCTGGGCCTGGCGGCCAACCTGGATGTCGAGAACGTCGGCATGGTCATCGTCGACGGCGACCACAGCCCCACCAGCCGAGCCATCGCCGCCCGCATGGACGCGGGCGCGGCCTTCGACCTGGTGGGCATCACCGACTCGTACAAAGAAGCCGAGCGCGCCATGGACCTGGGCAGGGCCGAGCTGGTGGTCATCGTGCCCCCCGGCACCGACCGGGCCCTGCACCGCAACGAGCAGGCCCCTGTGCCCATGTGGGTGGACGGCACCGACACCAACCGCGCCCTGGGCGCCCAGCGCATGGCCGAACAGATCCTGCGGGACGTGAGCGCGGAGCGGCTGCCAAAGCTGAGCCAGGCCCTGCCCTACGGCAAGCCCGAGCCCCGAGCCCGGGTGCTGTACAACCCCACCTTCCAGAGCGAGTGGTTCATGGTGCCCGCGGTGCTGGCCATGATCCTCACCGTGATCATCACGGTGCTCTCCAGCATGGCCATCGTCAAAGAGCGCGAGAACGGCACCATCGAGCAGCTCAGCGTCACGCCCATTCGGCCCGGTGAGCTCATCGTGGGCAAGCTGGCGCCCTTCATCGTCATCGGCGTCATCCAGGCCCTGCTGGTGACCCTGGTGACCATCTACGGCTTCGGGGTCCCCTTCCGAGGCGATCCCTGGCACCTGCTGATCATGGCTGTGATCTACCTCGGGGCCATGCTGGCCTTCGGGCTGCTGGTCTCCACCATCTCCCAGACCCAGCAGCAGGCGCTGCTGACGTCCATCCTGGTGATCCTGCCCAACATCCTCCTTGGCGGCCTGATGTACCCCATCGCCAACATGGAGCCCTGGGCACGCCACATCTCGGACTTCATGCCCCTGACCTACTTCGCGGTGATGATCCGCGGGGCATTCCTCAAGGGCATCGGCCTCGAGATCCTGTACAAAGACGCCATCATCCTCGGCATCATCGCCTTCGTGCTGCTGTCCCTGGCCGTGTTCCGCTTCCGCAAGAGGAGTGCCTGATGCACCCCATCGTCCTTTTGTTCCTCTCCCCTGCCCTCTCCATGAGCCTCGACCAAGCCGTGGATGCCGCGGCCCAGACCTCCCCGGTGGCGTCGCTGGCCGACGCGCGCATCGCCGAGTCCCAGGCCAAGGTGCGCCAGGCCACGGCGCACATGCTGCCCTCGGTCAGCGCAGCCGGTGGTTCGGTCTGGCAAAATGAGGTGGAGCTGAGCATCTGCTACGCCATGTACAAGGCACTGCAGGCTGGGGGAAACCCTGTGACGCCCGACATGTGCGACGGCTTCGAAGAGCCGATCGTGATGCCCTCGCACCAATGGCAGTGGCAGTTCGAGGCCCAGCAAGCCATTGTGGCGCCCCAGGCCTACCTGTGGCGTCGGGCCGCCCAGCAGGGGGCGACCCTCGCCGAAGGCCAGGGGATGCGGAGTTGTTCGAGCTCGAGGCCTATGTGGTCGAAGCGTGGCACGCCTCCGCCCGCCACCAGGCCTTGCTGGCCGACGCTCGCGACGCGGAACAGCTCGCAACGCACATCGCCCAGTTGGCCCAGACCCTGGTTGAAAATGGGGTGGCCACCCAGGACCAGATGCTGCAAGCCCAAGGTGCGGTGGCCACCGCCCGCGCCACCGTGGCCCGATCCGAAGCGGCCAGTAGCGCTGCAGACGCAGCTCTGAGTCTGTTGACCGGCGCCGCCGCCAGCGCTGATCCCTTCACGGTCCCCACCGTGGTGCCCAGCCTGAGCGAAGCCACCGCCCACCTGGACCGGCCAGATCTCCAGCTGGCCGACACCCGTGTCGAAGCCGCCCAGTCCGTGGTCAAGGCCGAACGTGGCGCCGCGATGCCCGTGCTGGGTGTCTCAGGCAAGGTCTTCGGGCTCGACCCCGCGCCCATGATCTACGACGACATCAACTGGAACGTGATGCTGGGGCTGACGGTCCCCATCGTCCAGGGCGGCGCGGTGATGGCCAAGGTGGACCAGGCTCAGGCCCAGGTGGAGATGGCCAGTGCGGCCAAGCGCCTGATCCAGGACCAAGCCAAGCTCGAGATCATCCGCATCCACGGCGAGCTGTCGGCCTCCATGGCCAGCCTTACCGAGCGAGAGACAGCTCTGCGTCTCGCTGAAGAGGCCGTCGAGGCCGCCGAGGCGCGCCTGAAGGAAGGCGCGGCCACCATGCTCGACCTGCAGACCGCCCACGGTGGCGTCGCCGAGGCCAGGGTCCGGCTCACCCTGGCCAAGGCCGACGCCGCGTACGCCCACGACAAGCTGCGGCATGCCACGGGCAGCCTGTAGGACGAGACGCTCAGCCCTCCACCCGGTTCCGCCCGCCCTCCTTGGCGCGGTACAGCGCCGCGTCGGCGTGGGCGAAGAGCTTGTGCTCCTCGACCCCGTCGGCGGGTGAGCAGGCCACGCCGATGCTGATGGTGACCCTCACCGGCTCGTCCAGGCCCGCGTGGATCTCTGTCTGCTCCAGCACCGCCCGGATCTTCTCTGCGGTCTGCAGGCCCGCATCGCGCTGGCTGTCCAGCAGCAGCGCCACGAACTCTTCGCCGCCCCAGCGGGCCCGAAGGTCGATGTTGCGCAGGTTCTCCTGGAGCACCGTCGCGACCTGTACCAGCACCCGATCCCCCACGGCGTGCCCGTAGGTGTCGTTCACCCGCTTGAAGTGGTCGATGTCCATCATCAGCAGACAGAAGGGGTGCTCGGCGCGCTGCCCGCGGGCGATCTCGAACTCGAGCGCTTGCTGCAGGTAGCGCCGATTGTGCAAGCCTGTGAGTGCGTCGGTGGTGGCCAGCCGCTCCAGCTGCGCGTTTATGCCAGCCAGGTTGGCGTTGACCCGCTCCAGCTCCTCGTTCTGACGCCGGATGCGGGCGCTGCGCTCGGCCACCTTGTGCTCGAGCTCCGCGGTGTGGGCCTGCAGGCGCTCGGCCATGCTGTCGAAGACGCTGCCCAGCTGTCCGAGCTCGTCGGAGCGCTCGAGCTGCACCCGCACCCCCAGGTCGCCACCGGCCATACGCTGGGCCGCGTGGGCCAGGCGGCTCAAGGGCGCGATGACCATGCGGGACAGGCCGAACCAGGTGATCAAATACAGCGCCATGGCCAGGACCACGATGAACGCCAGCGCCTTTCTGGCCCACTGCTGGCTCGAGCCCTCGAAGGCCTGTAGATCGAGGGCTGCCACCAGGGTGCCCCAGCGCAGCCCCGAGTTGGCGGGAGTGGACAGGAACAGCAGGCTCGCACCCCCGGGGTCATGGGCGTGCTGCCAGCAGGCCGCATCGGTGCGCAGGGCGCAGTCGAGGAAGGACGGGTCCAGCAGCCGATCGGCGCCGCGCGCCAGGTCGCCACCATCCCCGGCCCGCAGCAGGGGCCTGCCCGAGGCGTCGTAAGCCTCGACATATAGAATGCGCGTCCAGGAAGGGCGCACCTCGAGGACGGTCTCGGCCAGTAGATCATCCAGCCGGGCCAGGTCGTTGACCGCCAGGGCCCTGGCGCAGCTGGGCGCAAGGGACTGCAGCAGCGCTCCCCCCTGCTCGCGCTGTGCTTGCATGGCCAGGTTGGTGGACAGCCGAACCAACAGCCAGCTGGCGGTACCGAGGGCCACCAGCGCCAGGGCCGCGATGACCAGCGCCAGGCGGCTGCTCAAGCCCAGTCGCCGGACCCAGCTCACGGCGTGGCCTGGCGGTGGGCGTCCACCCGCTGAAGCACCTGGCGAACGCCGTCGTAGTTGTCGTCGCTCGCTGGGGCCCAGCCCACGATGCGGCCCGAGCTCGCAAAAAAGGCGCGCCCAGCAGCCGTGGTGGTGTTGGTGCGCAGCAGCTCGTCCCGGAGGGTGCGCTTGACGCTCTCACCCACCGCCGGCCCCGCGCAGAGGGTGTCCATGGGGATGCGCCCCGCGTTTCCCAGCAACCTGAACTCTGGCATCTCCCAGCCCTCTTCCATGGCGACCTCACCCGCCCAGTCCAGCACGTCCGCGTAGCTCGCGGCGGCGTCCGCTCGCCCCTCGGCCACGGCCCGAAGCGCGCTGACGTGGTCCCCCAAGAACAGAGCCTGCGCCAGATCCCGCTCTGGATCCAGGCCAGCGTCCAGCAGCTGAGCGTAGGGGAACAGGAAGCCCGAGGTGGATCGCTCGTCTACGAAGGCCACCCGCGCGCCCTGCAGATCCTGGAGGCTGCGGTAGGGCGAGTCCCGCTCCACGAAGAGGTAGGCCGAGTAGGAGGTCTTGCCCTCGCTCAGGGTCTGCACCAGGGGTGTGAGCCCAGGCTCGTCTTCTTTGGCCAGCACGTAGGACAGGGGCGCCAGCAGAGCCAGGTCGCCGTCGTGGCGCACCACCGCCGCGACGATCTCGGCGTAGCTGTCGTAGGGCACCGGCTCGATCATGATCCCCAGCCGGCGCACCAGGTGGTCCACAAGTGGGGGCCAGGAGGCCTGATCCAGCTCGGTGGCTCCAGGGGCATAGGCCAGCTGCAGCACACCATCGGAAGGCAGGTCTTCCGGTGCGGGGGCCACCGCTCCCCGGACGGTCACCATCGCCATCGGGGCGGGAACGTCCAAGGGGGTGCTACCCAGCCCACCATGATCCGTGCAGGCGACAGCCGGGATCAGGCACCACAGCGGAGCCAGGCGCCGGAGATCCCGGATGGAAGCACACTGCAGTTCACACCTCTCAGCGGTGCCGCCATCATAGCAGGCGGTCCGGACTCGGAGGGCCTATCGGCCCGAACGGTGGGCACATGAGATAGGATTCGGGAATGCAGGAACATCCCCAACGCTCCCCCATCCACGACCTGCTCCGCTCCATGGCGGCGTACCGGGCGTCGGACCTCTTCCTCTGTGAAGGGAAAGCCCCTACCCTCCGCGTCCATGGGCAGATCGTCCCGCTGGACCTCCCGGAGAGCACGCGCGAGCGAATGCATGCGCTGGCGGATCTCTTCCTGACCCCACCCCAGCGAGCCCAACTGGACGAGCGTGGGGACATGGATGTGGGCTTCACGTTGGACCAGGCCCAACGCTTCCGGGTGAACATGAGCCGGCAGCAGGGTGTGCTTGCCGCGGTGATCCGCGCCTTGCCGCCGGGGGATCTGGACTTCACCGAGCTCGGGCTGCCCGTCATGCTGCCCAAGCTCTTCGACCCCCTGCGCGGCCTGGTGTTGGTCACCGGCGCCACCGGCTCCGGCAAGTCCACCACCATGGCGGCGATGATCCACCACATCAACAGCACACGCCCGGTGCATGTGGTCACCATCGAAGACCCAATCGAGTTCGTACACCAGGACCGCATGGGGCGTGTGAGCCAGCGCGAGGTGGGCTCCGACACCGCCAGCTTCCACCACGCCCTGCGCCAGGTGGTGCGCCAGAGCCCCGACGTCATCCTGATCGGTGAGCTGCGGGACGCCGAGACCATGCAGGTGGCCATCTCGGCGGCGCTCACCGGGCACCTGGTGCTCACCTCTCTGCACACCGTGGACGCCAGCCAGACCCTGCAGCGGATCCTGGCCTACTTCCCCGAGCACCAGCGCCAGCAGGCCGCCCTGGATCTCAGCATCGCGCTCAAGGCCATCCTCTGCCAGCGCCTGCTTCCACGGGTTGACGGCCTGGGCCGGGTGCCCGCGGTGGAGATGTTGGTCAACACCCCCGCCACCCGGCGGCTGCTACGGGAGCAGCGGGTGAACGATCTGATGGACGTGGTGCGCAGCAGCACCGCGCCGGGCATGATCACCTTCAACGAGTCGCTGCTGGACCTGCACCGCACCGGCACCATCTCCTTCGACACCGGCGTCGCCTTCGCCTCCAACCCCGAAGAGTTCATCCTCTGGACCAAGGGCATGACCACCGGCGGCCAAGCCTCCCGGGCACAGGACGGCGGCACGACCAAGGGCATCGACCTCAAGCTTCTGCTGGGGCGCGCCATGGAGCTGGGGGCCTCGGACCTGCACCTGGCGGCCGGCCGCCCTGCCATCGTCCGCATCGTGGGCAAGCTGCGCAAGCTGGGCGATCACCAACTCAGCGACGCCGACATGCGCATGCTGCTGCACTCCATCATGAACGCCCGCCAGCGGGAGGTCTACGAGCTCGAGCGCGAGGTGGACTTCGCCCTGGGGCTGGACGACGGCCGTCGCTTCAGGGTGAACGCCTACTTCCAGCGGGGTCGCATGGCGGCCGCCCTGCGCGCCATCCCCGAGCAGGTTCCCGACGCCCACGCCCTGGGTATCCCCGAGGTGGTGCTGGAGCTGGGCGACAAGCCCCACGGCCTGCTGCTGGTGGTGGGGCCCACCGGCTCGGGCAAGTCCACCACCCTGGCCTGCCTGGTGGACCGCATCAACCGCTCGCGCAACTGCCGCATGATCACCATCGAAGACCCCATCGAGTACGTACACCGCAGCCGTCGAGCCACGGTGGACCAGCGGGAGATCCACGCCGACTCCAAGAGCTTCGCCGCCGCCCTCAAGTACATCCTGCGCCAGGACCCCGACGTCATCCTGGTGGGTGAGATGCGGGACGCCGAGACCATGTCCGCGGCCCTCACCGCCGCGGAGACCGGCCACCTGGTGATGTCCACCCTGCACACCAACGACGCGGTGCAGGCCATCGACCGCATCGTGGACTCCTTCCCCCCCCACCAGCAGTCTCAGGTGCGCAGCCAGATGGCCGCCTCCTTGCTGGGGGTGGTGTCCCAGCGCCTGCTGAGCCGGGCGGACGGCCAGGGCCGAATCGCGGCCTTCGAGGTGATGATCGCCACCACCGGCATCCGCACCCTCATCCGCGAGAACAAGATGCACCAGGCCCACGGGCTGATGGAGGCGGGGCGCAAGGACGGCTCGGTCACCATGGACCGCGCCCTGCAGGCCATGTTCGAGGCCAAGCAGATCCTCTACGAGGACGCCCAGCGCTACCTCCGCAACCCCAAGGCCTTCGGCCCGTCCCTGGGGGTTAGCCGGGATCCCAGCCTGAGCCAGGAACCCACCCGCCTACCCGAGGCTCAGGAGCCCCAAGCCGAGCCCAAGCGCGGCTTCCCTTGGAAGCGCTAGCCGCTACTCCAGCTCGTCCAGCTCCTCGTCGTAGACCTGTGGGCCCCCGACCTTGACGCCGCGGCCGCCCAGGCGGGCCTGTACACCCAGCTGCAGCCCGCCAGCCAGCGGGAAGGGCCGCGTGGCCTCGCGCTTGTCCGACAGCCCGTAGTCAGGCCCGTCGATGCGCATGTCGTCGTAGAGGGCGGGATCCTGCCCCGCGACGATCAGGTGGATCGGGACCATCAGCACGGCGTCCAGGCCAGGCATGAGCCGGAGCTCGGCGCCGGCGAGGGCCCGCAGGGAGGTGAGCAGCGGGGCGGTGAAGGCGGGCATGTCGCCCGTGGGCAGATCGTCGTCGCCCAGGGTGTGGCCGAACCACCAGGCCACACCGAGGCCGCCCACCGGCCGCAGGGGGCTGGCGGGCAAGGGCGCCCAGCGCACCCCCAGGTACACCTGCGGGGTCCCCTGGGGATCGTCGGTGATCTGCCGATCGGCCTCGTCCCCGTCGGGCAGGAAGACGTAGCGCGCGTCCACCGCGTAGCGCCCGCCCTCGCGGGAGGCCCCAGCCTCGACCTCGAGGCTGGGGGTGATGCCGTAGCCGACGGACAGGCCCGCGTGGCTCGAGAGCCCCGTGGCCAGCTCGTGGGTCACGTAGACCTCCTCGAGCAGGGTGCTGCTGGCGGTGGTGCGGTAGGCCTCGCGGCCGTAGTACAGGGCGTGGGTGGGGCCCAAGCCGAGCCCGCCGTGGGCCCGCAGCAGCAGCTGGCCCCGCCGCCCGTCCAGGCGC
>CALDOK010000324.1 GCA_937912125.1 uncultured Pseudomonadota bacterium
TGGGCGGAGGCTGGGTCGATGAGCGCCGTAGCCCCGGTCATGAGACGCCCCCGGCGCCGCGCCGCGTGCGCAGCGACAGGGGGCCGGGGGCGTGGGGGGAGCTGGCCCTTGCTTGGTGGCAGCGGCATCGGCTACGCGTCGCCGTCGAAGTAGCCGGTGTCCTCGTCGCAATTGTCCTCGATGTCGTCGCCGTCGAGGTCATCGGCGAACTCCTCGGACTGGCACTCGTCGTCGACGTCCTCAGTCACGTCGTCGAAATCGACGGGGTCGACGGCGCCGCGGGGGCAGCGACAGCTGTCGTGGGCAGTGGGGATGCGGGGCGGGGTCATGTTTGCTCCTGCTGGGAATTGCGGCTGTACCGCTTGTTGAAATGGGCGTCTCCCGCAGTGGAAGACAGTCCGTCGTCACGCCGCGGCAACAGCACATCGGCCTCTGCACGTCCACCGCCCGGCCCCTGACAGATTTGATCGGGCTCATTCGCATCAGCGCCGAGATCGTCGCGGCAATGGTGCTGGTGCGCTTCGGACCCGGCGACCTCGGACCACTCGCATAGGAGCACCAAATATTCTCGCACCAGACCCATCTCGCTCGCAGTCATCCCGAGGCCTTCTTGAGAAGACGCGGCACCCGAGCGAACGTGAGAACGGCGCACTACGCATCCTCCCCGCTCTTCAAAGCACAGTGGTTGTCGAGACCAACATCCCCAAGGAGATGCTCGACGACATCAAGGTGGACCAGACGGCGACCGAACACCTTCACGGACGGAAGCTGCCCGCGCGCGATCCACCCTCGAATTGTGGCTGCAGGTACGTCCAAGACCGTCGCGAGACGGGCTACGGAGATGGTACGATGATAGCGTTTGTCGGTGCTCATGGCGTTCTTCCTGCACATACAAATACAGCGCAACCATCCGATTGTCGGCCTTTCTGGCCCCATACTCAAACCCCGAGAAACCAGGTCTTTTCATGCTCCAACCGCCACTCCCCGAAAATGACGAATGCCCCTCCACATCGCTTCGTTCATGTGCCGTCTTGGATCTCGAGTATCCGGTAGCAGAGTGGTGCAGGCAGGGAAGGGTGCCTGCCGAGATTCGGATCGGCGCCGGCCGCTACGACGACCCAATAGGCGACACAGCCTCTGGCCTCGAGGTCTTCTTCCCGTACCTGCGCATCGTTCCGCGGGCCAAACACGCGTACTGGCTGGGCAAGCCACCCTTTGACGAGAAGCGCCTCGACGGACTCTGCGACATCCTGCAGCTCTTCTCCACCACACGGAACAACAAGCAGGCAGAGGCCGTACTACGGGAACGCAACATCAAGGACTGGACGTCTCTTCTACGGCCTCATCTCGACACCGAAGAGACGCTCCTTCCTTTCGACGAACACGACGCCGGCCAATCGATTGCCGCCAAGATGGAGACGGCCCTCGATCTGCACAAGACGAAGGAGACCATCTGCAATAGGCTCGACTACCTGGCGCGGGAGCACCCCGCATTGCTCATGCTTCCCGCCGTTCACTGTGCCACGAGTCGAATCCTCGGAATGGCAGAGACAAGCACGCCTCATGATCGCGCCAGCGCCATGCTCCAGGTGAGCCACTTCCTCCAAGCTCGCAGGATCAAACTGGACCAAACGCAAGGTCGGGCGGCCAAATCCAATGTAGATACCGCACTGTCGCAGCTTGCAGCCATCGACGAAGCGATCGAGGTCCTAAGGAGCCTTGGCAGAAGCCCGGTTGGACAGTCGCATTGGACCAAGGAAACGGCTCTCCGCGCACGAGTACACGCCGCACTTACGGACAGGACAGACGGTAAGAAGATGACCATCAAGGAGGCGGAGAGCCAGATGAACACCGCGATGCGCTACCGGCGAAACCCACTACGCATCAGCAAAAACAAACTACGCCTGGCATGGGGCGTTCCCTACTCGGTGCCCCTTACCGACCATTTCGCCTGCCACCCCAATGTGGAAGAACTCCAATGGGGGCTCGCACGATGGCTCAACTCACAGCGGTTCCTGGAAGTTAAAAGTCTTCTCAAAACATGGCCCAATGAGTCGTTCACCATGCTGGACCAAGCCTCGTTCTTTGGCGGCAATCGCGATGGGGTCAAGATCACAAATATGTTCCGCGCCCTCTTGAAACTCACGAGCGAAGATGGACACCCAGCCCCAGCCGCCATGATCGCGGCAGGACTCGGCGTGGTCGCCCAGCGTTCATTGATTCCTCCACCGGCACAACAGATGAAGGTAGCCCTGGTCGCATTGGCGAAGGAGATGGATATCTCCGAAAGGGAAGCCACCAAGTTGCTCAGAGCAATCATCCAGCTTCAACGTTCGACGGTATGCGGTTCGATAAGCGCCATGCAGCGCTTCATGGAAGTACATTCGCTACCCAAAGGAAGACAGCTACCCGACAAGGCGAAGTAGTCGGCAGTCAACGCTCACAGGTCGTCCACCACGAACCAGAAACTACAGCGGGGTGAAACCTACGAGCTATACTGTCGTTGCTACGACATCCAGGAGCACCGCCATGCCTCGCACCAACCGCCGGCACCTCGCGACCGACACCCTGCTCGACGCCCTGCGAGCCGACGACGTCGCCCATGCTGACCTCACTCAGCTCACCGGCCTCAACCCTCGTAGCCTCGACCGCCTGATCAGAGACCTACG
>CALDOK010000325.1 GCA_937912125.1 uncultured Pseudomonadota bacterium
CACCGACCGCACCATCCGCTCCTGGGGAGACTTCCTGATCGAGCTGGGCGAACTGCTGGGCACCGCCCCCACCAACAGCCTGGTGGTGGCCTGCCTCTGCCCGCGCTGCGGCTCGTCTCCAGGCAGCGTGAGCGACAGCAAGGCGTCCGAGGGCTGCGCCCTCTGCCAGCCCCTGGAGGACGCCCTGGACCGGCTCACGCGGGAGCTGACGGCTCACGCGACCTTCGCTGCGCTGCTGGACGCCGACTCGGCTCCGCTGCTCTGGACCGCCCAGGGGTCCACCGGGAACAGCCCCGGCCTGCACCTGGCCAACGCCTACGACGACGCTCAACGGCTGCGAGGAGATCCTCGCCGCTCCAACCGAGGAATATAGCCATGACCGACCAGCCCATCACCACCGAGTCCACCCGCGTCACCACCCGCTGGACCTACCTGGGTGTGCGCGTGAACCGCGACGACAAGCTCGCGGGCCTGTGGCTCCCCTTCGAGCCCGCCACCGGCTGTCCCCAGCAGCTCGAGTCCGACGCCCTGTGGTTCGAGGGCAAGGCGGGGACCAGCGGTGTGATCGGCGGCGTCTACGATGTGGAGCATGTCTGCGTCGACGGTGGGGAGGACGCGAAGTACACCATGTACGGCACCCCGAAGTGGACCGGCGACCGCGGCCTGGCCATGGGCGACCGCGCCTTCTGGCAGGCCCGCGAGTACGACGCCAAGGATCGCAAGACCGCGCTCAGCGCCCACAAGAAGGCCAAGGATCACGACGAACTGCTCGAGGGGCTCGAGCCCCTCCGCATCGCCTACATGCGGACCAACGCCCAGGGCAAGCGAGCCCTGATGGCCCGCGTGATCGAGGCGCTCAACCGTAGAACCACCCTGGTGAAGTGAGCCTGTGCTCGCCTGTCGCCACCCCTACCCGGAGCAACCCATGACCACCGTCGTCTCCAGCTACGTCCTGAAAGGCGTCACCGCCGTCCCCGTCACCATCGAGTGCGAGCTGATCGACCGGCTCCCCTCTGTCACCATCGTCGGCCTGTCGGCCAGCTCTGTGCGCGAGGTCGCGGAGCGAGTGCGCTCCGCTTTCCAGTCCAGCGGCTACGAGTGGCCGCGCAAGCGGGTGGTGATCAGTGTCCATCCGCTCGATCTCTCCAAGGACGGTGCCGGCCTCGACTTGCCCATCGCCCTGGCGCTGCTCGAGGCCATGGGCGAGATCCCCGTCGCCAAGCTGCACGGGCTGGCTGCGGTGGGTGAGCTGTCCTTGGCGGGCGATCTGCGCCCCGTGCGCGGCACCGTCGCCATGGCCGTCCAGGCGAACCAGGGCGATCAGAAGCTCCTGCTCCCGGCCAACAACGTCGCGGGGACCATGGGCTTCCGGTCGCTGGTGAGCGTGGTGTCCTACCTGAACGAGCGCAGGCAAGGAGACGCCGTCCCGGCCCTCCCGACCTTCGGGACCGACCGCCATCCGCTGGACATGGCGGACGTGCGAGGCCAGAAGATGGCCAAGAAGGCCATGGAGTTGGCCGCCGTGCTCGACTACGGGCTGCTGCTCGTGGGCGCTCCCGGCAGCGGGAAGACCATGCTGGCGGCGCGGATGCCGAGCATCCTGCCCCAGGCCGACGACGACGTGCTGCTCGAGGTGGCCACCATCCACGACGCGGCGGGCCTGCTGCTCCCCGGATCTCTGGAGCAGACGAAGCGGCCCTTCCGAGCCCCACACCACAGCATCAGCACGGCGGGCATGATCGGGTCCGCTCGCCTGCACCCTGGCGAGGCCAGCCTGGCCCACGGTGGGGTGCTGTTCCTCGACGAGCTGCCCGAGTTCCGTCGCGACGTGCTCGAGCTGCTGCGCGGGCCCATGTACGACGGCGAGATCGTGCTGAACCGCTCCAGCGGTCGCACCGTGATCCCCTCCACCTTCCTGCTGATCGCGGCCATGAACCCCTGCCCCTGCGGGTACAGGGGGCACGCCAGGCGAAGCTGTCGCTGCCAGCAGTCCAGCATCGACCGCTACCTGGGGCGGGCGAAGCCCATGATTCGCCAGCTCCCGATCAAGGTGGAGCTGGAGCCCATGAGCATGGCCGCGCTCGACAAGGCCAAGCTGGGCGAGTCCAGCGCGGAGATCCGGGCTCGTGTCACCCGCGCCCAGGCCATCCTGATGCTCGAGAACATGAATCTCACCGACGACGAGCGTCGGGCTCTCAGTGCTCGCCCCTGGAGCGAGATCGTGCTCTCTCGTGTCTCCCGCGCCATCGCCGTCCTGGCCGGTCGCAAGACCGCCACCAAGTCCGACATGGCCGAGGCGCTCACCTTCATCGATCTGGAGTAGATCGTGGACGAACCGACCAACAACCAGACCACCGACCGACCCTCGCACGCCTGGCTCTCCATCATGCCGATCATCACCCTGGCCAGGGGGGTGTCCCTCACCCACGTCTGCGGGGATCGCACCCTGGATCGGGTGTGCGTGAAGTACAACAAGGCGGTACTCAACTGGATGTGCAGCTCTGGTGGCTCCACGCCCAACTATCGGGTGGACCTGGAGGACGACCTGAGCTTCGTATTCGCGGCGCTCACCTTGGCCCGACTCGGCGGCTGCACCCAGGCGCAGAAGAAGTGGGTGATGGGCCTGCTCGAGCGCGCCACGAGCCATCACCCGGCTCGCGCCATCAACAGCTACGACCGCTACGCCCTGGCGGACGCCCTTCGGAAGGTCGCATGATGGATCGCCACCACCGAGACAACGAGTGTGCTCGTCAACGCCACCCGCTCGCCTTCGCCGCAGGCCGGCGCGACCACCAGGAGGGCAAGTCGGCATGGCCGCTCTGCCCGGAGGTCTACTGGACCGGATCGTGGATGCAGGCCGCGTGGATGTACGGCTGGGAGGTCGAACGCCAGCATCGCCTCGCGCTGCGTACTCGCCCGTGTGTCCCCATGCTCGCCGTGTTGTCGGCGGTGGGGGTGTCGGCATGAGTCGGCCCGCCACACACCCTGCGGTCGCTCGCTGCCAGGCGTACATCCATCACCACGGCGAAGATCCGGTGCGCTGCATCGAGCCAGGAGCCAACATCAGGTTGACGGCTCCTGGTACGGCCAGGACCGTCGTCCAAGCCTGCTACTGCGACTGGCACGGCGGGACCATGCGGGCTTGCGAGCGAGCCAGGACCGACTGGCGCATCCTGGCTCCTGACGTGGTGGGTAACGACAAGGCCGTCTACGACGCCGGGATCATGCGCCTGGACAGTCGTCACACCACCATCACCATCCGGCACGAGGGTGAGCAGCACCAGCCCGAGAGCTGGCGGCTGCGCCTGAACGGCGAGCAGCTCGCTGAGCTGCGAGAGCAGAACGCCTGGGACGTGATCCCGACCAACGGCGTGTACCAGACCACCAGGCGGGACAACATGGACAGCCTCGCTCGTAACCTGTGCGCCTACCTCGAGTGCGAGTACGACGCCCTGGGCATCGAGCATCGGCCCGAGCGCCGCTTCACCCACGACAAGCCCTGGCTGGCCTTCCTGGGCACCGGCTTCGAGCTGGTGTCGGTGGGTCGCTACGCCACCCAGGCCGAGGCCGACGCCGAGGGTCGGGCAGCGTGGCGAGAGAGCCTGGACAGGGGTGTGGAGGCCATCGTGAAGGCCAGGGGAGGCACCCTGTCCTGGGGTGTGCCCGTGGACGAGCCCCACGAGCCCCTCATCATCGTGATCGACAACCGATCCACCAAGGGAACCTGACCATGACCCGCAAGCGACCCGACACCGATCTGCCCGTGCTCGAGCTGGCCTTGGGCTTGCCCGTGTTCGACCTGGACACCGAACTGGAGGGGATCGTCGTCAACGACCCCGCCATCCATCCTGAGCGCGTCCTGGTGCTGTTCGACGACGAGGACGACTACTACGAGTGCGGAGACGGCTCCAGCCTGCGCCCTCGTCTGGACACCCGCCTGGGCTTCATGCACGTCCTGGGGCTGTGGAGCGCCCATGTCCACAAGTGTTTCAGTGATCGTGTAGGTCCGTGGTCCCGGCAGTCTTTCGGCATTCAACACAGCATGGGGGTCAGCAAGTTGTGGGAACTGGCCCACCAAGGCCGCACCACCGACGAGGACCGCGACAACCTGGCCGGGCACGTCTGCGCCTGGAAAGCGGAGCGGAGCGAAGCAGAGCACGCGACCCGGTCGCGTGGGACGGCGGATCAGTCGTGAGCCACTCTAATTCAGCGTTGATTCAACGATATCAGAGAAAGTTGTGGAGAGCTGAAGACAAGAAGAAAAGAGCGGAAGAAGAACTGGAAGCCCTGCAAGAAGGGGGTCTGATGGAATTGAAAGCGTTGAAGAGATCAAGAAAACGGAGGCGAAGACAACCGGGTCGAATAGACGAGAGGTGCAACCATGATTGGTAACCTATCCATTGTTGCGAGATTTGATGCAGATGGGTTTGCCGAGACGGCGTTCGTGCATTGGTTCTTGTCCGAGATCACAAAGAAGTTTCCAAACTCCGTAGAGATCGGAGAGGACGGCCTTTCGATGACCGTGAATGGAACGGCGAACGTGAGTTATTCCTTGCTCGGTCCTGAACATCAACACTACATCGATCACAGAAATATGAGAATGGGTAGGCCGAGCAAGCTGGATCGATACAAAGACAAGCTCGGGGTGCTACCAGACGAGGAAGTAGCCGAACTCGCTGGGGTTTCGATGAAGACAGTGTTTGATTATCGTGGTCGTCTCGGCCTCCAACGAGTGCCGCTGAAAAAGAAGATCTACAGAAGACGCATCGATCCCTACATCCACATGCTCGGGACAGTCCCAGACGATGAGATCGCGAAGCTCTCTGGCTTGTCCGTGAGCACTGTTCGCAAGTACAGGACAGCCCAAAGGATACAAAAATACTATCCAGACGAAGACTGCGACCCACCAACCAACCCGACCGACCAACAACCAGTCGAACCGACTGACCAACCCGAGGAGTGAACCATGATCAGCATCCGAGTCCACTGTGAACCCGAGAACGCCTACCAGGAGGTCTACGCCCGCTGGCTGACCGAGTACGTCGCCAAGAAGTACCCGGAGTCCGTGAAGGTCGTGGGGCCAACCTCCCTCATCGTCATGGGCTCCATGAGCTTCCACTGCTCCCTGCGCGACGGCGAGGGCGGGAGACACCAGGCTCCCGACGATCAGCAGGCCGTGGAGCTGGGCGCGCAGGCCGGCGCGGACGACGCAGAGCTGCTGCGTCTGGACAATCTGAAGCACGAACTGAACGAGGTGCAGAACGATCTGTCCAGCTCCGAGGCCACCATCGAGTGGCTGAGAGGTGAGCTGCTGGAGTCCCGTCGCCAGACTGGCCTCGCCAGGGAGCAGGCCAACGAGGCTCAGGACAAGATGGTGGTCTGCATGGACGAGCTGAAGCAGCTTCGAGAGGCCCACCCGCCCCAGCCCGACATCCCCGAGCCCCCCGCTGCTCCCGTCCTCGATCCGGAGCCCTCCACCGAGCCCAAGGCCCGGCCCGAGCGGAGCAAGACCGCCGACACCCCTCCCAAGACCGTCCGCTCCAAGCGACAGAGCAAGCTCGATCCCTGGCTGAGCGAGGTGGGCGTCATCTGCGACACCGAGATCGCCAAGCTGGCGGGCGTGACCAGCGAGAACGTGCGCGCCTACCGCAAGCGGCACAGCATCCCCGCCTTCTGGCGCGGAGAGCAGTAGATGCTCGAGCGCCTTCCCTGGTTCTGGATCGATCTGCTGTCCCTGCCTGGGGCGCTGGCTCGCTCGTGGTGAGGCGCATCTACTTCACCAGGCACGCCCTGCGGCGCTGCGCGGAGAGGGGTATCCATCCACCGCTGGTCATGCGTGTAGTGACCGGCAAGGAACCGAGGGTGATCCGACGCGAAGGCGACCAGCTCGTGCTACGCATGGGACAGCGCGAGCTGGTGGTCTGCTACGACGACGTGGACCGCGTCGTCACGACCGCGTTCTGGCAGGACTACCTGTAGGTCCCTTCGATCTCGAGGGAGACGTTGGAGGGCTCGTTGGCCCCGGCCTCTCGGATCACGAACCAGTGGAGGCGGCTGGTCGTCCGAGACAGAGGCCAGGTCGTCATGGTCTTGCGGTTCTTGCGAGTGCTGGCGTTCCACGAGAACTTGCGGTGCTCTCCGGTCGAGCTGTCGTAGGCGACCACGACCACAGGGGCAGCGTGAAGGGTCGCGTTGCCGTTGTTGAAGATGAGGTTGTTCAGGGAGATACCGTGCGGCAGCAGGGTGCCCTGGACGCTGAGCACCTTGACCGGGACCGTGCCGTTGCACACCGGGCTCTGTGTGAGGTTGGCGGCGGTCACGCGACCACGGACCCAGTAGGCGTTCTGGGCGTTCACCACGTTCTCGGCCCAGTCGGTGGGCGGCTCGAAGGTGATCGCGCCGGATCGACGGAGCGACTGTAGTCCCGTGAAGGTGGCTGTCTCGGTGTTGTCGTAGCCTTCGGCTCCGACTCCACCGATGGTCAGCGCCGACCAGGCCGCGCCGTCCCAGTATTCGTAGACCATACCTGCGCCACCCCAGGTAGCTGGGGTGCTCAGGTCGAAGCCGATCTCGCAGACCGGGACGGTGAAGCCCAGGTAGAAGGCGTCGTTGGCTTCCGCGACACCGAAGTCGGGCAGGAGCTGATAGGCGAGGGTGAAGTCGCCCAGGCTGTCGCTGGTGGCGAGGGGCGCGAAGGAGGTGGTGCCGAAGTCGTAGACGAAGGCGTAGTCGGCGGGGATCAGGTTGGGCTCGGTGCCCACCAGGCCGCCACCGTTGGTGTAGGTGCCGTCACCGTCCACCGCCCATGGCCCGTACAGGTTGACGGGGATGGAGAAGTTGGTGGTGATGGTCACGTCGCCCGTGTTCAGCAGATCGATGTCGCCGGTCACGGCGACCGGGTTGGCGCGGCCCGAGTTGTCGCCCACCATGATCTCTGCGGACGGGAGCCCGATCTTGCTGGGCACGATGGCGGTGCGCGAGCGCAGATCGGTGATGTTGCCGGCCTCGACGGAGACGTCGACGCCCTGGGTGAGCAGCACGCTCGCCAGGGGCACGTCGCCCGTGGTCAGGGCCGGGGCGACCGGGACGGCACCAGCGGTGCCAGCGCGGCGCTGCACAGCGCCAGTGGAGTCCACGACCACCACGTCGATCACGCCGAAGCCACCCGCGACGGGGATGGCGAAGCCGGTGATGGTCTGCCCGCCAGTCACGGTGGAGTGGACACCCAGGTGGTTGTAGACCTCGCCGCCCGTGGTGATCACGGCGGTGAGCGTGCCACCGGGAGCGGTGACCTGGGCCTCGGTGGCCGTGCCGACCACCATGCCAAGACCAGCGGTGGTCGAGGGCGCACTGGCGTCCATGATCATGTCGGAGGCGCGGCCCAGGGCCTCGGCGTCCCAGGTCGTCTGGGGCAGCGTGGATTCCTTGACCTTCGACCCGTTGATGGCACCTGGGACGAACAGGCTGTCCACCAGGGCCTCGGTGAACGTGCTGGCCAGGAAGGCAGCAGCGGAGAGGGTCCCAGGGACCAGATGGCGATTGCGGAGGTTCATGGACGTTCCCTGGGGGGAATGAGGATGGTCACATGGGCGACCCGAATATCACCGGGCCGCCCAGGATGGAGTCGATGGGGCTAGCTCTTGACGCCGATCACGACGACGCGGACAGCGTTGTTGCCAGCGTTCTTCTTCTGGGTGAAGCGCAGGGTGGCACCCTTGGAGAGAGAGCCGTAGGTCGGGATGATGTTGGCGGCGCGCTTGATGCGCCCGGCAGCACCGAGTCCGCCCGTCACCATGTCGTCGGTGATGGCGTTGTCGCTGCCATCCTTGACCTGGAGCTTGTCGTCGCCGTCGCCATTGGCGGCCAGCTTGATGCAGATCACATCGAGGATCTCGAAGTCGGCATCGAGCACGACATCGGTGTCGGTGTCGGTCACGGCGTCGATGAGATCGATGACGATTCCGGTCTTGCCGATCACGGAGATGTTGCCAGCAGCGGTTCCGCCAGCTTCATCTGCCATGTGGCGTCCTTGGACGTTCATAGGAGCCTCCTTGGCTTACGCGGTGTAGATGCCGGTGATGATGACGCGACAGCCGTTGTTGGTGTTGAAGGTCCGGTAGATGTAGAGCGTACCACCTGCGGCGATCACGGCCAGGGGTGCGTTGACCGTCGTGGCGCGGGCGGTCGCGCCAGCGGCGGCGGCGGTGCCGATGTCCATGTCGTTGGTGATGGGGTTGGCCTTGGCTGCGGTCGTGGAGAGCGCGACGATGGCGGCACCACCGGCAGCGATGGCTCCCTGGCTCGCGACACAGTCGAGGATGGTGAACTTCTTGTCCACGACCAGGGCGATGTCGGAGACTCCACCAGCGTTGGGCAGGACGGCGACCAGACAGGTCAGGGCCTGGAGGGGGGCCGCACCGGCTGCGGAGAGGACGGTGCTGGGGACGAGGTGACGGGCGCGCAGGTTTCCGGGGGGCATGGAAGACTCCTTCGGTGGGTGTAGACCCCTGGCTTCTCCAGGGATGCACTGGAATGGTAGCCCATGTCTCGCGCAGATGGAAGCCCTCGTACAGCGAAAAAAGGCTTCCTACGGAGGATACCGCACGCAAACAAGCGGATTCGCTTACCAGCGCCGCAGATCGTGCAGGCTGTAGTGCAGCATCCCGTCCCGGCCCCAGCGACCCAGGTGGCTATACATGGCCTCCAGCTCGGCCTGTTCGCGCCAGTAGTGCTCCGAGACGGGGGTGCGACGGCGCACGACCTGGGTCGGGGCTGGCGTGTAGCTGCTCATGGGCCTGGCCATGGCCGTGCTGGTGCGCGGGTAGTAGCTGGAGGGGGGGGGCGCGGCGCTCGAGACGCTCGGCTGGTTCCAGCGACCGGACAGGTACATCCAGGCACCCACCACCTCGTTGCACCTGGCGTGGGCGCGAGGGTCGGGGTTCACGTCGGGATGGAGCCGCGTCACCAGGCGACGGTAGGCGCGCTTGCACTCGGGCAGGGAGGCGTGCTCGGGCAGGCCGAGGATGGCGCGTGGGGATCGGTTCATGCTCAGGAGCCTATCATTTCTCGGGAAAGTCTGCTTGACTGCCCTACCGTGCGTGGATACGGACCTGTCAGTAGAGGACCGACCCCTGATGCGATCATGGCCTGACCAGCTCCGAGCCCTCCACCCGCTGCCACGCGGGCGGCACCCACAGCGTCCGTGGTGGCGCTATGTGCAACCCGAGCACGTCTGGCGACGGTCGGACGGCAAGACGGTCAGGGCTGGCGACACTGGCGCGTTCCGCGACAAGCGTGAGCTGCTCGATCTGATCTCCGAGATCGACACCGATCTGCCGCTCCCCTTCCCAGGCCGCCGCGCCGGCCAGCTCTGGGCTGCGCTCGAGGGAGAGACGGTCAGGCGGGTGATCTTCCTCCAGTCCTACGACCCAGGGCCCGCACACCCCGGCCTGTGGAGGCCCTGGGTGATCGATGGGCGCGCAGCCGAAGAAATCAAGGTCGAACGGATGCTCACCGAGGCCGTCCTGGTGGCCGATATTTCCTGCCCGTGGTGCGCCCCTTGGGCACCGAAGGAGTCCTGATGGACGAGAAGATCGACGAGTCCACCGCCCCATGCAAGGTCTGCGGCTGCAAAGACTCTCCGCTGCCCTGTATCTGTCCATCTGGTTGGTGGTTCGCGTGTTCGAACTGTAGAGCGTCATACGGCACATCGAACAACCGGACTGACGCCATCGACAGGTGGAATCTCCGCAACGAGGTCGAGCCCACGCGCAGCGCACCGCCCGCCGCCGATACCTCGTCCTCGCCACAGGTCAGCCTGGAGAGCCGGCTGCTGGCTGCTGGCCGCATCCCCACCGCCACCGCCTCTCCCCGCCACCACACCCTCCGCGTCCTCTACTGCCTCTACTGCCCCCTGGTGCGCTTCGACCAGGAGCAGAGCCAGCTCCGCTGTGTCGTGCTCGAGCGCCAGGTCGGCCCGCTGGACGAGGCCACCTCCGTCGAAGGCCCCGCCGACTGCCCGGCTCGCGCAGGCGTGCTCGTGCTGTTCGATCAGGTGCCCGACCCGCTCGAGGGTCTGGACGAGCTGCGCCGCAAGGCCGCGCTGCTGACCGGAGACTAGGATCGATGATGTCCGACTTCGCCACCGCCATCCAGATCCTGCTGCGTCCTGAAGACCAGGACGATCCTCGCGGGATGCTCGCGGCTCTCACTCTCCAGCTACGCGATCACACGCTGCTGCGAGAGGTGCAGCGCGAGCTGACCTACTGCCGCCAGCAGGCGCTGGTGCAGCAGGCGCTCGCGGCGCTCGAGGTCAGCGTCGAGAATGATGATCACGAGCTTGCTTACGCCAGGCGAAATCACGAGCTTGCCTACTCGAAACGAAACGAGGCCCTGGCCCTGCTGCGCGCCTGGAAGAAGCTGAGCGAAGACCCCTTCGACGCCGAGTCCGTGAAGCTGGCTCGAACCTCTCTGTAACGAAACGTGACACAGGAGACACCATGGGTATGAAAGACGACATGAGCCTCGACTGGCTGAAGAAGGCCAAGAACCTCGAGTACGAAGGATGGATCACGCTCGGCCTGCTGAACGAGCCCGGCAACCGCTGGCGCGTCCAGGTCTGGTACGATCCGGCGCAGCCGTGGTGTCTGGTGGAGCTGTGGGTGAAGGTGCGCGCTGACATCATCCCCCTGGACAACTTCATCATCGACCTGGACAGCCTGCGCCCCCCTCCTGATGGAGCACACCTGACCGAGGCCCAGGTCGCCTTCGAGAAGGCCCTGGCGCGCAAGCTCGAGCGCCCGGTCGCGGAGCGCCTGCTGGCCTGGCGAGCGCCCGCGCCGCCCCCGCCCGCGCCGCTGATCAAGCGGCTGGCGCGTACCGTGCTCACCTGGATCGGGGAGTAGCCATGCCCACCATCCCCATCGGCTCCAGAGTGTGCCTCTGCGACGACGCCCAGGCCATCTGCGAGAGCACGGTCGGCTGGAACGACGATCTGGCTGATGTGTCACTGCTCGAGCTGCGCTTCGCGGGTCGGGCCAAGAGCGAAGTCCATGGCGATCTCGCCGTCGTCTCGCGCAGCGGCACTACCTGGGTGGTGCCCATGCAGGCGGTGTTCACGGTGGGCGAGCCTGCTCCCGAGCCCACCTTCGAGCCAGGCGATCTGGTCATGGTGGCCAAGTACAGCATCGACAACTGCATCAACGTCTACCGTGGCCGGAACGACGACGGTGAGTGCGTCATCGACGTGCTGCGGAGGAGCGACCACCTCAAGGTCGGCACCTGGGAGGTCCAGGCGAGCGAACTCACCTCCACCAAGATGGTCTTCCACCAGCTCGAGACGACCGTCGAGAGCTACGGTGAACTGGGCGGCAAGCCCGAGGCTTACCACGACGTACACGTCTCCATCGTGCTCACCAGTCGCGAGATCGATATGTATGCCGTGGCCGAGTACATCCGTGAGAGGCACTACAGCGGGGCGCTCTGCGCCCACAAGGGCTGGCTGCTGGTCCATTGGGTGGACAAGACCTACCTGCTCGACTGCCGGGGGGAGTGATGGTCGCGAACGATCCTTTCATGCGTGCTCAGCGACGTTTCCGTGAGCACCAGGCGTACCTGCTGATCTTCGTCGAGCCTGTCACTTGCATGGTCGTCGGCGCGGGCATCTACTCCGACCCCCATCCCACCATGACCCTGGCTCGCTCGAGCGCGGTGCTGCGGGTGGCGAGAGGGGTGGACTTCGACATGGCGAAGGATCTGCTCATGGACTGCCTGGGCGGGCCCGACCTGGACTGGGTGATCGATCTGCTGCCAGAACAACAGCGGGCCGAAGTCCGCGAGAGGATCGGACGATGAATGTCTCTGACGCCCTCGAGCTGCTCGTCAACGAGCGTGTGGACCGCTTCCTGACCCGGTGCTTGATCCGAGCCCGTGCGGACAAGACGGACGGACGCATCCTCCTGCGCGGTAGGAAGGGACTGTGGTCCAGTCAGGCCCAGAACGTCGTCTTTTGGTATGGCAGCGAGAGCACGATCCTGCTCGATCTACGCTTGATTCTGTGTGAGCGGGCTATCAACAGGCTCGTAGACGACTGCGACGGCGTCAGGCTCGACTACCACGCGAACGACGAGGTCGTCTTCGGGATCACTGTCTCCCTGGAGAGGTTGACGCGGGACGAGGACGGCGCGGTGGTGATCGATCCCCCGGAGGCGTGGCGGGCTCAGCGGGATGTCCAGGCCGCCCTGGCCGAGCATGAGCTTGGTGGCGCGGGGGACGTGTCCGAGTCCGGGCAGGAGCCCAAGCAGAAAGGCATCCTCGAAGGTTCGTTCCTCTGGTCGGAGGATCACGTCTTTTCGAGCAAGGACCGCAGGCGTTGCCTGGCTAC
>CALDOK010000326.1 GCA_937912125.1 uncultured Pseudomonadota bacterium
CGAGGCGGCCTACTGGGGCGAGCCCAAGCGCTGCTCCCTGTGGCAGGTCTTCCCCGACGATCTGGTGGTGCTGCACACCCTGGACCTGCCTTCCATGGGTGACACCTGCTTCCCCTCCGCGCTGGATCGTGGCGACGGCCACTACACGGTCTACAACTACTCGAACGACGTCGAGGGAGAGGATCTGCCCTGGAACGCCGGCCAGGTCGCGCCCACCTACATCTACAAGCAGGAGCTCTACGTCCCCTGATCCCCACGCAGGGTGTGGAACAGCTCCCAGTCCAGGGGATCGGCCCAGGGCTCCAAGGCAGGGGCGAAGAGGCGGGTGAAGCGGGCGTGGTCCGGCCCCAGCTCGTCCACGAAGCCAGCCAGCAGCTCACGACGCGCCCGGCGCCAGGCCAGGGACTGCAGGCCGTGGAGGTAGAGGTCCAGGTAGACGTCCGCAGAGCTGTCCCAGGACGCATCCACGGCCATGGACGCCATGAGCTTGGTGCGGTGCTCCCAGGGGCGATCACGACGGGTCTCGAGGGCATGGACGACCAGCTCGCCGAAGACCCGGGCCTCGCCCTGGGGGTCCCCTTCGTCCAGCCAGTCGTAGAGGTAGCCGCAGCCCTGCATCTTCGCGAGCCCGCCGGTACGTCGAGCGATGACCACGTTGCCCAGCAGCGAGGCCTCGTAGTCCACCAGCCCGCAGGGCTCGAAGCGTGATGGGACCAGGGTGAAGTCACCCCCGGCCATCATCAGCCGCGACAGCGGCTGCAGGAAGCGCTCATCATAGAAGAAGCGGTCCGGGTAGCGGCTGGCCATGGCGGCGAAGGCGCGCTCCCAGGCGCGGCCCGCCTGGTCGGTGGCGGAGGCCAGCACGGCGAAGCGCGCATCGGGGACCCTGGCGACGACGGGCTCCACGATGTCCAGGACAAGGTCCAGGTGCTTCTGGTCCACCAGCCTCCCCACCACCACGATGATGGGTGGATCTCCCTGGGGCTCGGCGCCGAAGCACTCGAGGTGCAGCAGCCGCTTGAGCTCCGCCTTGATCGCCAGCCGACCCGCGTCGAAGTGGTGGTCACGCTCCAACATGGCGCGCTGCACGGCCGGGTGACGGAAGAATGGCTCGCCGGGTCGCCGGGCCTGCTGCTCTCGCAGGGTGGCCGCGTGGAGCTCGGGAAGCCGCTCGGGCTTGCAGCCGTCGGACAAGCCATTGGTGATGCCGGCGACAGGTAGCTTCTCGAACACATCGAGCCCGCCGTTGGGCACGAACACCCGAAGGGGCGAGGAGCCGCCGAGCTGCGCGGCGCGCTCCACCAGCACATGCTGAGGGGTGCGCAGCTCCGCGGCGTAGCCCCAGCTTCCCTCGAGGTCACCGCTGACGGTGGTGATCCGGCCCCCCAGCTCATGGACCCGCAGCATGGCGGCCCGGAGCAGGTTGATCTCGTCGCGATGGTCGAAGTAACGATGAAAGAGGCGCGCCCCGTCCAGGCCCAGGCTGTCCAGGGTCTCGTAGCCGCCGCCCTGCAGGGGCACGACCCCCTGGTAGGAGCCGTTGTGCACGGTGAGGTGAACGGGCATGGTCTCGGCCAGGGAGCGAGACAGGAAGAAGGGCACCAGCCCCACGTGGTAGTCGTGCAGGTGCAGTGTCTGGGCGGGGTGGCGCTCCAGGAAGGCCGCCATGGCCTGGGAGACGGCGGCGTAGACCCGGGCCCCGAGCCAGGGGTCCTCAGGGTAGATCGAGCCGGGCTCGGTCCACCCCAGCAGCTCCGGGTGCCACAGGTAGATCATCTCGAGGTCCACCTCGACGGCGCCCTCCTCGAGGGACACCACCTGTGGGACGCGACGCCGGTAGGCCTGGAAGACGAGCTCACCTCCGTCCAGACGCACGGGGAGCGCTGGCTCCACCAGCTCGAGGGCGCCGCGGTCGTACCACCCGAAGCAAGGCGAGAGGGTCTGGACGTGGAGGTCCAAGCCCCGCCTGGCCGCCGCGCGGATCAGCTCAGGAGGGAGCTGCTCCACCACCACGCCGAGTCCACCGACCCGCGCACCGAAGCCGCTACCAGGGCGACCGATCTCCCACGCCGCCAAGCTCAGGTTCCAGGGTTGCCCGCTCATCGCTACACCTCCACGCTGGAGAGTGGATATCCTGTGCCCCGACGAGACGAGCGTCTCCTCCACCACAAGCACGCACAGTTCGGAGCCCCGGATGGACCGCCAGCAGCGCCTCGACGCGGTCGTCGCCGCAATCCACAGCCTGGCAGCTCACCCTCGCGCCCAGACCCTGGGCGATGGACTCTCCGCACCCATGGCCCAGGCCTGCCTCGAGAGCAGCTGCGCTCGGCTCGATCGCGCCAGCCTGGATCTGGCCAGCGACGTCCCTGGTCGCCCCCCGACGGTCGCCGGCGTCGTGGCGGCCCGTGGGGTCTTCACCGCCCCCCTCGAGTGGGTGGCCCTGCTGGCGGCGGCGGGCTCCCAGGTGGTCCTCAAGGCGCCCGCCGCCGCCCCCCACTTCGGGGAGGCCATCGCGGCATGCTTCACCGCCCACGGGCTCGAGGTCCGCTGCACCACGGCCAGGGAGCTGCCACCGGTGGATGCTCTGGTGGCCATGGGCAACGATCAGACCATCGCCGCGCTGGCCCAGCGTCATCCCCGAGCGCGCCTGTCCCTGCACGGCCACCGCTTCAGCCTCGCGGTGGTCGCGGGCGCCGGGGCCGAGCTCGCCCACCAGCTCGCGCTGGACGCGCTGCTCTACGACGGGCGCGGGTGCTTCACCCCCGTAGCGGTCCTGCACACCGGCCCCCTCGACGACGCGGAGCGCCTCACCACCAGGCTGGCAGAGCAGCTCCTGGCGGTCTCCCGGCGGCTCCCCGCCGGCGCTCGCGATCCTCTGCTGGGGCCGGAGTGGCGTCGGCGAACTGGCCTGGCCCGGGCCCTGGGTGCCTTGCGCCACGACTCACCGCCTGCCACAGCCCTGCTCGACCCGGCCCACTTCGAGGCCGCCGCGTTGCCTGGCTTCCTGCCCGTACACTCCGTCCGGGATCCAGCCGAGATCGACGCCCTGCTCACGCCCTGGCGCCCATGGCTCGCGGCCTGTGCGACGGACCATCGGGACCCCAGCGCGCTCCAACGCCTCGGCTTCGAGCGCCTGTGCAGACCGGGTGCCCTGCAAGAGCCCACCATCCCACGGCGGCACGGCGGACGAGAGATGCTACGGCCGCTGATGCTGCTGGAGCTCTAAGAGAGCCAGGGACCCAGGATCAACCCGACCGATAGGGCGCCTCGGCCAGCCTGACCACGGCCCCCACTCGCACCACCGAGCCCAGGTCGATCTCGACGAGCTGGTCACCGGGGAGGCGCACCTGCATGAACAGGCGATCGTCCGCGTCCAGGCGCACGCCGTGGAAGCTCGGGTTCCCCGAGAGGTGCGCACCGATGGTCACCAGACTCTCCTCCAGCACCTCGAGGGTCCGACCGCTGAGGTAGGCCTCCCCCACCTGCTCGCCGAACACCGAGGCCGCCTCGCCTCCCGCGAGGAACAGCCCACGGTAGCCCTCGAGGTCGCAGGACACGGCCACCTGAAAGACGGTCCGTGCGAGCTCATCGTAGGTGACCGGGTTGTGGCGGGGCGGCGGTGGGCGCAGATCCTCACGAGCGGAGCGACCGTGGACCCGGGACAACAACAGGAAGGTCAGCATCAAGGCGACCAGCAGCAGCCCCGTTCGATTGCCCTCACCGAACAAGCCCAGCTGAGCACTGGAAACCTGAGCCTTCGCGGCAGAGATGAACAACAGATGGTGCATACCCCATATGTTACGAAAATACGCCGCCAAGTACCAGCCCGAGGCCAGAGTCCAGCTCGCGCCGGCGCTCACCGGCCGGGGGTTTCTCTCGGGGTTTGATCACCGGACCCGCAGCGACTATGAGCGGCGCGCACCGCACGCCACCGCGAGGAACCCCATGGCCACGCCCACCGCACTCGGTTCTGCGAGCGAGCCCCCGCGCTCCCTCACCGGGATCAAGCCCACGGGCATGCCGCACCTGGGCAACTACCTGGGCATGATCCGGCCCGCCCTGGAGATGACCTCCAGTCACCAGGCCTTCTATTTCATCGCCGACTACCACGCGCTCACCACCCTGCGCTCGCGCGATCTGGTGCAGAAGTACACCACCGAGGTCACGGCCGCCTGGCTGGCCCTGGGCCTGGACCCCGCGCAGACCATCCTGTTCAAGCAGTCCGACGTGCCCGAGGTCTGCGAGCTGGCCTGGTTCCTCAGCTGCGTCACTCCCCTTGGCTTGCTCAAGCGGGCCCACGCCTTCAAGGACGCCGAGTCCAAGGGCGCCGAGCTCAACGGCGGCACCTTCTTCTACCCGGTGCTCATGGCGGCCGACATCCTCGCCTACGACTCCCACGTCGTGCCCGTGGGCAAGGACCAGAAGCAGCATGTGGAGATGGCGCGGGACATGGCCATCGCCTTCAACCACTACTTCGGCGAGGTGCTCCGCGTGCCCGAGCCGGCCATCCGCCCCGACGTGGCCACCATCCCCGGCACCGACGGCCGCAAGATGTCCAAGTCCTACGACAACACCATCCCGCTGTTCCTGCCCACCAAGAAGCTGCGCAAGGCCATCATGGGCATCAAGACCGACAGCACCCCCCTCGAGCAGCCCAAAGACCCGAACAGCTGCAGCGTGTTCGAGCTCTACAAGCTCTTCGCCACGGCGGAGCAGACCGAGCACCTGGCGGCCCGCTACCGCGCCGGCGGCCTGGGCTACGGCCACGCCAAGCAAGAGCTGTTCGAGGTGATGGAGGCCCACTTCGAGGGGCCCCGAGACCGCTTCCTGCACCATCTCGCCCACCCCAAGACAATTGATGACATCTTGGCGGACGGTGGCCAGCGTGCGAAATCCGTAGCGGCAGCTACACTATCGCGGGTGAGGACAGCTGTCGGAATGTAAAGCGGCTTGACAAAGTCGCAGAGATATCGTTTAATCCCGCGCCGTATCAAGGAAGACCCCCGAGCCCATCGGGGTTCAGGGTCCCCTCCTCGCTTTGATCTCTCCTGCGCTGGCGTCCCAACACCACAAGACCAACACCGATCGCGTAACAGGTCGACCCGAAGCGTGCAGCCCAGCAGTAGAAATATGGCGTCCCAGAGCCTCTTCATTGTTTCGCAAGGAGCAACTCCAAATGTTGCACTTCAACTCCGGGTCTGATCCGAACCGGCAGGGCGATGGCCGCTCAGAGCGCCTCACCGCCGAAGAGGAAAAGGCCATCGCGCGCGAAATCCGCAAGGCCGAACAGGCGGCGCGGGAAGCGATCGCCGGAATCGACCAGGCTGAGGACATCCTCTCCCGTCGCCCCGAGCGTGCCGAGCGCACCCGCGCTGGCGCCGTGGACCGCCTCGAAGAAGCGGTCCGCGCGGTCGAGGTGGCCGCCAAGCAAGAGCCGGCCCTCAAGCCCTACGCCCGCAAGGCCGTGGGTGCCTGGAAGGCGGCCGAGGATCTCCGGTGGCGCCTGGCCATGAGCGGTCGACGCATCGCCCACGGCGAAGCCCGCAAGCTCGCCGGCCCCTTCATGGACGAGGAAGACCTCGTGCAGGAAGGCTACATCGGCCTGCTCCGCGCCGCCAAGCGCTTCGACCCCGACCGGGGCATCCGCTTCTCCACCTACGCCCGCTGGTGGGTGCGCGCGCAGATGACGCGAGCCATCGACCACACCGGGCGACCGGTGCGCCTGCCAGGCTGCGCGGTCGAGCAGACCCGCAACCTGCGCAAGGCCATGAAACGCTTCGAGGCGGCGGGGATGGAGTACTCCACCTCCGACTTGGCCGACGAGGTGGGCATCGACAAGGAGCGCGCCGAGCTGCTGCTGTCCCAGGGCAACACCATCTCCCTCGAGCAGCCCGTCGATGACGGCCCCCGGCCGCGCCCGCTCGAGCGCTTCCTGTCCGACGAGCATGCCACCCAGCCCGACGGCGACGCCATCCAGGCCCAGGAGCTCGACCGCATGCACCTGGCCTTCCAGGACGTGCTCACCGAGCGCCAGCGCTTCGTGCTCATCCGGCGCTACGGCCTGGATGACGGCGAGTTCCGCACCCTGTCCGAGGTGGGCAAGGAGATGGGGCTCTCCCGCGAGCGTGTGCGCCAGATCGAGCGCGAGGCCCTCAATCGCCTGCGCGAGCAGTCGTCCATCCGCGACGGCCAGCCGCAATAGCTCCGGCCCCAGCCTGGGAGCCACCGTGACCCACGATCCCGCGGAGCACCCCGCGCCTCCTCCGCCGGAGCCGTCGGCGCGACCCCAGCCTGCGCCGCAGGTGGAACCCGTCGAGCTCTGGCCCGACGAGCCCACGGACGAGCTGCTGTTGGACGACTGGGTCAGCGAGCGCGACGACCCGGATCCAGGCTGGGAAGAACCCGAGAGCGACGAAGCGGCTGACGAGCCCAGCTGGGACCAGGCAGAGCAGCCTGTTGGTGGCGTGGAGCTGGCCGACGAGCCAGAGGCGGAGGACCCCACTCAGGACGTCCCCTGGGACACCGAGGCCCCCCTTCAGCGGGAGCGGAGCTGAGCGCCATCCTGCGTCTCCTGCGGAGCTACGGTCTGCGCTATTGGGCTTGGTACCTGGGCGGACTGTGCTGCCTGGGCCTGACGAACTGGCTCGCGGTCAACATCCCCCTGGCGCTGGGCCGGGGCACCGACGCCCTGCGCCTGGGCGACAACGACGCGGTGCTGCGGGCAGCGCTGCTCATCGCGGCCATGGGCCTGGCGGTGATCGCGGCGCGCACGCTCTCCCGGGCCTTGATCTTCACGCCCGGCCGCAACATCGAGAACGATCTCCGCAACGACATCCTGGCCCATGTGCTCCGTCTCCGTCGAGACGAGCTGCGGGAACACGGGGCGGGAGATCTGGTCAGCCGCGCCTCGAACGACATCTCCCTGGTGCGCGCCCTGGTGGGCTACGGCTTGCTGCAGGTGTTCAACATCGCCATGGCCCTCGTGCTCGCTGGCCGCGCCATGGTGGACCTCAGCCCCATCCTCACCGCGGCCTGCCTGGCGCCGGTGTTGGCTGCCACCCTGCTGTCCAGCGGTGCCATTCGCACCCTCTTTCCGCTGACCCGGGTCGCGCAGGGGCAGCTCTCCACGCTATCGAACTTCGTGCTGTCCAGCCTTCAGGGCGTCGCCACGGTGCAAGCCTATGGGGCCGAGGAAGCCTTCGGACGCCGCATGGACGTCCACAACGCCAGCTATATGTCCACGATCCTGAAGGTCGCGACCCTGGCGGCCCTGGTCCAGCCCGTGCTGGCCTTCTCGGCCGGCGTGGCGCTGTACCTGCTGCTGTGGCTCGGCGCCCGGCAGGTGGACAGCGGCGCCGTCTCCATCGGCGATCTGGTGGCGCTGTCGGCCTTCCTCCTGTTCCTCCTGCCCTACCTGCGCTCCCTCGGCTGGCTCGTGGCCATCGTGCAGCGTGGGCGAGCCAGCCTCGAGCGCATCTTCGAGGTCCTGGATCTTCCACTCCCCTCCGACGTCGCCGACGCCGACGCCCTGCCGCTGGCTCCAGGCCCCATCGGCTTCCGGCTGGAGGGTATGAGCTTCACCTGGCCATCGGACGATCGGCCCTCACTGCAAGCTATCGACGCCCACATCGCCCCCGGCAGCATGGTGGGCATCTTCGGCCGCACTGGCTCGGGCAAGACCACGCTCCTCAACCTGCTGGCTCGCGTACACGACCCTGGGCGCGGTGAGGTGCTCCTCGAGGACAGCCAGGGCTCCCAGCACGAGCTGCTGGACGTGCCCCTCTCCGTCCTGCGGGCCCGAACCACGGTGGTGCCCCAGGTGCCATTCCTGTTCACCACCACCATCGCCGACAACATCTCCATGGCCCACGAGGCCAGCGCGGTCCGGGCGCCGGAAGCCGCTCGAGCGGCCGCCCTGGCGAGCGATCTCGAGCTCCTGCCCGAGGGCCTGGAGACCGTGGTGGGCGAGCGGGGCGTGACCCTCTCCGGGGGCCAGCGCCAGCGGGTGGCTTTGGCCAGAGGGTTCGCGCGGGACTTCGATCTCCTCCTGCTGGACGACGTGCTCAGCGCCGTGGACCACGACACGGAGCAGCGCCTGGTTCGAGCCATCCGGCGTCGCGCCTGCGGTGTAGGCGGCCAGCGCCCCACGGTGGTGGTGGTCTCCCACCGCCTGGGCGTGCTCTCCCACGCGGACCAGGTGCTGGTCTTGCATGAGGGCAGGCTGGTGGACAGCGGAGTCCACAGCGAGCTCATCGCCCGACCCGGGCCCTACCGTGACGCCTGGATCGTCCAGCAAGACATCCAGCAGGTCGAGCCATGAGCCGCCCCTCGAGCACCAGCACGCCCCAGGCCGCGGGGCGCAGCAGCTTGAGCCTGCTGGGTACGCTGGCGCCCTTCGCCCGGCCCGATGCGCTGCTCTACCTGCTAGCCGTGGCCGCGACCCCTGTGGCTGCCGCCCTCTCGCTGGCACAACCAGCCCTGATCCGCCGCGCGCTGGACCATCACGTCATCGGAGGAGAGCTGGCGGGGCTCACAGGGGTCCTCAGCTTGTACCTGGCCGCGGTGGTGGGTTGGCTACTGCTGGACGTAGGCAGCACCTTGTCCCTCGCCTACGCCGGCCAGCGCACCATCCTCCGGCTCCGCTCCGCCCTGTTCAGGCACGTAGTGGACCTTCCGCAGAGCTTCCACGACCGCCACGCCACGGGAGGGCTGCTCACGCGCATCACCAGCGACGTCGAGTCGCTGGCCGAGACCATCACCTCACGGGTCGTGACCATCGGCATGGACATGCTGGTCATGGTCGGCGCCCTGGTGGCGATGCTGCTGCTGGACGCGCGCCTCACCCTGCTGCTCATGCTCCTGGCGCCTGTGCTCCTGCTGGTGGTGGAGCTCTGCCGCCGCCAGCTCCGCCGGCTGTACCTCGAGGTTCGGGCGGCGCTGTCCTCCTCGAACGCCACCATGGCCGAGTGCATCGACGGCCTCGAGGTGATCCAGCTCTTCCAGGCCGAGGACTCGAGCCTGGCGCGCTTCGCCCAGGGCAACGAGCGCTACCGCAAGGCCACGGTCGCCGCGAATGTCTGGGACGCGCTGATGTACGCCACCGTCGACGGGGCCAGCGCCATCTGCACCGCCGTGCTGCTCTGGTACGCCGCCAGCGCCATGGGGATGGACGTGAGCATCGGCCTGCTCGTGGCCTTCCTGCAGTACCTGGATCGCCTGTTCCAGCCTCTCCGGGAGATCTCCTCGAAGGTCAGCGTCATCCAGCGAGCCTCAGCGGCCATGGAGCGAATCACGGACCTGCTCGAGCTACCGCCGCGCCCCCGCGGTGGGCTCTGTCACCAGCAAGCACCGCAGGGCAGCATCCGAGTCCGCGACCTGCACTTCTCCTACGGAGACGATCGGCCCGACATCCTGCACGGGATCCAGCTGGACGTGGAGCCCGGCGAGGTCGTCGCATTGGTGGGGCCCACAGGCTGCGGCAAGACCACCCTCACCCGCCTGATCACGGGTGCCTACGAGGGCTACCGCGGCTCCATCCAGCTGGACGGCAAGGAGCTGAGTGAGCTGGACCGCGCCAGCCTCCACGCCGCGGTGGTGCCGGTGCTGCAGGAGGTCCAGCTGTTTCCTGAGAGCATCGAGTTCAACATCGCCCTGGACCGGCCGTCGGCGGTGCGCCACAGCGACGGTCGAAGCGCTGGCGAGGCCGAAGCCGACGCGGCCCGGCAGGGCCTGGCCAGCGTGCGACGGGCGGCGACGCTGGCTCAGGCCCACGAGGTCATCCAGGCCCTCGAGGGGGGCTACGAGCATCGCCTGGGGCACCACGGACAGGGGCTCTCCGTCGGCCAAGGGCAGCTGCTCGGCTTCGCACGCGCCCTGGTCCGTGACGCTCCCGTGGTGGTGCTCGACGAGGCCACAGCCAGCATCGACAGCATCACCGAGGCCTTGGTGCAGGAGGCCGTCTCCAGGCTGTTCGAGGAGCGCACGGTGCTGGTGGTCGCCCACCGCCTGTCCACCATCACCCAGGCGGACCGCATCGCGGTGATGGAGGCGGGCAGGATCGTGGAGATCGGAACCCACGACCAGCTCCTGGCCGCAGAGGGGGCCTATGCCGAGCTCTACGCCAAGGGCTTCGGCGCCGCAGCGGCCGACGGCTCGGCCGACTCGATCCTGCAGGGCTGACCATCGGTCCAGGCGGTGGCCGCCCAAGGATCCAGATGAGTGGGATCCACCAGGGCCATGGCGTCGGCCTCGAAGCCCATGGGCAGGTCCACGGCGTGGGGCGAGAGCTGTTCGTCGAGCACCACCCGCGCCGCCGCGCTGCCGTGGGGAGTCACGACGCGCACCGCCAGGCCCTGAGGGAAGCCGGCGTTGGGATGCAGGCCCACCCCGGCGTCCTCCGCCCCAGGCTCACGATCCCAGGGGCCCTGAGCGGGGTCTCTGCGGGCGCTGGAGAGCAGGGCGAAGGGCCAAGCCCCACCTTGTTCAGCAGGAACGTGGCGCGCGAGGGCCTGGATCATGGGCTCTGGGCTGAGGTCCAGGCGGCCGTCGGGGTGGTGGACCATCCAGCGAGACCGGTCCACGGCGCCGCCATCGAAGCCCCTGGGCCGACCATCGGTGTGCGTGAGCTGCGGCTGCACGAGCCCGGCCAGGACGCCGGCGTCCATGCCCAGACCGGCGGCGGCGACGGCCAAGGCGTCGCGCTCACGCCGCGGGTGATCCATGGCGAACGCGCTCCCGGCTCCGCTGGGATCGCCAGCGGCGAGCAGCCCGGCGACGAGCTCCCAGGGCGGACGGCAGCCCGGGGGCTGCACCACCAGGCCCGAGCTCCACTGCAGCCAGTGCCGATCGCTGGCGTCGGAGCTGCAGAGCTCGGGCTCCTCGAAGAAGTGGGTGCTGGGCAACACCCAGTGGGCCGCCAGCGCCGTGGCGTGGAGCTGCCGGTCGATGCAGACCAGGCGCTCGAGGCCTCCGGGCAACAGGCGCCCCCCGCCAGGCACGCTGCTGACCGGATCGCAGCCCACGCAGATCAGGACCTTCAGTCCGCGCCGCAGCGCCAGGGCCAAGCTCGAGTCGCAAAGCTCGGGCTGCGAGGCGTCCAGGGCACCACCGGGGTGGGCGTAAAGCCCTCCGGGCTCGAGCAGGTTGCTGGTCAGGGAGTGCAGCAGGAGCATGGCCCAAGCCGTGAGCGTGCTCCAGGGGGTGCCCAGGGCCTGGGGCGAGGCCAGGATGGCGGCGGTGGGTGCACGGGAGAAGCGCATCGCCTCGCCGGTGATGTCAGCGACGCTCAGGCCACAGAGCTCCGCTGCCCGTGCGGGCGACCATGGCTCGAGGGCCCTGGCCAGCGCATCCAGACCCCGGGTGCGCTCGCGCACATGCTGCTCATCCACCCAGCCCGAGCGGATCATGGCGGAGGCCATGCCCAGCAGCAGGTACAGCTCGGTACCCGGACGGATGGAGAGATGGGTGCTGGCCCGGGCCGCCAGGCGTGATCGACGTGGGTCGGCCACGCAGAGTCGGAGCCGCCTGCGCCCCGCGGTGTCGAGACGACGCAGCAAGGCCTGGCCGGCATGCCCCGGCGCCCAGCCCTGGTCGAGCTGGTTGCCACCGAGCAGCATCAGGTGGTGGACCCTGGCCAGGTCGGTGCGTAGGTCCACAGCCCGCCCCAGCACGAGCCGCGAAGCTTGCCGCAGAGGCTGCAGCTCCCGGGCCCTGGGGGTGAACACGGACACGGACCCCAGGCGTTCCCGCAGGGCCGCGATGGTGCGAAGGAGCCGCTGGCTGTGCAGGGCGCTGCCCCCCACCATCAGGCCAACCGACTGCCAGCCGTGCTGTCGGACGGAGGCCTGGATGGCCGCACCGACATCATCCAGGGCGAGCTCCCAGCTTGACACCACGAGCCCGCCTGCGCCGTCTGCCCTGAGGATCGATCTCTGCCGGTCGGCCCGGTTGATCCGATAAGGGGCGGCGCGACCATGGGCGCAGTCGAAGCCTCCGGACAAGGGATGCCCAGGATCGCCGTGTACGCGCTCGAGTCGGCCGGCCGCGGTGGTGGCCAGCACGCCACACAGGGACGAGCACCCGCGACACCAGCTTGTCAGTTCTGCCATGGTGCCCCTCGGAGCCCAGGTGGAAGCTCCCCCCTATCGGGTCGTCCCGCGTCCATCACCCGGCAGCTCATCCTGGCGTAGCCCCGCTCGCAGCCACCGAGCCAGCTCCCGTGGGTGGTTCAGGTTCCACGTGACGCGGGGGTCGTCCACCGGCACCTCCCGAGCATCCCGCAGCAGCGTGCGCAGGCCCTCAGGCAAGCGGGCCACCCGCAGGCGTTCGATCTCCTGACAGCCCAGGAGCACCGGGTGTCCACGCCTGCCCTGGAAAGAGGGGACGGCGCTGCCGCCCGCCCTCAGCAACGCCTCGACCACCGCCACCGAGGGCGGAGGGACATCGGAGGGCTGGACCAGCACCGGGCCGCGCGGCAGGCGGGCCAGGGCGAGCCGCACGCTGTCCGCCTGAGTGCCGGTCCACCAGCGCGGAGCCTCCACGACCTCGACCTCCTCAGGCAGCCCGCGCACGACCAAGCCCGAGGCCCAGCCCACCACAACCACCAACCGCTCCACATGCTGAAACAGCGCGTCGCACTGCAGCTCGAGGAGGCTGGAACCCCCGACCCGCAGCGCCCCCTTGGGGAAGCGCATCCGACAGGAGGCGCCCGCTGCGGGGATGACTGCTGCGACCATCTGTTGACCTCTGTGTCTGGAGCATATATTCCATGCCTGCGCAGCCACGCTCCCCGGCGCGCAGGCCGCTCCTCCTCCAGTTGCGACGAAAGGCCCAGATGCCACGAGACAAGTCTTGGTTCTTCAAGCAGAATCCTTTCACATCCGGCCTGCCTTTGGCCGAGCGCGACCGGCTCGAGCGCGCCTCCGAAGAGCGTGACTTGCGCAAGCGGGAGAACCTCTGGCTCTCTGGTGATCCCGTCAGACACGTGCACCTCGTGCGTTCAGGGCTGCTCAAGACCAGCCGCGTCTCCGAGAGCGGGCACGAGCTCACGCTCCACCTGTTCCAGCGCAACGATCTGCTCGGCGAGACCGCGCTTGTGCTGCTGGACAAAGATCGCAAGCACCACGAGACCGTGTGCGAGACCCTGGACGAGTCCACGGTCTACGCCGTGCCCGCCGAGGCTTTCCTGCGCGCCATCCAGCTCCATCCCGATCTCGCGATGCTGGTCACGCGCCTGGTCGCCGACCGCCGCCGTGCCCTCGAGAAGCGCATCGACAGCCTGCTGTTCAAGACGGCCCACGCCCGCCTGGCATCCCTCTTCCTGGATCTCCAGGTCCGCTTCGGCGTGCGCGACTCGCGCGGCACGATCTTGAACCTCAAGCTCACCCATCGCGAGATGGCCAGCCTCATCGGGGCCTCGCGCGAGACCGTCAGCTTCGCCATCCTCGACCTGCGCAAGGACGAACTCATCCTCACCGAGGACAAGCGGGTCGTGCTTCTCGACGAAGAGCGCCTGCAGGCCCTGGCGCGCAGCTGAGCGCCGGGCTCTCTCAGGCGACCGTGCACAGCCCGCTCCACGCGACCACGATCATCGGCTGCTTGATCAGCGTCGGATGTGCTCACGCGCCCAGGGTCCCTGCGGACGGGGCCGAGATCGAGCAGGCCTACGTGTTCGAGCTCACCAACACCATCCAGACCACGCTGCTGGAGCTGGACGGTTCAGAGTACGCCACGCTCGGCGATCCGGTGGACCTCACCTGGACCGGCCAGGTGCGTCAGGCTCCGGTGCGGCGTTTTCGCGACGGCTCCCAGGGCGACCGCGTGCGCTTCCTCGATGTGACCATGCGCCAGGGTGACGCCCCCCCGCAGCCCTCGGAGCTCTCCGGCTTGTCGGCGGAGCTGCGCGGCTTCCAGAACCGCGAGGTGCTGGCCATCGATCTGCTCGACGAGATCAGCGGCAAGGACCGCTGGGCCGACCTGATGCTCAGCCTCTGGCCGGCGCTCTCACCCCGCATCCCAGACCTCGAGCCTGGCCAGAGCGGACGTGAGCGCAGCAACCTGCCCTACATGCTGGAGAGCGGCATGGGGATGCCCGTCGTGCTGGATCTGGACTGGACCCTCAGCGGACCGGTGCCCTGTGGCTCCGCCAGCTGCTGGCAGCTCGACTACCATGGGCCGGTGCGGGGGCGAGGGCTGGATCGAGCCGAGCGCTGGCACGCGCGCTACCGCGTCTCGGGCCAGGCCCAGGGCACGCTGCTGCTCGCGGTGACCGACAACGCCATCATCGACAGCCGGCTGGAGCTGGAGCTGGAGCTGCTCACCACTTTCTCCGATCCCGCCACCCAGGCGCCCCGGGGCATGGTCCGCCAGGTCCAACACCAGCGAGCCCAGGTCCTCGACCGCCCGGAGGCACCGTGATCCAAGCCGGCCTTCTGCTCCTCAGTGCCGCGGTCGCCGGACCTGTCGAGCTCGCCGATCACCAACCGCTCCCAGGCTACCTGCAGGCCACCGCGGTCCAGGCGGTCTTGCTCGAGGCCCTCGAGCCCGTGGCAGCCTGCTTCCCCCCGCCAGCCACCACGCCCACCTCCATCACGGTCGAGCTGATTATCGATGGCGCCGGTGGGGTCACCCAGCTGCGCGCCAGCCTCGAGCCGCACCAGGCCACCGCCGCTGGCTGCACTGCACAGGCCCTCTGCTCGCTCGCCTTCCCAGCCCACGACGAGCCGTCCCAGCGCTGGAGCTTTGCCATCGCCCAGCGCGGCGGCCGGGCCTTCCTGCTGCCATCCCCGGCGCTCATCCCCCGCCGCGACCTGCCCCTCTTCCTGTACCTGCCGGTTCCCGCCGCCCCGGACCACCTGGCGTGGCTGCAGCGGGTGATCGGCCCGCAGGTCTACCCCCCACCGGGCCCTGAGCCCCTCCCCTCCTGCCAGGCCGCTGCCCAGGGCGCAGCCGGCATCTCGCCGACCGTCCAGCCCCACCCCTGAGGTGGCTGGCCCAACAGGGCCGTGATCTCTGGTAGAATGCCGCGTCCCACCAACACAGGAACGTGGACGGATGGACTTCGCTGATCAGCTTGCTGCCATCACTACGAAGTGTCACCTGGTCATGTCGGCGGATCAGGCAGTACACGTCGCCCCAGACCTCTGTGTCGATGCACCTTCCATCTGGAGTCTCGGAGAGGAGGGAGCTGCCGCGGGGTGCCGCTGGGCATACCCCGTCGCCTGCACCACGGTCCTCGCACAGCCCGTCGCCGACGTCGTAGCCAAGGCCTTGTCAGCGGCCCTGGACGACCAGGAGCGCGAGTCGTTCACCGGACTTGGCGCCACGGACTGGGCCGCCGACCCCCTCACAGCCGCGCTGGCGCGCCTGCTGCTCGAGGCGTCGCTGGTCTCGAACCAGGCCACCGGGCTGCCAATGCTCGAGCTCGCCCGCATCGCCAGCGGCATGCTGGCTGGGACACCGCCCGCCGGCACCGGCAGGGGGCCCTCGGCGACCGCAATAGAGCGCGGCGTGCAGCAGCTGCAGGAGCAACTCCCGGTTCGCCAGGGTGAGATCCTCAGCCAGGTCGCTTGGTCCCTCTCCGCCCGCATCAGCGCTGCGTGGGGCCTGGCCTGCCAGGCCTCGAGCACCCTTCGACCCACGCGCTTCTACCAAGCGATGATGCGCTCGAAGCTGTGCCTGGTGTACCGCTCCGAGCTCGGACTGCCCGAGCTCGCCCTCCTCCTGGGCGCCCTGGACGTTCCTGCCGACCCGGTGCTGCTCGGCAAGCTGATCCAGGTCTGCGAGACCGGCCTCGGCGAACTCGACGCCCGCCTGCGCGATGGCAAGGCCAAGCCCAAGGACCGCCAGTTCTCTGCGGGCGTCATCTCCCGCGCCTGCGTCGGTGCCGGCTCCGAGGGCTACGCGCGCAGGCTGGCCCACGATCCCGACGTCGCCGTGGGCTTCCTTCTCCAGCTCAGCGACTTCTTCTCAGTCAAGCAGCTCGAGAAGCAGGGTATCGACCGCAAGCAGGCCAAGCTGCTGATGGACCCCGAGCTGGCGCAGGCCGTGGCAGCCAGCCTGGGTGACGCCCTCAGGGCCATGCAGCTCTGGGATCTCCTGGGCGCGATGGTCGCCCTGGTCCAGCGCAGCGATGACATCCAAGTCCCTAGCTGGCAGAAGGGTTTTCGCTCGCGCCTGGTGGTCCCGCGGGGTGACCTGGGCGACACCAAGGCCTTCGTCCTGGCCGCCCGCCTGGGCGACGTCCAGGCCAAGACCTACCAAGAAGCCCGCACCAACGACGACGCCCTCGTGCCCCTGGCGCTCGAGTCCCGCTACGCTGCGCTGCAGACCGAGCTCGAGCTGTTGGGTGCGGCGGTGTACACCACCGGCACGCACCTGGTCGGCCTGCTGCCCAGCGCCACCGCGGCGCTGAATGTGGCCGAGAAGCTCCTCGAAACCGCCACCCCGCCGTTTGGCCTCGAGTTCGGGCCCCTCAGGCAGCCCACCACCATCCCCAGGGGCCCCGCCATCGGCGTGGGCTTGGCCTACGGCTCGATCCACGGTGGCTTTGACGGCCAGGGCCACGCCCTGAGAGGTCCCGCCATCGCGCAGGCCCTGGGCCTGACCGGGTTCGACTCGCCCCACGGTGCCCTGGGCGACCCCCTGGGCGTCCGTCACGTCGCCCTGGGGGCGGCTGGGCTGCTGTCCAAGGGGATGGTCGCTTCCCCCATCTTCGTCGAACAGCTCGAAGGCGAGAGCAACCGCCAGGGCCGCCGCTTCCAGCTCCCCGATGCAGGCCAGCCCGTGGCGGGCGTTCGCAAGCCCTTCGTCGCCTACCCGGTGGCCGGTGTCCGCGAAGGCAACGACCGCACGGTCACCCTCCTGCTCCGCCTCGACGGAGACGACAAGGACTCCCCCGTCGAGATCATCCGCATGGGCATCGACTCCTTCCAGGAGTTCCACAGCCACGAGCAAGGCCTGGCTCCCGGGTCCTGCCGCGGGCTCAGCGCAGGAGGAGCCGGGATCTACCCCCCCAGCCCTCCCGCCACGCAGGCCGCCAGCCCAGCCCCACACCAGGCTCCCGCGCTCACCAGCTCCATGCTCTCTGACCCTTTCGGCAGCGAGACCAGCTCCACGCCCTCCCTGGAGGGCTCCGACTTCGACTTCGACGTCGACGACGACGGGGACGGGGACGGCGAGGAGTACGAGTTCGAGATCGAAGAGGTGCCCTTCAGCCCGCCCGCCGTACAGGAAGACGAGTTCGAAGAAGACGATGCCTTCGCGCTCGATGATCTCGAGGTCGTAGACTTCGACGAGGGCGTGCTGGTGCTCGACGACAAGGCCGTGTCGGAGTCACCCGAGCACCCCCTCGACAGCCTGGACCTCGGAGAAGAGGTCGAGCTGGGCGACGGCGCCGACGACAGCTCGCCCTTCGCCTTCGACTCGGACAACGCGTTCTCCAGCGATGGCATGGAGTCTTCCCCTGGCGAGGACCTGTTCTCCTTCGAAGAGCTCGAAGACGACGAAGACGATCCCTTCACACCCGCCACCAGCTCAGCCCCCGCGGCCATCTCCCTCTCCGGCGAGACCAGCCTCGACGCCTGGGACACCAGCCCACAGCGCGACGAGATCTCGGACCCTTCCGTGGCCGGGGCGCAGACTGAGGACGAAGCCCTGCTGGGCTTCCTGCCCCCGGCCGAACCAGATGCGCAGCCCGAGAACGACAGGCCCAGCGATGAGCCCATCCCCCTGGGCTATCTGCCCCCGGCACCTGACGATGAACCCGGCGAGAGGGCCGAGATTCACGAAGTGAAGCTGCCTGCCAGGCTTGCACGCCGCGCCCAGGCCAATCCCACGCTGATGCCCGAAGACCCGGCGCCGGCTCCATCCCCGCGGCCGCCAGCCCCAGCGCCTGGTGACGCCCCGGGCTCCGCCTCTGACGCAGCCCCCGCGATGCCCTCCTTCATGATGGACTTGCTGGACGAAGGCAGAGACGATTCTCCCGCCCCCGGGGACTCCAGCGGCCCGTCGGCTTTCCAGTTCGTCCAGGCTGATGAACATCCCCCAGCAGCCGTCACGCGGGAGGACCAAGCACACACGCCCCCTCCCCCTGCTGGCCGGGTCACCTCGCCAGCCCACGAGCTGGAGATTCCCTCCATCGATCCAGGCCCAGCACACCAGCAGCCCGCTGCGCCGGACAAGGATGACGACCAGGAGCCGTCCTCCGAGGCAACATCGGCTGACTCGGCCCAAGCCTTCCCGACCGACCCAGCCTCCCCGTTCGCCCCTCCACCCAGCGACGACGAGCTCAGCGACGACCCACTCGCAGACGGCGACGATGATGACGCCTTCGAGGCTCTCTTCGCGAGCGACGACGACGACGACGACGACATCGACTTCGCCGGCATCCTGGACGAGGCGCTCGGAGAGGGTGACCCGTCGGCTTCCAGCAGCGAGCCTGCGCCAGGGGTTCACCCCCCAGCCGAGGCGGAGCAGGACCGAGAGCTGGCCGCCGAGCAGGAGTTCGTGCAAGAAGCCGAGCCGGAGATGGAGCTGGAGATCGAACAGCAGGCCGAGGTCGAGCAGGACTCGGAGGCCGAGCTCGGATCTGATCTCACGGACGATCTCGCGGCCGTTGACGGGAACGACGACGACGACTCGGACCCCTTCGACTTCAGCGATCCCGAGCTCCCCAGCGAGGAACCGCCGGTGCCTGCCAAGCCGCAGCGGGGCGCGGACGGTGCGAAGAAGGTCCGGGCTGGCACCCGCTCCCGCACCATGCCCGACTTCGGGTTCATGTTCACGGGCTACCACATCTACATCACCGAAAAAAACAGCGTCCTGTTCGGGCACCGGTACGGGGCCCACCTGCTCGACGTGCACGAGTACCCCTGCGGCGATGATGTCCCCGAGGCCTACCTGCGCTTCCTGAAGGACAAGGTGTCCGAGCGCTTCGTGCCGCGGTCCGACCTGTCGCGGCCCGTGCCCAAGCACCTCGAAGGCTCCCTGCTCGATGTCAGCTTGCTCCAGGGTGCCTTCACCATCCTGAACGAGGGCTGAGATGGCCGCTTCTGCGCCCATCCGAGTCGCCCTGAGCGCCACCATGGCGCTCACCCTGCTGGGCTGCGGTGAGAAGGTCCCTACCGACAGCGGTTGGTGGGATCGGGAGGCCCCCGACATCACCGGCCAGTACCAGTTCTTCATCGATGGGGTGAGCAGCTCGAACGTCTGTGAGGACCAGAGCCACTACGTCACCGACTGGATGCGAGGCGCCCTGGGCATCGCTGGGGACGATCCCCTGACCCTGAGCTTCACGTTCAGCGACGGTATGGTCTTCGGCGGCGGAGTCGACTCGTCGTGGACCTACTGGTTCAACGGCAACGAGATCTACGACCAAGCCAGCGTGGTGGTCTCCGGCGCTGGCGTGATCTTCACGGACGACACCCAGCGCGGCATCTCCGGGAGCGTCGAGGCCGAGGTGGACGACGACGAGTTCACCACCAACAACTGCATCTTCGAAGTCAGGATCAGCGGGTCGCGGATATCCCGCTGATCCATGTCGCCTCCCGGGCCGCGGCAGGCTAAGCGGTGGGCCGCACGGAACGCGCGCGTCCACGTACTGTGACGCCGAGTGCCGCCTCGAAAGCCAAGCAGTGGAGGTCTTCTTGAGGCTCTATCGCACGCGCATCCCCATGATCGCCCATGCGGTCATCGATAATCTCTGCAACGACGGGGACATCGACGTCGTTCTCGAAGAGCGCCCTGAAGCCGAGGAGGACCTGGTCGCCATCATGGAGACCTTCCTCAAGCGCGATCTGGATCTGCGGGACGCGGTCAAGGACACCATGTCCAAGCGCAGCATCCCCTACGATCGTTACTCCAAGGTGCGCTCCGAGATCGCCGAGGGGTGGGGCCACCCCACCGGAGAGAGCGTCAAGAAGTACCTCGCGCGGCAGTTCGTGGAGAACTTCATGATCAGCAACTTCGTCCAGGAGGTCTACTCCGACGACGAGAGGCTCTTCCGGAAGATCCTCGACATCATCCGCAGCTTCGACGTCGACGAGCGCGGCTTGCGCGACGAGGCCAAGGGTCTGGTCAAGAACATCTCCGAAGGCACCGTCGACTACGAGATCGCCTTCGCCGAGGCCCTCAAGGAGACCAAGCGACGCCACGGTCTGTTGCCAAAGCGCACCAAGTAGCGCCGCTGCTGTTGCTGCTGGCCGCGTGCCAGCCCGGCGAGCCCGAGCCCCCGACCGAACCGAGCCGGGAGCAGGCCGAAGCCCAGGCCCGCCCCACCGCGTTGCCGGCTCCCGAACCCCCGCCCCCAGGCTCCCCCGAGCTGGGTGTCGAGGTCGCCTTCGTAGGTGTGGCGCCTCTGTATCAGAGCTTCTTCGGCGACGCGGCCGCGCGCTCGCGCCTGGGCCGCGCGCTGGCTGGCGGCGTGACCGACCCGGCCAAGCTGGTCATCGCCTACGACAGCGACACCCGCATCGGCACCATCCAGCTCGAGCTCGCACCCAAGGGTATCCGCACCGAGCTCACGCGCAGCGGCGACACCATCCAGCTCTCTGGGCTCGCGCCTCTGACCACGGCGCTGGCCACCTACCGCAGCGATCTCGCGTCCCGCTTCGACATCCGCATCCAGAACTTTCGGGTGCGCCTGTTCACGGTGCGGGGGCTGACCTCGTGCGTCTTCGACGTCACCGGAGAGCCGCCCCCTGACGGTCGCACGGTCTCGCCCTGCGTCACCATCAACGGCATCGAGCGCTGCGGCCAGCCCAGCGAAGCGGGCGTGACCTTCAGCCACGATGCCGCGCGCGACGTGGCGACCTGCCTGGACCTCTAGGCTGGGCTAACCGGCAGGTGCCTCGGGCACGTCCAGGGGCTGGACCTCGGCGGGCTCGGCCGGTGCGTCGGCTTCGGGCACGGCCTGGACCAGCTCGATGCCCTTTGGGAAGATCTCGCGATCGAGCATGCGCATACGGTCCGTGAGGTCGAGCAGGGCCACGTTGCGGTTGAGCTCCTTCTCCTCGATGCCCCAGAGCCGGAACGACAGCCAGTAGTCCTTGGCGCGGTACCACTCGAACTCGTCGCCCTGGAACTCGCTGAAGCGGTAGCGCTTGCCGCTGTCGAGGTCCACCAGATCGAGAGAGGGCGGCCGGCTCTCGGTGTCGGTCCAGTCCGGCAGGCGCTCGACCCAGGCGTCACGGCGTCGCACAGCGCGCTCGCGGGCCTCGTCGGACATCTCGTCCCAAGCGGCCTGATCGAAGTTCGACACGGCGGCGGCGAGGCGCTCGAGGACCAGCCAACGCCCCAGGGGATGGATCACGGCCCTGGTGGCGTCCTCGAAGTCCTGCTGCTGGGTTCCGTCGGGCCTGGCGATGTGCGCCGTGCCGCCAGCGGCCCAGGTGACCATGCCGCCATCGGGCACATCGGCCTCGAAGCCGAAGCTCTCCAGGGGCTGCTCCAACCATGGGAAGGCTCGCTCGACAGCGCCGGTGGCGATCTCGACGCTGTAGGCCCGCCGCGCCCCCTGCTCGTCCAGCGCGGTGACCAGCGCGTGCTGGGCGTCGCGACCCCGCTGCAGCATCAACGGCTCCTCGAGCAGCACGTCCACGGCCTTCATGGTGGCCTTGCGGTGGTCGTAGATGCCCAGGCGCTGGCCGGGGATCCCCGCTTCGGGGTGGGGCAGCAGCAGCAACACACGATCGCCGTCGAGCCATGCGCCGTTGGTGACCGGCAGCGGCGTGGGCACGGTGGCGATGGTCTTCTCCTCACCGTTGAGCACATGGCCGGCGTGGGTGACCTGGAAGTAGAGGTGGATGCCGGTGGGCGACCACGAGAAGTTGCGGAAGTTGTTGCTGCCGCACTCGGCGAAGGCCGTGCTGATGCCGTGCTTGCCCTTGAGGAAACGAATCTCGGACTCACGGCAGTCGGCGTAGGCGTCGTAGACGTTCTCGTAGAAGCTGGCCTCGCCGAAGTTCTCCTCCTCGCAGGCCGCCAGGCCCAGCAGGGGCAGCATCAGCAAGAGGGAAGTCACAGCGCGCGAGAGGATGCGGCAGGGGCGCTTCATACCAACTCCTGAGGGGCTTCGGGGTTGTCGGACCGACCGTGTTGGAGCCCATGTTCCAGGGACACGCGCGGGCGGCCCGAGTTCCGCTCACGGCGACGCAGCCCGAAGACGGTGGCGAGGGTAACCAGGAACAAGGCAGGAGCAAGGGTGGGCCTGGAGGAAGCAGCGCAGCCGCAGCGGCCGCCGCCGACCACCGAGGGCCAGCTGTCCGGACCAGTCGTGGGGCTGTCGACCCCAGGGCCTTGGGTGTCCGAGGGTGCGCCCGTGTCCACGACGCCCCCTCCGGCCAGATCCAGGGCCGCGAGCTGAGCGCCGCTGGAGACCACCATCAGGTCCGCCACACCCACCAGCTCGGCCAAGGGGCCCGCATCCAGCACAAGCCCGGTCTGGTCGGCCTGCAAGACCTCGAGGGGGACCAGGCCGCGGGCCTGGCCGGTGATGGCCCAGGCGCGTGTGCCGTCCGCGAAGCCCTGGCCTTCGACCACCAGCTCGTCGGCCTGCCAGCCCACGCTCGTGAGCTGCACCCGGTCGTCCCGCTCGCCCACGAAGAGCGCGCGCGGCGCGACTCCCTGGCTGGTCTCGACGGTCCAGGGGCCGGGCTCCAGATCGGCGGACGCCACCGCGTAGCCTTGCCCCGAGCGCTGGATGGTCAGGCTGGGGTAGCCGACCCGGGACAGGGTGACCTGAGGATCGTCGATCCCCGGCAGCAGCAGCTCTCGCTCCTGGTCGTCCCAGGTGAGCAGAGCCGGCTCGGGCCTGAGGGTGAGCAGGGCGTCCCGCTCGAGGGCCAGGTCCAGCACCTGCGCCTCGCCCATCACGACCTCGAGCTCCACCACCTGGCCCTGGTAGCCGGGAGCCTGGATCTCCAGCGAGGCCCCTCCAGCCGGCAGCCAGCGCGCGAAGCGCCCGTCGACCCCCGAGACGCTGGCGCCGCCGTTCTCCGACGTGATGGTGGCCTCGAGGGGGGTGTCGTCCAACGCATCGCGCACGGTACCCACCAGCGCAGGCTCTCGCTGCAGAAAGCTCTGCACGGCGTCCATGTGGTCGTCGATGAGCCCCTCGAGCTGGCTGGCCGGAGGCGTCTTGTCGACAGAGACCTCGAGGGTGTAGTCCAAGGTCCCCTGGCGGCCGTAGGACCAGTCCGTGGTGTCGCCGTAGGTGACGTACCAGGCGCCGCCGTTGATCTGGTAGAAGCCGCTCAGGTCGCAGGCCTGGCGGTAGGCCTCGGCCTGAGCCAGCAGCAAGGCTTGGTCGGGGCTGTCCTGGGTGGTGTAGTTCCAGACGTAGCAGATGAGGGCCGCTCCGGCGTGCATGCTCAGCCCGCTGGCGAAGCCGCGGTAGCTGGACAACACCCTGATGGCGCGGGACTCGGGCTCAGAGAAGGGCGCGTCGCCAGCGCGGTACTCGGAGTCGGCCCACTTGAAGCCGTAGTTCCGGTTCAGATCCACTGCGCGGCTGTTGTACCGAGAGCCATCGGCCACACCGTCCGGGTTGACGTGAGGCACCACCCAGACCTCGGCAGAGACGGGCTGCCTGAGCACCTGCTCAGCCACCGCGAGGGCCAGCTCGGACGAGGACAGCTCATCGCCATGGTGCGCCGCCACGATGCGGACCCGCCAGTCACCGCTCCCGATGCGCAGGGCCAGCAGAGGGCGCCCATCCACCGAACGGCCCAGGTCGACCAGCTCTGCTTCGCCGGGGTACGCCAGCGCCAGGTCACGCAGCGCATCCGCCATCTGGTCAGCGTCGTGGTACTCCGGTGCCCGCGACGCGCTGCTGCGATGATCCTGGCGGCTGACCTGCACGTCGAGGCCCAGCGCCCGCAGCTGGTCCAGGGCATGGTGGCTGGCGATGACCCTGAAGCGACCGTCGGCCCCAGGACCATCGACGCTCAGGGGCTGGGAGGCCAGGAGCGCGGGAAGATCCTGTGGGCCGTGCTGACCAGCGCCCACCCAGGCTTCGGCGTGCACGGGAAGGTCCGGGGAAGGAGAGCATCCCAGCAGAGCCAGGAGCAGCCACCTCAGGCGACTCATTCCCCGACCTCGGGCTGGCCCTCGGGTTCGAGCAGGGCGGCCTCGAGGAGTACGGGCAGCCAGCGGTCCCGCTCTGCCGCGAAGGCATCGCGCTCGCCCTGGGGCAAGGGCACCGACACCGGCAGCTTGGCCTTGAGCGGATCGATGTACCCGCCGTTGAGCTTGAGCTCGTAGTGGCAGTGGGGGCCCGTGGACAGGCCGGTGCTGCCCACCTTGCCGATGGTGTCGCCCTGGGACACCCGCTGACCCTTGCGCACCAGGATCTTGCTCAGGTGGGCGTAGCCACTCTCGTAGCCGCCATCGTGGCGGATGCGGACCAGCAGGCCGTAGCCGCCGGCGCGGCCCGCGGCGGTGACCACCCCGCCGCCCACGCTGCGCACAGGGGTGCCGGTAGGCGCGGCGAAGTCGGTGCCGTTGTGGGGCCTGCGCTTGCCGGTGACCGGGTGAAACCTTCCACCGGGCGCGAAGCCGGAGCTGACCCGAGAGAAGGCCAGAGGCGAGCGCAGGAAGGGCTTGCGGCGGGCCTTGCCGTCGGGATCGAAGTACCCGACGTCACCGCTGGCTCCCAGGTGACGGATGGCGACCAACGGGGCGTCCTTGGCCTGCAGCTGCACGGCGTGGATGTCGCCGAGCTTGCGGAGCTCACCGTCGAGGTAGAGCCCGTCCGCCACCATGGAGAAGGTGTCGCCCTGGTGCAGCTCGGTGTTGAAGTCGATGTCCCACTGGAAGATCTCCGCCAAGCGGACCACGTCGTCTGGACGCAGGCCCGCGCCCAGGGCGGCGTTCCACAGGCTGGACTCGATCTGGAAGCGCCGGGAGACCAGCTCGCGCTCATACTGCACCTGCTCCACCGCGGCGCTCCAGGCCTGGGCCTGCTCGTCCCAGCGGACCACCAGCGTGCTGTCACCGTCTCCGTCCATGGGATAGCGCAGGGAGCTGGCGTGGCCGACACCGCGGGTGTAGCCAACGGTGAGCGTACGTCCGGTGTTGATGCGCGCCAGATCGTAGTGCTCCCGGCCAGCGGAGATCACCTGGCTGGCGGGCACCCCGAAGCGCTGGAGGATGGCGGCGATGGTGTCGCCGGAGCGCACTCGGTAGGCCACGGTGGCCTGCTGGCTGGGCTCCACGCGAGGCCCCGAGAGGGCGCCGCCGATGGCCGGCCGCGAAGGCGACCAGACCTTCATCACCACCGTGAGGCCGAGCACCGCGACGACTACGACGGCGAGCGCGGCGAACAGGAGCCGGCGCTGCTGCTGCATGGGAGGGACCAGAGGTTGAGGAGCTCAGTTCCCCAGGACGACCAGCGCTGCCACGACCACAAGGATGAAGCCGATGCCTGCGCCGATGAGCAGGCTCTTCACGGCCAGGCCGAGGTTGGAGGCCGGCTTGGGCTGCGGGCGAGCAGGCGCAGCAGGCGGGGGGACGGCCGCGCGAGGGGGCTGGGGAGCCTGGGGAGGGGCTGGAGAGCTCGTGGAGTGGGAGGGAAGAGGAAGGGTGGCGGTAACCGGGGCAGCCTCGACGACCGGTGGCCTAGGCGGCGACTGGGGAGCCGGGACCGGCTGGGGAGTCGGGACCGGCTGGGGAGTCGAGACCGGCTGGGGAGCCACGACACGAACCGGTGCGCTGGCGGGGGGCGCCGCCCGGGGGCTGGCGACGAGCTCGGGCGCGAGTGTGGCGAAGGGGGCGGTGCTCTCGGCGCCGCCTTGCTCGAGATCGAACTGCTGGCCCGCCAGACCGATAGGATCCTCGATGTCGGGACGGGACTGCTCGAGCAGGGGCGGGATGGCGGTCGCTGCCCAGCTGCGCAGGCTGCTGCCTCGGAGCTCGTCGGCGGCCGCCATCAAGGCCCGCTCGAGGGTGGCGCCATCGGGGCGATCTTCGGGCTGCCACTGCAACATGCCAGCCATCAGGGGCACCAGCTCGCCGTGGGTGGCCTGGATGGACTCCAGCGCCTCCTGGACAGCCTCTTCGAAGCGCTCCCGCCTGATGCGAGGCTGACCGAAGGTCTTGCCGGAAGCCGCCTCGAACAGTGCGATCCCCAGCCCATAGATGTCGGCGGCTTGCGTGACCTCGCCGGTGACGATGTACTCGGGCGCCATGTAGTTCAGGGTGCCCAGCACCAGCTGGCCCGTGAAGCTCTCGCGGGCCTCGAAGTGGGCCCGGGCCACGCCGAAGTCCAGCAGCTTCACCGAGCCCCGTACGGTGACCATGACATTGGCTGGCTTGACGTCCCGGTGGATGACGTTGAGGGGCTCGCCAGAAGACGGGTGCGTGGCGATGTGAGCCTTGTGCAGCGCCCCAGCGACCATGGCGCCGATCTCGGCCAGGGCGCGGGAGGGCACCACCTGGCCGTCCTCGACGACGGTGCTGAGGTCGATGCCCTCGACGAACTCCATGATCACGGCGTCGCGCTTGGCCACCCGGACCAGCTCGCTGACCTCGAGGATGCGCTCGTCGTTGAGCAGCCCCAGCAGCCGCGCCTCGTCCCGCATGCGGGTGAGGAACTGCTCGGCACCGGGCTGGCCGCCCATCAGCACCTTGACAGCCACCTGGCGCCTGAACCCCCGACCCGAGACCATGTCGGCCAGGTAGACGGTGCCCACGGCGCCGCTGCCCAGCGGCCTGATGAAAGCCAGCTTCCTCATGGGCGGCACGGTATCACGACGAGGCTGGTTGCGTCGATGAAGCAGACCCACCGTGTCCGGCAACCCGCTCGCTTCGCTCGGGGTTTGCTGTATCCATGGTCGAAACGGACAGCTCGACTACTCGTCGATGGGCTGCATCCAGACGCCCGTGGCCTCGAGCCCCAGCTTCGCCAAGGCGCTGTCGTAGCGCTCGTCCATGGCGGTAGCCAGCACCACGTCGAGGTCGACCTCGGTGACGATCCAGGAGCCGTTGCGGATCTCATCGTCCAGCTGACCGCTCCCCCAGCCGGCATAGCCCAGGCAGAGCAGGAAAGGCTCGTCCTGAACCAGGGCCTCGATGAGCTGATCGCGGGACGGCGAGACCGCGATGCCCTGGCCCACGTTCCAGCCTTCGTCGTCGGGCACCTGCCCAGGGAAGACGATGAAGCCCGCGCCGGGCTCGACCGGGCCGCCCCAGTTCACGGCGTGCTCCTCGTAGCTGTGGGCCAGCTCGACGGAGAGCTGCTCGAGCACGTTCTGGACCGACAGAGAGGTCTCGCGGTTGATCACCAACCCCAGGGCGCCGTTGTCATCGTGCTGGCACACCAGGATCACCACCCCCTCGAAGAAGGGGTCCTTCATCTGGGGCGACGCGATGATGAGACAGGGCTCCATGCGCCTACACCGGGACCTTGAGGTCTTGGATGGGTATGTAGCGGGGCTCCGCGCCTTCGGTGATCACGTCCTCGTCCACGACGACCTCCTGGAGGTTCTCGTGGGAGGGCATCTCGTACATGACCTCCAGCATGACAGCCTCGAGGATGGACCGCAGGCTGCGGGCCCCGGCCTTGCGCAAGACCGCCCGCTCGGCGACCGCACGCAGGGCCTCGTCGCTGAAGCTGAGCTTGACCTTCTCGAAGCGGAACAGCTTCTGGTACTGCTTGACCAGGCTGTTCTTGGGCTCGTCCAGGATGCGCACCATGTCATCGGCGCTCAGGGGATCCATGATCGCCATGACCGGCAGGCGGCCGATGAACTCGGGGATCAGCCCGAACTTCTCGAGGTCCTCGATGGCCACATCGTGGAGGGAGGAGCGGTCGGGATCCTGCTGCTCGTGGCCGCCCGCGAGGAAGCCCACCGAGCGCCGCCCCACACGAGACTCGACGATCTTGGAGAGCCCCTCGAAGCTGCCGCCCACCATGAACAGGATGTTGGTGGTGTCGACCTGGAGGTATTCCTGGTTGGGCAGCCGCTTGGACCCGCGGACCTGGATGTTGGCCTGGGTGCCCTCGAGGAGCTTGAGCAGGGCCTGCTGGACACCCTCGCCGCTCACGTCGCGGCTGACCGAGGAGGTGAAGTTCTTCTTGGCGAGCTTGTCGATCTCGTCGACGTAGACGATGCCGCGCTGGGTGCGCTCCAGGTTGTTGTTGGAGGCCTGGTACAGCGCCTGGATGATGTTCTCGACGTCCTCGCCCACATAGCCGGCCTCGGTGAGGGTGGTGGCGTCGGCGATGACGAAGGGCACGTCGAGGAAGCGGGCGAGGGTCTGGGCCATCAGGGTCTTGCCCGTGCCCGTGCCGCCGATCAGCAGGAGGTTGGACTTCTGCAGCTCGACGTCGTTCGCTTCGGACTTGTTGCCCGTGTTGACCTCGACCCGCTTGTAGTGGTTGTAGACCGCCACGGCGATCTTGCGCTTGGCCAGGTTCTGCCCGATGACGTATTGATCGAGGAATTCCTTGATCTTGGCGGGAGGCGGGATCTTGGCGTGCCCCCAGGCCATGGGCTTGCGCTGGGACTTGTCGTGGATGATGTCCATGCACAGCTTGATGCACTCGCTGCAGATGAACACGTTGGGCCCGGCGATGATCTTGTCCACTTCCTTCTGAGGCTTGTGGCAGAAGGAGCACGACAGGCCGCTGGGGTTGCTGTACTTGCCCATGGTTCCTCGAGTGGCGGGGCGAGGGGGGGATGATCGGAGTTCAGAGAGTCTAGGCCGGCCTCGCGGGTGCGTCAACGCCGGACGACTCTCGACCTGTTCACCCACCCCATGTATGATGCCACACGTTCCCCACGCCCTCCCGGGCCTCGTGCCCGCGCGGATGGACAGGCCATGTCGGCAAGCGCCCCTCGCAGCGTCGAAGACTACTATTCCGTCCTCGGAGTGGCCCGTGATGCCACCACGCAGGACATCAAGAAGGCCTTCCGCAAGATCGCCCGCGAGTGTCACCCCGACGTGGCCGGCGACAAACCCGGGGCGCGAAAGCTCTTCGAGGATGCCCGGAAAGCCTACGAGGCCCTGGTGGATCCGGTGGAGCGCTCCCGCTACGATCGCCGCAGGCAGCCCCGCAGCAACCCCTTCGCCGGAGGCATGTGGGGCTTCCAGGGGCCGCCTCCAGGGGCCGACGCCAGCTCCGGCTTCCACGCCTCGTCCAAGCCCGGCAACGACATCGGCCTCGAGGACATCTTCAACGACTTCGGCGTATTCGAGGACTTCGGCTTCGGCACGGCTGGTCCGGGCGCCGCCCCCAGTGGGCCCGGCGCGCCACCCCCTCCCAGCCCGGGCCCCGGTTCGGGCCCCATGCCCCCCCCCCCTCGCTCCCGCGCTGAGGGTGCCCGCAGCCGGCCGCGCGGTGGAGCAGGCTCCTCGAGCAAGGGCTCCAAGTCGCCTCCCCTGGCAGGCCAGGACATCAGCCTGAAGGTCCACGTCCCTGCGGAGATCGCCGCCCGCGGCGGCATGGTCACCCTGCAGTACCAGCGCCTCAAGCGCAGCGAAGACGGGTCCTGCCTGGTCAACTATGACGAGATCCACGATCTCCGCGTCCCCTCGGACACCCAACACGGCGACACCCTGCGGGTCCCCAGGCTGGGCCACTCCAGCATGACCGGGCTCCCGGGCGAGCTCGTGTGCGACGTCATCGTCGACGGCTCCTCCCGGGCCGGAACGCCCCCACCAGGCAGCGCCGATCACTCCAGGCGCGGGGCCGAGCCCTCCGGTGCCGCTCCCGGGCCCAGCCCGGCTGGCACCAAGGCGGATCCCCTCCCCCTGCCCGTGTCCGTCTCCGAGGCCCTGCTCGGCGGCCGCGTGGAGCTGACCACCAGCTCTGGCAAGGTGCGCCTGGTGGTGCCTCCATGCACCTCTTCTGGGGCGCTGCTGCGCCTGCGCGGCCGCAACCAGCCTGACCCCGATCGCCCGCCCAGTGACCTCTACCTCGAGGTCCAGGTGGTGATGCCCAGCTCTCTCGACGATCAAAGCCGGGACCTCATTCTCGAGTTTGCGCGCCTGAACTCCTACGATCCCCGCACTTGACCCGGCGTGGGTGCCCCCCACGCCACCGCAGGAGTCCAACTCCATGGACCTGCCCACACAGATCGGCCGATACCAGATCCTGGATCGCATCGCGCAGGGCGGGATGGCCGATGTGTACCTGGCCCGCACATTCGGGGTCGAGGGCTTCGAGAAGCGGCTGGTGGTCAAGCGCATCAGGCCGCCCCTGGCCCGCAGCCCGCGCCTGGTGGCCATGTTCATCAACGAGGCGCGCATCGCCGTCAGCCTCAACCACCCCAACATCGTCCAGGTCTACGAGCTCAACCGCGCAGGTGATGACTGGTTCATCGCCATGGAGCACATCCACGGCCGTGACCTCACGCGGATCCGTCGCACCTTCGAGGCCCAGAATCGACGCGTGCCCATCCCTCTCGCGGTGTTCACCGTGGCCACCGCCCTGCGGGGGCTCGCCTACGCCCACGGCCTGACCGACCAGGATGGCCGGCGGCTGGGCATCGTGCACGGTGACATCAGCCCCCACAACGTGGTCGTGTCCTTCGCGGGCGAAGTCAAGGTGGTGGACTTCGGCATCGCCCGCTTGGCGGGCAAGGGCGCCGGCGACCAGAACGACCGCCCTGGCGGCGGCAAGTTCGCCTACATGTCCCCCGAGCAGGTGCGAGGCCGGGACCTGGACCAGCGCTCGGATGTCTACTCCACCGGCATCGTGCTCTACGAGCTGCTGGTGGGGCACCGCCTGTTCCAACACCCCGACCCCGAGGAGAAGCTCCGGCGAGTGCGCGAGGCCATCATTCCGGATCCGCGGGACGAGAACCCCGACATCCCCGAGGACCTCTGGTGCATCCTCCAGCGGGCGCTGGCCAAGGAGCCCGAGGACCGCTTCGACACCAGCGAGGAGATGGAGCAGGCGCTGCGCTCGTTCCTCTACCACCACCAGCTTCGGGCGGACGCCTCGACCCTGGCGGCCTGTATGCGCGAGGCGTTCTCTCACGAGGCCCTCGCGGACCCCGCAGTGGGCGACCTCAGCAGGCTGGCAGACGATCTGCGCATGCTCGAGCTCGGCTCCAGCCTGGACCAGCCGAGCGCCGACGAGGAGGACGCGGAGGAGGGCCGGCAGGGCACGGCCACGCCATCCTGGATGCCCACGCAGGCCGAAGAGCTCAAGGGCATCGTGGTGGTCTCGGTGGAGTTCAGCGGCGACACTGGCCTGGCGGAGCAGGTGGACCCCTCCAGCCTCATGGAGCTCGAGCGCGCCCGCAACCGCTGGCTGCGGGAACTCTGCCGGCGCTTCGGCGGCCTGCTCCAGCCCGGAACCGACGACACCGTGACCATCCTCTTCGGGGTGCCGCGCACCCGCGAGGACGACCTCGTGCGCGCCCTGCGCTGCTCCCTGGAGCTGTGCCGCACCATCCCCGATGCGGAGTGGAACCGGGCTGGCACCTCCCTGTGCGTCGGCGTCAACATGGGCCAGGCCGCTGTGCAGCACGCCGGCGGCAACACCGTCACTCAAGTCGTCGGACGCGGCAGCACCATCCGTCTCGCGCGCCGCCTGTCCTGGCATGGCGAGCTCGGCCAGGTGCTGGTCAGCGCCGCTGTGGCCCAGCAGGCCGAGGATGCCTTCACCTTCGACGAGGCTCCTCCCCTGCCCTACCGCAGCCGCAACGAGCGCAAGGTCGGCGTCTGCTACACCCTCACGGGCCGGCGCAGCTCGAGCCTGGGTGGCTCCAAGGGCCGCTGGTTGGTGCGCGGCAGCGAGCTGGCTGTGCTGCGCGAAGCCCTGGTGGCCCTGGGTCGGCGGGAGGGTCGCTTCGTGCTCCTGCAGGGTGACGCGGGCGTGGGCAAGAGCCGCCTGGTCCGCGAGGTGAGCGAGCTCGCCCTCAAGCGACACCTCCCGGTCTACTCGGCCAGGGCCTACCCCTTCGCCGACACGCCGCTGGCGCCGTTCCGCGACCTGGTGGCCACGATCACCGGCATCTCCCAGCGGGATCGACCGGACCAGATCCGCACCAAGCTGGACCTGCTGGGGCAGCTCCGCCTGCCCCGAGCGGACATCGCCATGCTGGCCTGGCTGTTCGACCTGGATCTGGGCACCCGCCCTCCTCAGTCCTACCGTGAGCAGCTCCTCGAGGTGACCCGTCGCCTGGTGCGGGCCCTGTCTCAGGACGGCCCCGTGCTCGTCGTCTTCGAGGACGTGCAACACATGAACGCCCTCGAGCGCGAGCTGCTACAGCAGGTGGTCCGGGTCACCCGCGAACACGGCCTGCTGCTGCTCGCCACCAGCTCTGACGAGGGCGCGGCCAGCCTGCAGCGCCTGGCCTCGGCCACCATCGAGCTCGCCCCCCTGAACCAGGACGCACTGGCCCAGCTGGTGGCGGAGCTGCTCCACGCTCGTGACGTGGACCCTGCCCTGGCCGCGCTGATCGCCAACGACGCGGCGGGCAACCCCAAGTACGTCCTCGAGATGCTCAAGGCCCTGGACCGCTCGGGCTTCCTCGAGCGCGAAGGCCAGCGCGTCGCCCTGCGGGGCGGTGCCGAGGTGCCCGCCATCCCCAACACGCTGCGGGGGCTGTTCGCCGCGCGCATCGACGACCTCTCGCCGCCCACCAAGGGTGTGCTCCAGGTGGGCGCCACCATCGGCATGCGCATCCCACTGCGCTTGCTGGAAGACTGCATCGGCGCCCGCCAGGTCCGCGACGCCACCCGAGAGCTGGTGGCCCGCAGCATCTGGCGTGAGCACCAGAACATCCAGGAGTCCACCGTCGAGTTCACCAGCGAGGCGTTCTGGGAGGTGGTGGGCAGCTCCATGCTCGGCGAGCAGCTGCGGGAAGCCCACCGCATCGTGGCCGAGGGGATGCTGCGGCTGTTCGCCGATGATCTAGACCCTCACCTGGAGGCCCTGGCCCGACACCAACACCTGGCCGGGGACTGGGTCGACGCCACCCGCTTGCTCGGTCGCGCTGGTGATCTGCACCGCAGCCGAGCCTTCCTGGAGATGTCCCTGCAGCGCTACGAGGCCGCCTTGGGGATCTTCGCGGACCAGGCGGAGCTGGGCGGCCCCCACGGCGGCGCGGTCGCCTGGAACGAGATCTCGTTGCACCGACGCGCCGGCGAGACCGCGCTGCTGCTCGGCAAGATCCGCCGCGCCGAGCGCTACCTGCAGGTGGCCCTCGAGGAGTCCTCGGAGCACGGCTTCCAGCACGAAGAGGCCGCCACCTGCCTTGCCCTCGGCAAGGTCTGCATGGCGGTGCCCAGGCGCCTCGAGGCCCGCGCCTACCTGGACCAGGCGAGCGAGCTGGCGGAGATGCTGGGCGACGAAGACCTGGCCCTGGCGAGCATCGAGGCCCTCGGGCAGCTCGCCCTGGACGAAGGCGACGTCGACGAAGCGGGCGGGCTGTACCAGAGAGCCCTGGACCGCGCGGGCGAGAGCTCGGAGGTGGGCGTGCGAGCGCTGCTCGGGCTGGCCAACCGCGCCATTCGAGCCGACGACCTGGACAGCGCAGCCGCCACGCTCGAGCGGGCGCAGCGGCTGGCGGAGGAGCTGGGAGACCGCATCCTCCATGGCCGAGCGGTGAACAACCTGGGCATCATCCAGCACAGCCGTGGTGAGTACGCCATGGCCCTGGTCCACTTCCGCCGAGCCTTGGAGATCCGCGAGGGCATCGGCTACCGAGTGGGCACCATCGTCAATCACCACAACATCGGTGACAGCCACCTCCGCCTGGGCGAGCCTGCCCGAGCCTACGCCGCCTTCACCGAGAGCATGCGCCTGGCCCTGGACTCGGACTGGAAGCCCGGCGTCACCATGAACGCCCTGTTCCTGGGCTACCTGGACGCCGAGCGGGGTGACGAGACCGGGCTGGACCGCCTGGCCGACGCCATCAAGTGCGCCCGACGCACCCGGGACCTGTCCCTGGTGGCCACCGGCCAGTGGCTGCAGGCCCGCTGGCTCGCCCGCCAGAGGCGCAGCGAGGAAGCCCTGGTGGCCTTCACCCTTGCCATCGACACCGCGAACCGCTGCGGTGACAGCGGCCTGGAGCGGGAGCTCATCGGCGAGCGCGACAAGGAGCTACGGGACAGCTGATCAGCCGAGCTCCGCGAGCATCCGCGCCAACACCGTGATGATGGCCCCCGTGTCCGTGTCCCGAGGCAGCACCACCGCGCCGGAGTCCTGGAGGGTCTGGCGGGTACCGCGCCGCATGCCAGGGGGGACCAGCAGGATGGTGTTGCGCCAGAGCATGGAGTTGGCCTCGGCCAGGCGACGCATGAGCCGCAACCCATAGCCCTCGGGCCTGGGGAAGCCGACGACCGCCGCGGAGAAGCGCCCATCGGCCACCTGCTGCAGCACCCCACCCACGGTCTCGGACGCGGCGGTGCCGAAGGAGGACGCCAGGTGACGCTCGAGGGCGCGCCGGAGCAGGTCGTCTTCCTCGATGATCAACACCGAGGCCTCGTTCTCGGACCGGGCGCCCTGGCCGGAGCGCGAGGCCGAGGCGCCCGCTGCGGGGAACCCCATGTTCATGCGCGTGCCCGCGCCGGGGGCCCCCTCGAGCTCGAGGTTCCCACCGGCGGCCCGGAGCTCCTCGCGACACAGCCCCAACATCAAGGCGCCGATGCCCGGCTGACGGGCGAGATAGGCCAGGTCGCCCAGGCGGGAGCGCACGTCGACGCCGAAGCCTTCCCCGTCGTCGTGGATGGCTACGCGCACCCAGCCGTCCCGCACGCCGCCGGTGATCACCAGGCAGCGCCCCTTGGCGCGGCTGCGGGAGCAGCTGTCGGCGGCTGCCATCAGCGCCAGGCAGAAGGCGCGCAGCAGCGGGCCGCGGATGGCCCGGGCGGGCGGCAGCGCCCCCATGCGGAGGTCCACCGAGCAGCGCCCGGCGAGCCTGTGGCGCACAAGATCCAGGGCCACATCGAGCTCGCGCTCGAGGTGCACCGCGCGGGGGGCCTCGGCCGAGGCGTCGAGGAAGTGGCGGGCGTCCCGGGATGTTCGCTCGAGCTGGTGTACGCCCTCGGCGAGCTCGTAGAGGTCCTCGCTGGCCGCGAGCTCGAGGTTGCCCAGCTGGTGCTCGGCCGCGAAGGCCTGGAGCTGCTCTGCGCTGCGGCCATCGGTGACCATGGTGGCCAGGCGACCCAAGACCTGCATCGAGCGGGCCAGCTGGTGGGTGCCGGGGACCAGCGCCGCCACCGCGGACTCCAGGCGATGGACCATGCCCTCGGTGAAGGTGGCGTTGAGCGCCCCTTGCTTGGCGTAGAGCATCTCCTCGGCCAGGTTGGCCTGCTCGGTGTGGTCGTGCAGCATCAGCAGCCCGCCCTGGGTGCCCCCGTCGAGCCCCCGGAGCCCCACAGCCTCGAAGGAGGCCACGGCCACGGTGCCGTTGGGCCGCACCACGCGCACCTTGGCCTGCTGGTAGCGGCCGCGGGCCTGCAGGTGGGAGGCCACAACAGCCCAGTCCAGGTCTTGAACCACCATCACCTCGTCCAGCACGCGCTTGCCCACGGCCCGAGCCGCGCCGCGGCCCCCCAGCCGCTCGGCGGCCTTGTTCCAGGTGAGCACGGAGCCCTGCGCGTCGGTGGTGACCAGCGCCACCAAGCCGCTGCGGGCGATGGCGTCGTCCAGGGGCGTCACGGCGTCGCCATCTGCGCCCGTCGCGCTGGACTGGTTGGCCGAGGCGGGGGTGGCCACGAAGGCGATGCCCACAGCCTGGCCGTGCATGTCGAGCACCGGCCCGGCCCGCAGGCTGCAGCGAACCACTCCGCTGTCGGCGCGGCTGAGCTCGACCTGACGCTCCACGCCCTCGGGACGCAGGCTGTCGATCAAGAGCTGCTCGGCCTGCTGGCTGGCTTCCGCCCCCACCAGCAGCATGGACAGGCTGTGCTCCATGACCTGCTCGGGCTGGTAGCCCAGCAGCTGGGTGGAGCCGCCGCCCCAGAACAGGATGGCCCCCAGGGGATCGGTCACGAACACCGCGTCGTGCAGCCGACCCACGAGCTGGGCGAACATGCGCACCCAGCGCTCGATCTTGGTGCGCTCGGTGAGGTCCTTGCCGATGGCCACCACATAGGCGCCCTCGAGACCGCGGGTGGCCTGGAAGGTCCAGCGGATCAGGCTGCGGGTTCCATCCCAGGTGCCCATGGTGAGATCGATCTGCCGGCTGCCATGACCTTGATGGAGCAGCTCGACGAGGAGCTCCTTGGCCTGGTCCACCGCCTCGAGGTCGGGCACCGCCGCGGCGAGCAGCCGCCCCACGTCGCCAGCCCCGGTGGGATCGTGTCCCAGCAAGCGCCGGATGGCCCCGTTGACGTAGAGCACGCGGCCCTGCTCGCCCACCAGGAACACCGGCGCACCGGCGTGCTCCAGGAGCAGCGGTGCCAGCTCGGGCAGGCGAACATCGAAGGGGGCGCTACCAGCGTCGAAGCCAGACATTTCAACCACCGTGGCGTTCAGCCGGAGGCGGCCCTTCCGCCCGGCATGCAGGAAGGGTTAACAGGCTCTCCGCGGATGCCCACCCACGGCGGCTCCATGAAGTCCCACATCATCGACACCTCACTCAGCATCGCCCCCTTCGGCGAACCAGCCCACACCATGCCGGTGCTGGGCGAGCCCCTGTCCGCGATCCAGGCGCGGGTGCTGACCAGCCGCGGCCACAGCATCTGCGACCAGGCGCCGACGGATGAGCCCTACCTGCTGCTCGGCTCCCGCACCTGGCTCACACCCCGCCTGCTGGCTCACTTCGTGGACCGCGCCGCCGGCGCAGAGCGCGGCTCCGGGGGCAAGCCCGCCCGCGGCGCCAGGCTCCGCATCGAACACGCCAGCTTCCAGCGCCTCACCGAGCCGCTGCAGCGCCT
>CALDOK010000327.1 GCA_937912125.1 uncultured Pseudomonadota bacterium
CCTCCTGTGGCGGAAGGGGCGCGTCCTCCGGCTTGACCGTGCAGTCCACGCCGCACCACATGAGCCGATCCGTGGGCAAGAGCGGTACATCGGTGCGCACTTCCAGCCCTGCCGCTGTGCGGGTTGCTGCCTCGATGCGCACCGGCACGCCACGGTTGACGACGAACCCGTGCTGCGAGAAGTCGGGGGCCCTGTCACCCGGCCAACCCATGAGGACCACGCCGGGCAACCGACGCGGGACCCGCAGCAGGCTGTCAGCCGGGTCCAGACGGATCGAGATGAGGTTGCGGACCCGCTCCCAGGGCAGCTGGTAGCGAAACTGCCGCTGCTTCGCCGTGTGGATGGCCTGCCCAAGGAAGCGGTTGAACGGGCGCAGCGTGTTTCGGGCCTGCGCCTCGAAGGCCCCGAGCACCCTCGGGTGGGGGATGGCCCCTGTGGCGTGGAAGAAGAGGACCTTCACGAGCGCCCACCGGGGATGAACGGGTTGCGCGTCGCCTCCTGGCGCAGGCGGGGGGCGGCGGTCTCGGCGCTGTCCTGCGGCAGTGGCTCGGGTGCCTGGCCGCTGGCGAGGCGGGCTCGGACCTTGGCCCACTGGCGCAGGCCCTCGATCTGCTCGCGCATGGTGCGGGAGAGCGGAAAGGTCTTGTCCAGCGCGTGAGCAATGTGTTCCGTGGACAGCTCGCGGCCTTCGGCGAACGCGTCGTACAGGCCCTCCCGCACCGCCTCCTCCAGCTCCGCGCCAGAGAAGCCCACCGACCGCTCCACTAGGTCGGCGAGGTCGTAGTCCTTGGGGTCGCGGCGCTTCTTGCCGATGTGGATGGACAGGATCTCCTCGCGCACCTCGCGGGTCGGGAGGTCCACGAAGAAGATCTCGTCGAAGCGTCCCTTTCTCAGCAGCTCGGGCGGGAGCATGTCGATGCGGTTCGCCGTGGCGACCACGAAGACCGGATCGCGCTTCTCCTGCATCCAGGTCAGCAGCGTTCCCACCACGCGGGCGGTGGTGCCACCGTCGGTCTGGTCGGAGCTGCCCATCCCGGCCAGCCCCTTCTCGATCTCGTCGATCCAGAGCACGCACGGGGCGAGGGCTTGGGCGACCTGGAGCGCCGTGCGGATGTTGCCCTCGGACTGCCCGACGATGCCGCCGAAGACCTTGCCCAGGTCGAAGCGCAGCAACGGGAACTGCCAGGTCGCCGCGACCGCCTTGGCGAGCAGGCTCTTGCCGCAGCCCTGGACCCCCAGGAGCAGGACACCCTTGGGCGCGTCCAGGCCGAAGTCTCGCGCACCCGCGCCGAAGGCTCGCCCTCGCCGGTCGAGCCACACCTTGAGCTGGTCGAGCCCGCCCACGTCCGTCATGCGGGCGTCGGTCGGGTAGTACTCCAGGACCTCGCTCTGCTTGATGATCCGCTCCTTCTCCCGGGCGACCAGCGGGACTGCGCCCAGGTCCAGCCGACCTAGCTCCGCGGCGGCTTTCCCGAACGCCAGGCGCGCCTCCATGACCGTGAGCCCGCGCGCGGCGTCGAGCAGGGCCTCGTCGTCGGATGCACGAACCCCGAGGGCGGAGGCGGCGTCGTGGAGGACGACGCGAAGGTCGTCCACGCCGGGGAGGTCCAGCTCGATGGTCGGGATCTCCTTGCGGAGGTCCATCGGGAGGCCGGGTAGCGGCGTGGAGAGGACAACGAGCTTGCGCGGCGATGTCGGCATTCTGGCCAGCTCGCGCAGCCAGCGGAGGAGCGGGTGATGCTCCTCGCGGAGGAAGGGCTGGAAGTCCTCCAGCAGCCACACGCCGGGCTCATCGGAGCTGTGGATCTGGCGCAGGATCTCGAGCGGGTCGATGGCGGCGTCGTCCTCCACCCTGGTCTCGCCGTCCTCGGTGCAGGCGAGCAGTCCGGTGGACTGGCTCCACACGCGCAGGGGCAGCTCCATGGCGTTGGACAGGCCGATGACGTGGCCCCGCACGCGCTCCCACTCGTAGGAGGCGATGTGGAGCAGGGTCGCGCCGGCGCGGGAGAGGTGGAGAAGGTGGTCGTAGGTGGTCATGGGGCCTCGGTGGGCAGCATCAGGGACGCGCGGCGGGGCGGTGGGCGGACAGCTGGGTCGGCCAGAGCACCAAACCGGAGCTCAATCGGGAAACAAGCTTCGCGGGCCGTCCAGAAAGATGCCCCGGCGGGTGGCGCGGAGGCCCGCCCCGAACTGATCCGCCGATCGGTCTATCAACGCGGCACGGTCCACCTCCGTCTGAACCACGAACTCAGGCGTCTGCATCGCGCTGGGCGAGGAATTCGTCATACTTGGCCTGATGGACCGCCGAGCGCGCCTGGTTCCCGGTGGAGACCAGTAGGTGCGTCTCAGCCAGAGATCGGTTCTTTGCCGTTGTCAGCATCTTCCCGTGAACTGGGTCCCACAGGAGGTGGTGCCACGCTTCGTCAGAAAGGTTCGTCTGCACACCAGCGAATTCTGCCAGAGCCTCTGGCAAAGAAGTGCCGCGTGCCATGAGCACATGCATCGCCAACGCAACCACGCGCTGACCGACCGGTCGGGCGAGCAGGTGGTTTACCTCAGGCTGGCGAAGGTCCCCAGCTGGCTGCGTCCCCGCGAACACTCTGCCCAGCGATGGAAAGGTGTTCGCGATACCGCTCCAGAACGACGTGCTTACGTCGTACAGCGCACCCAATGTGGTTTCATCCTGCCGGCTCGTCAGGAGCGCCTTCTTGCCTGCAGCAAAGGGGGCGATGGGCTTGGTTCCGTACAAGTCTTGAGCAACCTCATACAAAGCGATGATGCTAGTGATGTCGCCCTTGTTCGCGGTCGGGATCGCCGATCCGTTCCCTTCAAAGCGTACCAAGCGCCCCTCTCTGAATGCGTCGAACTCGTTCACGAGCTTTCGCACGGTAATCGCGAACGAGTTGTCCTCGTCGAGCAAGACGATATCTGCAGTCGAAACGCGCTTCGCTGACTTGTTGAGTGTCGTGAACAACCGGCGGGTTCGAGCCAGGCCCTTGGAGGACTTCTCGTGCCCCACGAAGACTACAGCGATCTCGTCGTCCGCCAGCTGGGCACTCTCGTTGACTGCCTTCTTGATACCGGCGACTCGATGTTGTCCATCAATTGCGAAGAGACGCTCAGTCCCCTGTAACTGAAGCAGGCCGACGCTCGCCTGAAGCTCGACCTCCTCCATCTCCGAAAGAGGCTCCCAGCCTGTGTTCGGATTAACGGTGACGTCCATCGGGCCGAACTGCGGCTCTCCACCGTAGACGCCAACCACAAGGGCGTTGAAGAATCGCTGTGGCTCCGAACACAGGTAAGCAGCAATTTCGCTCGCGTGGCGTTTATTCAGAAGTCGCTGGATTCGTTCCGAGAGCTTGGGGTTGGCATGGACCTCCTCGGTCGGCTTGATCCACTGGACGACATCGACGAACCGGAAGTAGGTTACGTAGTAGATCCAGTCTCCCATTCGGCAGCGGAGGGCTGGAAAGCGCTTGCGCAGTGAGGATGTCATTGAAAGACCCCCTTCAAGATCGTCAAGATCTCGGCCGGGAAGGACTGGTTGAATGGGGGCAGGAATGCCGTGAGCAGATCACTTTCCAAGTCATCAATCGCTGTGATGTCCGGCACAACCGCGTAGTAGAACCACAAGTGATCCGACCATTTGTTGAGCATCGACTGTATCGGTGGCCGTCCTTTGTCTGCGACCTTTTCACGAAGGTACCCTCGATACCTATCTCGCAAAGAGATGCCACGTGCACGGCCAATATAGAGCGGGTATTGCGTCGCAGGATGTTGGCAAATGCCAGGGTTGACCACGAACGTATACACCCCGTTGCTGGACGGCACCGATGCTGCATTCGCCGCGTTGAACTTCACACAGATCCAGTTCAATGGAGTTGGGTTGGCATACCCGGACCACTGGTCGGGCGAGAGAATGAACCTCTTGACTAAGTAGCTGCCGAGTGTCTGCTCTGACGCGAGGGATGCAGCGAAGTCGTATGCCATGGCCTAGGGCTCCCACGCCTTCACTACGACCGCCTCATCCTCGCCCGGCAGACGTGCCAACAGTTGGCCGATGGCAAGCTGCTGCAGGTCACGCGGCTTGCTACCGCTGCCAAACAACCGCCGCATGGCCCTGCTGCCAACGTCGGCCTCAAACGATGCCACAACCTCGAACTGCTTAACGAGGTCGTCACTCGCTCGGTCCATGTGGTCCGGCGATTGCGAGATGAACATGCAGGCCAGGCCTTTCGAGCGGCACTCAAGGACGAGCCCCTCCAGCAGCTCTGGCGAAGCCACCTCCATGACGCGGCGTGCCTCATCGATGGCAAGCACCAATCGAAGTGCGCGGACTCCCTGCTGGTGATCAACGGGTGCCTCGGACGATGCCCGGAGATGCCGAAGTAGGCAGTCGAGGAGGAACAAAAGCGCGAACCGGAGCGCCTCGTCTGTCGCTTCATTGACAGAGATAACCCAGGTCTTGTTGAAGAAATCCTTAGGGCTGTGCGTGGGTGCGAACAGAGCGTAATCCCTCAACTTGTGGAGCGAAGCGGTGAGCACGTCCACCTTCATGTCATTGCGCCTGTAGTGGGCGTCCACCTCGTCCACCACGTCCTCGAAGCGAACGACCTCGGCGTTGGCCAGCAACCGCTTCGTGATCTCCCGCGCAGCGTCCAACTGTTTGGGACCAAGTTGCGGAACCGCCCCCTTTAGCGCCTCCACGAATCCGTCGGCGACCCGAATCTCGCTACCCGGCTCGCAGGCGAGCGCGTCGAGGGGAATTGGCTCTCGTCCAAGGCCAACGACCTCAGCCCCGATCTCCCGAATGAACGCAGTTTCCTCCCGAAGTTCGCCCTTTGGGTCGATGATAAGCAGCGGGACGCCAGCCTCCCGGACCTGCCGGAACAGCTCTTTCGCGGTTCGTGTCTTGCCTTTGCCCGGCTTGCCGAACATCCCCAAGTGCGGCGCCATGCCGTTCTTGTTGAGCACCCACTCGGCCCGCTTGTTGGAACCGTTGATTAGCCCAATCTCGCCGAGGCGCAGGACCACGGGCGTCGCGCTCGCAGTGCTCCAGCCATCGTCGGATTTCCCGGGGCGCACGCCGTCACCTAGCGGACCGGTCGCGGGAAGCGAGGCGAGGACGCTGAGTCGTTCGAGGAAGGCCGAGAGGCCTTCGCCGGCCTCCTGCCAGTCCTTCCATAGTAGGCGGATTCCCCGGTCCCAATGTCGACGCAGCAGGTCGACCAGCGAGTCGAACTCCAAGCCGTCGGCTCGACCATGTCTCGCTGCGTGTTCGACCACCAAAGCCACCCACACAGCAAGGTCGTCGCCGAATAGCGTGTCGCCACGAATGGCCTTTCCCGCGCCTTCAGTGGATGCATCCTCGAGATCCGGGGGATCCGAGGGGACCGAGAGCGATCGACCGAGCGCTAGCCGGCCGACCGTTGCCTTGTCAGGAAGGCCCAGCTGCCGAAGCAGTCGCCCGGTGTGCTCCTCGGTGTGCTTGGTGGGGAGGAAGGGTTTGCGACGTAGCTGCATCAGATTGACGGGCACGGTGTCAGACATGGTTTGCCTCAGCCACGGTCGAGGGGTTCGAAGTAGACGTTCGCTCGAACCTCCGACACCTCGGTAGCGGAGTCGAAGTCGATAAGGAAGGAAGCGCCGACGTGTTTGCGGATCGGATCGAGGAAGTCCCCGACGAGTTCGGTGTCCGTTGAGAGGAGGACAATCTGTGCCGCGGCCTTGGGCAAGTAGTGCTTGGCGATGTTCAGCCGATGGGTTCGATCGAGCCTGGCAACCGGAGTGTCGATAATGACTGGCATGTCGCTCGCGACGGTGCTCGACGCGGCGGCCAGCAGCGACAACGCGAAGATCTCGTTCTCTCCCGCGGAAAGATCTTGGTCGCTCAGGTTTCGCCCGCCGGCACCGACCAAGCGCACCGGACCATCGGGGTCGATTTCAATCTTCCGGACGACATCCTCCTTTCTAGCAAGCTTTCGGTAGACCTCGGTCATGCGTTGCGCGAGCTGCTCGTTTCGCTTCCGTCGCAGATCCTCGATGAAGCAGTCGAGCATCGCGCTGATCTCATCGCAACGGCGCGCGACCCGATTCTCGACGTCTCCGCGTTCCGCAGCTTCCTCCAGGCGGCCGCGCTCAGATGTGAGATTCCCCAAGTTGCGCTTCTCGGAGGTGACCTGGTTGGTCACCAAGAGCTTCCGCTCCTGCTTCTTGGTGAGCTCGTCCTGCGCCTCGCGCAAGGCCTGGGTGAGCTCGCTAGCCCTGGATCCGACCGCCAGCGCCTGCTGGTCGTCTGCAAGGCGGCGGCGACGGTTAGTCGCGTCTTCGAGCCGGTCTACCAGGTCCTTGAGACGAGCCGTGGACAGTCGCTGGACCGCAGCAAGGCGATCGAGCACGACCGCGCGGTTGTCGGTGCCGAGGTAGTTGTGCCGGACGTTCTGCGCAATGCCGGAGGGTGGAGGCACGAACATCCCTTCGTAGGCCTTGCTTAGGCGAGCGCGCAACGCGACCTTCTGGTCGTCGGTGAGCTCAGGCTCGACCGAGGGCTCCGTCAGCCCCTCGAAGTCGGCCACCAGCTTTCCGAGTTTGTGCATCATATTCTCGCGCGCAGCTTCCCAGGAAGTTCGCCGCTCCTCCTCAGCGAGCTGGCGACGCAGCGCTCTTACATTGTCGTGAGCCAGAGCGATCGCGAGGTCGCGCCCGAACAGCTGCTCGTTCAGCTCTCGTAGAATGGACCTGCGATCCTGTTCTGCCTCGTGAAGTTCCCGATTGATCTCATTGATGTTGTTCGTATTTCCCTGAATCAGCAGCCCAATGTTGCTCTGCAACCCATCCACCTGGCGTTGAAGCGTCGGGATCTGCGCCTCCAGCTCGGCAAGCTCGCCCTCCAGTTCCCCGATCTTCTCCTGCGCCGTCATGATGTCGACTTCGAGCTGGGCGAGTTTGCTCGGCTTGTTCCCAACACGTCCCTTTGACCTGCGCTCGCTCGCCAGGGTATGCAAGTCGGTCTGGAGCGTGCGCAGGATCCGCACGCCAAACAGCTGTTCGAGGCCATCGCGGGTGGCTGCCGAGCGGTCCTTCGCCGCGAGGCGCTGAACTTGCTCGCCATCGAAGAAGAAGAAGGGCGCCAGATTGTGAGGCAAAATCTGCTGGGCGATGTAGCCACGGAGGAAATCGTCCTTCTCTCCCAACGCCGGCACGACAATGAGATCGAGCTCGTCTGGGTCATCCTGCGCTCGCCCTCGGCGGACGAACAACTCTTGGTCGCGGTACTGGCCATTCCGGTAGATATGGAATCTGCGCTCAATGCGGATGCGCTCCTCCTGGTCGGCGAAGGTGACCTCGACCGTGGCGCGCGTTCGCCCCTGCTCCCTCGCCGCGTTGTTAACTGCTCGGCTAACGAAGCGGCGAAAGCCCTCGGTTCCGCGCGCCATGTCCGACTCACGCTCGGCGATCAGATCGATGGCATGTGGGCCGTAGAGGCAAAATAGAAGACCCTCGAGAAGCGACGTCTTGCCCGCTCCATTCTGCGCGCCGACGAGGACGATGGGCCGGGCCTTGGTGGGCTTCGGAAGATCGAACGTTGCGTCGATGAAGCACTTCCAGTCGCGCAGGCGAATCCGCTCGATCCACATGTGCTATTCCCCATCGCCGTTCAGGAGGTCATCGTTCAACCCGACACTGTCTCGGATGATCTCGTGCATCCGTTGGAACAGCCCGTCGCGCCGCTCGAGCCCGACCACGGCAACCTCCTCCTGCACCAGCTGTTCGACCGTCGACAACTCGATTCCGACGCGCTCACAGTGCTCACGCAGAAGCGCTCGGCTCTCTGGGTCATCGAGGAAGGCGATCCCTTTTCTCACTTGGCGACTCCGTGCCCGGTTTCGACCTCAATATCGGCGAGGGCGAATCGGCGCTTGCTGATGGCGGCCAGGTCTTCCGACCAGATTTCCCGAATCCGTCTGAGTTCGGGCTCCGTGATGAGCGTCCGGCCGACTTCCCGCTGCACTTCTATCAAACGGTCCAAGATTTCTCGACGTGCGGCCATTGTGAATGGACCAATGCCTTGCTGGCCGTTGCGGCGCTCCTCGTCCCGATAGTCAAGGTTATTCCTGATTTCGTATAGATAGTCCCGAAACGCCATGAGGGGTTCGAGCCACTCATGCCCTGCGTCGATCTGCGCCGCCATACTGCGGTCCTTCTGCACGACAGTGCAGGTCCAGCAGCCGAAGCGGTACGAGCTCGACCCACAGGACGGCGCATCGGCCTTGTCGAGCACGAGCGGGCATTCGCCAGATGAGAGGTTTCGATAGAGCGTCACCAGCCCCCGATGGGATCCGCCCCAAGGCGGCGGTGACTGAAGCAGGAACGACCAGAGGTCATCCGTCGAGAGGTCTACGAGTGGGCGGAATACAAGGCATCCCGGGAGCGAGTTGTGGGGATTGAGCCGCGTTGCACCAGGGTTGTAACGGTTGATGCTTTGTGCTCTCGAGGCCGACTCGTCCCGCCGGACACCCAGGAGTAGCACCGCCTGACCGCTCTCGGACACGACCGACTTGATGTAGTTGTTCGTGGGGGCGATCTTCATCCGGTCGGTGCACCAGCGGAACTGGCGGTTCGGCGATGGATATCCTCGCCCAATAAGATTCACCCAGAAGGTCTGATCGGTCTCGGGTACGGCTCGGTGGACCACGCACGGCAATCCCAGAGCCGGCAGCGCGGTGCGGATGCGTTGGAGTACCTGGTCGACGTGCTCCATGTAGACCGGTGATTCCACGAGCGTGTCGTTCAGTAGGATATGGATTGGACGCTTGCGCGCGTCTGGAGGAAGGTCGAGGACGGAATCTATCACCAGCTGTAGAAGCGCGGTGCTGTCCTTGCCGGCGGAGAATCCAACAATCCACGGATATGACTGCGCTGTGGACAGGTACTCTTCACGGACCTCCGCTCGGATAGCGTCGAGAACTTCAGCGAGGCTCATTGGATGTTGTCCATTACTTGGTCCCCGCGGCGACGGACTCGCAGCCGGGCGCAGATTGGCTGTGCGAGGCCCGTTCGCTTCGGGCGCGGGGGGATAGGGAACGCAGTTCTTGCACATTGTGGACCACGGCCTCAGCAGCGCGTACCACCTCATCTTCTGTCGTGAAGCGGCCGAAGCCGAACCGGGCGCTCTCTGCGGCACGCTGTTCATTGCCAGTGAGTGCCGAAATGACGTAGGACGGCTCCAAAGACGCCGATGTGCAGGCGCTCCCGGTACTGAAGGCCACTTCCCGGCACCGCATCATGAGCGCCTCGGTGTCACACCCCTCGAACCACAGGTTCAGGTTGCCGGGAAGCCGATGGTCCATACTGCCGTTGATCTCGATTGGAACAGCCGTCCGCAGCGCCGCAAGGAACTGGTCGCGAAGGTTCGCGATCCGAGCCGCATCGTTCTCTTCGAGATCGCGGGCAGCCAACCGCGCGGCCTCGCCAAGCCCGACCACCTGGTGCACTGGAATCGTGCCGGGCCGAAGCCCCCGCTCTTGCCCCCCGCCGTTGAGAAGAGGTCGTAGCGCGCGACGCGCGGAACGTCGAAGCACCAAGGCCCCTACTCCCTTTGGCCCGTAGACTTTGTGGGCGGAAACTGACAGGAGGTCCACGCCAGTGCAGCTCAGGTCCACAGGCAGACGACCGAGGACCTGAGCCCCATCAGAGTGGAAGAAGATGCGGCGCTCACGACAAATGGCTGCCAGCCCCGGCACGTCGTTGATGACGCCGGTCTCGTTGTTCGCCCACATGATCGTCACCAGACGCGTGTCGGGCTGGAGAGCGCTGACTACGTCTTCGCCAGACACCCGCCCGCCCGCGCGGGCTGGCAAATAGGTCACGGACCACCCATGGCTCTCCAGGTCCCTGCACACGTCCAGAACCGCGTGATGCTCCATGCAGGAGGTCACTACATGGGCTGGAGGGACGTCGGCGTGGCAGATACCTTTGATTGCGAGGTTGTTCGACTCAGTGGCACCTGAGGTGAAGATCACGTCGTCGGGCTCCGCCCCCACAAGAGCGGCCACGGCCTCGCGAGCGGCGCTGACGGCATCGGCGGCGCTTTTACCGTACACATGGCTCCGAGAGCCAGCGTTGCCGTAGTCCTCCCTTAGGTACGGCAGCATCGCATCTACCACCCGCGGATCCACCCTCGTGGTCGCGTGGTTGTCCAGGTAGATGGGGCGGGCGGATGCCATGCGGTAGATCTCTTGTCCTGGTCGGCCATGAACTTGAAGAGGGTAACAGCTGAGCGGGCGCTCGCGCCGCTGCCGGGCGGCCTATTTCGCCCCCGCCAGCATGTTCACCGCCGCCGCTGCCACCTCGTCGATCTCGGTGACCCGCCGCTGCAACGAGCCCAGCCGGCGCCGAGTTCGCTGGAGCTGCCCCTCCACCTCGCGGACCCGCGCGTCCAGCGCCGCCGTGTCCTCCGCGGCCGGGGCAGGCGGCTCGACCCGCTCCTTCCGCCGCGCGAGGCGCTCGACGCGCTCTTCCAGCTCGCACACGCGCTCGTTGGTGTCGCTCCGGTCCTGCCCCAGCTCCTTCGCCACGTCGGCGAGCGCCCTGGCGGCCTTCACCTGCCCCTCGCCGACGCGCCCGGCCAGCGCTTCGACCGTGGCCTCCAGCGCCTCGAGCCGCGCGGCGACCTCGGGGTCCGCCTGCACCACCACGAGCCCCGGCGTCGCCCGCACAGCAGAAGGCGCCCCAGCCCTCCGCGCCCGACTCGCCGCCGCCCGACACCCCGCCCCACAGAACCGCGCATCGCTGCGCTTCGCCTCGAACGCTTCGCCGCACGCTTCGTGTTCACATCGCTTGATCATCTTGGTATTCCCTCGCTTGTTGCAGTTGCGATTCGTCTCGTTCGCACGGCTGCGCTTCGCCCGTGCGCCTCGTCGTGAATCTCGCGATCCAGGTCAGGCCAGGTTGGGCCACCCCGAAGACGCAGTTGCCACGCCCCGGATCGCCCTGGCCCAACCTGTCCCGACCTCTGGCCCATCATTCGGCCCTCGCCGACGGGGGCTCCCACATCCACGCCCGCTGCCCCTTCCGGCGCACCCGGAACTTCGAGCAGCCCAGCTCGTGCAGCAGCGGGCCGATGCGGGTCTGGAGCGAGCGGTCCACCCGCTCCGGTCCGATGCCCAGCCCCTCGGCCAGGGCCTCCGACGTGGAGAAGGCGCTGCCGACCTGCTCCAGCCACGCCTCCAGCCGCTCGCGGTGGGGATCGGTCATCTGGTAGCGGCTGGCTTCGGCTTGCCGCACCCGCTCCTGGGCCGGGTCGAGGTGCCAGGCCTCCCCGCGCCGGTAGCGCGCGACCGCTTCGGCCCAGAGCTGGTCCCGGTCCCGGGCCAGGGCGTCGAGATCGATGCGGCCGACCTGGACGGGCCAGAAGCGCCGGGAGCCGGTGCCGTCGTCGAACAGGTCGGGGTGGTTCGAGGTGCCGACGAACACGCACTGGCGCGGGTGGTCCTGGGCGGTGCGGCCGTAGGGCGCCCGGTAGTGGTCCACCGGGCTCGACAGGAAGCTCTTGACCCGCGTGGCCGCCCGGCCGCGCACGGCCTCCATCTCGGCCAGCTCGTAGAGCCACTTGCCCTGCAGGCCGACGAAGGCGTCCTTGCTGCGCAGGTCGATGGGGGTGTCGCCGAACCAGGAGGGCTCGGGCAGCAGGCCGGCGCAGAAGCGCGACTTGCCGATGCCCTGGGCGCCCACCAGCACCAGCATGGTGTCGAGCTTGCAGCCGGGTTGCTCCACCCGGGCGACGGCGCCGACCAGGAACGCGCGGCCCATCTCTCGGAGCAGCGGGCTGTCCTCGGCGCCCAGCACCCGCGGCAGCAGCAGGGGCACCCGCTCGACCCCGTCCCAGCGCTGCCCGGCGAGGTAGTCGCGCACGGGGTGGAAGGCGTGCTCGTCGGCCACGCAGACGGCCACCTCGTGCACGAGGTCGCGGCTCGGGGTGGCCTGGTAGACCTCCTCGATCCAGCAGCTCGCCCGCGTGAGGTCGGCGTCGATGACGGGCTGCCCGTCGAGCAGCACCTGGTCGCGGAACAAGTCGCGGCGCAGGCGGCCGATCCAGCGCGGGTCGTGCTGCAGGATGGTCCGCACGGTGAGCCGGGTGGCGCGGCGGCCCTTGGGCCCGGCCTCGCCGATCATGAGCACCACGTCGGGGTCGGGCGCCGGTCCGCTCTCGACGGCGGCCAGCTCGACCAAGGCACCGGCAGGGGCCGCGCTCATGCGGCCCTCCCCAGCAGCTCGGCCACGGGGCCGGTCCAGCCGCAGGAGTTGCGGTGCTTGCAGCGGGCGCGGGTGGCGCGCTCGGGCGCCAGCAGGAACCAGGCCGAAGGGCGGCCGCAGGATGGACAGGTGATCCCCTCGGCCCGCTCGGTGGTACCTGCGCCGTGGATCGCCGCGCCCAGGTCGTCGGCCAGCCGCCGGCGCGCGTCGGGCTCGACCGCGAGGCGACGGCGCGCGGCCCGCTCGACGCGGAAGTGGGGAACCCGCACGGTGCGCATCGAAGGCGCGGTGTGCGCGTGCGCTTCGACTGCCGGAAGCAGGGGCAGCAGGTCCAGGGCGAGGTCGGTGGTGCGGGCCTCGGCGTGGTGCTGCGCGTCGGCGCCTGGCAGCGCCGGCAGCAGGTAGCGGCGGTTGGCGTTGCAGCACTTCCGGTCGATGGGCAGGCCGAGGGCGTCGACCGCGGCGGACCACGCCTCACCCCAGCGGTCGCCGGGGACGGGGGTGGCCAGCGGCAGGACGAGCCGGAAGCACGGCGCCGCGGGCTGGTGGCTCCAGCTCGTGTGCAGGGCGACGGTGAAGGGCGCGCAGCGATCGAGAGCCGGCGCGATGTCCATGCCCCCGTCGAGGTCGAGCACGAGCAGGCTGACCGACGCCACGCCGGTCGTGGTCACCGCACCGCCGAAGCTCGCCGGTGCCCAGCAGGGCAGGCTGCGCTTATCGGTCGTCCTGTCGCGCACGGGGAAGCGGGAGAGGCGGCCGACCAGCGCTTCCCAGCCCAGGCTGCGGGCGATGGGAAGCTGGTCGTACACGTCGGGGAAGAAGCTGACGGCGAAGCGGGGCGGACGAGGGCCACCCCGCAGTGGACCTGCGGGCATGATGCGGCCTGTGCGGCCAACGGCGGCCGTGGCGGAAGGGGGTGGGGTCAGGCGGCCCGGCGCTCGGGAGCAACCTGGTTGGCCGCGTCGGGCACGTCGGCAGCGGCGGGCGGCGGCTCGGGCTCGCGCGTGCGAGGCGCGTAGCGCACCAGCATCGCGGCGAGGGTGCGGACCGCGTGCACCCGGGGGTCGACGGCGTCGGCGCGGGGACGGCTCATGGGCTCAGGCCGCCTCGGCGTGGTCGGCGACGACGTCCCACAGCTCGGCCTCGGCCACGCCCCGAAGCACGGGGTGGGCCAGCAGCGCCCGGCGGATGCGCGGGGTGGCGGCGCGGTGCCGGTTGAGCACCTGCGACCAGTGGCTGCGGCTCAGGCCGATCTCCTCGGCGAACCCGGCCTGGCAGAGGTGGCTCTGGTCGATGGCGGCGACGATGCGGTCCTTGCGGAGGTAGTATCTGGGGGTCACGGTGGCCTTCCGGTGTGTTTCTTGATGCGTCCAGAACTGGACGCAAATAGACTCACACGAGAACCGGGCCGGAACAAGAGCCGTGATGTTCGATTGGTGTTGCAGGGCGAGGGTTGCCACGAGCGAGCGGGCATACGGCTCGATCTCTGGCTCCCGCTGCATCCGGTCAAACCAGTAGCCGCGCTCCCGGCGAGCACGCCGCGAGGCTGCTGGAGGAGCGGATGTATCGAGGTGGGACCCGGGAACAGCGGGAACAAGAAGGGGGACGCCGTCGATTGTCGAAGCCGAGCCGCCCCCTACGCCTGGGAGAAGTCCCGTCCCAGGTAGGCGCGGACCAGCTCGACCATCTCAGTCTGGTGCTGCCGGGCCAGGGCGTCGCCCCAGGTCGTGTTGCGGTACACCAGGGCCATCTTGAGGCTGTCGACCCGAGCCGCGTTGCGGTTGTGGAAGCGCTGGCGCTTCTCGTTGAAGGGCAGGTTTCCGTACTGGGAGTTGATGCTGCGGGAGACCAGGGCCAGGTTCCCGAGGGTGTCGAGGACCTCGGCGGAGACGCGGTTGCGATCGACGTCCTGGGGCGTCTGGGGCGAGATGTGCTCGACGGAACTCCGGGCCGTGATGCGGAAGTCGCGCAGGGCCTGGGCCGATAGCCCGCACCGCTTCGCGAGCCCCAACTCTTCCCGTTGGTCCCAGAGGAGGAACTCGAGCTTGTAGAACCAGTAGCGGGGGAAGCCGACGCCTTGGGACTCGTCAAGCAAGCTGCAGTCCAGGGGGAAGCGGCGCCAGCGGCCTGGCGCGTCGTCCAGGTGCTGCCGGGACATCTCGACGAGGTGGGCCTTGCCGCCCCGACACAGCAAGTGGTTGTCGAGGTGCCGCAGGTAGGCCATTGCACCGTCCGGCATGGGCCGATGACGGTGCAGGTAGGCCAGAAGAGGGGTCAGCCAGTAGTGCGTGGTGATCTGCTGGCTGTGGTACAGCATGGCCTGAAGCAGCACGAAGGCGTCGCTCTCGACGACGGGCGTGTGTTGTACGCGGGGCTGTCCATCGACCGGGTCGACGCGGAGGCGGTGCAGGACCAGTTGCTCGTCCTCGCCCCGGCGCACCCACTTCACGACGTGCTGGTCGAACACCACCCGGAGCTCCCAGAGCAGGGCCACGAAGGACCGCACGTCTTCGGCCCCCGCCTGCCGCAGGAAGTGCGCCTCGAAGAGATCGAGAAGCTCTTTGTCGGCGATCCGCGGCAGATCGGGGCGCCCCCGGTCGTGGAGCCAGACCCGCAGCGTGTGCTGGAGGAGGAGCGGGAAGGACAGGATGCTGCGGTGCTCGTCGCCCTCTTCGGTGTCGACGTCTTCGGGGGTGCCTTCGTGCGTCGGGTCGGCATCAGTGGTCGCGAGGATGGTCGCCAGGTCGAGATCGCCCTCGGCTTCGCGCTGGACCGCCCCAAGCCGACCGAGCAGCACCTCCACGTCCGCGAAGGCGTGGGCGGGCCGGCCGCCCGGAGGCAGCAGGTCGCGGACCTTCAGGCTGGACACCGCCCGAAGCGCCCGGTCCGCCCAGGTCTCCATGGCGGAGCAGGCTTCCCAGAGCTGTGCGTGGCGCTGTCGCTCAGAGGCCGGGAGGAAGGAGAGCAGTCGCGCCTTGAGGATGTCGTGGTGGCGAAGCTGCTGTCCGCGACTGTTGATCACCTCGTAGAGCTGGTTCAGATCCATGCCGGCCGGCACGCGGGTGAGGACCAGCTCCACACGCTCCAGGAGCCAGCGCAGGAAGGCGTCCTTGGCCTCCGCCCGATCGTCCGCCTGGAGGAAGGAGCCGATGTGCGCCTGCGCGGCGACCAGGGCGGGGTGGAAGTCGTCCGACTGGAGGCCCTCGGGGGCGAGGCCAGCGCGTAGGCCCCTGAAGAACGCATCCACATCGGCCCGGATGGAGAAGCCGACGCGGGGCAGGTCCCCATCGGCGATCCACGCGAACGGCAGAAGGGGGCCGCCCCAGGACAGGCTCATCATCCACAGGCTGGTGAACCGCTGCTGCCCGTCGATCAACTCCAGGACAGGGCCCCGCGCATCCTCACGCTCCACGACCAGCGTGCCGCCCAGGTAGAACACCTCGGCCCCTGCCTGGAACGCGACCCACAGGTCGTGCAACAGCGTGTCGACCTGGTCGAGCCCCCACACGTACAACCGCTGGTAGATCGGGACCTGGAAGCGGACTCCCATCTCGATCAGGTCGGCGAGCGTGACCAGCTCCGACTCGGGGCGCTGCATCGCGCCGGCCTCGTGGGTCATGGCCCTCTCCTCGACAGCCGCCGCTCGATCCATGACCGCTTGCCGCCGAGGCTCCCGGTCTGCCCGTAGAAGGTCAGCAGGGCCTCGGCGTAGCGGAGGCGCACGCCGCGGTCCGCCAGGGGCTGCTGGTAGATGGCGTCGTGCTCACCGGGGGTGTGCAGCAACGAAAGCACCTCCTCGGGCCGGTAGGCCGACGCGATCCGGTCGAGCAGGTTGACCGGTCCGTCGCGCAGCATGTTCATCGCCGTGGCCCGGAACACGGAATGCTTGGTCAGCCGCACCGCGCCCAGGTGGTGGTCCATCCAGAGGCAGAAGGCATCCAGCTGCGCCGTGCCCAGCCGGTCGACGTACACCACGGTCGAGAGCCGGAAGAGCTGGCGGAGGTAGTCGCTCAGGCCCGCGGCCTTGTGCATGTCGTCCACAGCCTCGAGGCCGCTGAGGGCGGGATCGCCAGAGGCGCGAACGAACAGCCGCTCCGCCAGGCGCATGTACCGCTCGGTGTAGAGAAAGAAGCCGAGGCCCTGGTGGATCGGCTGGCGGATCGCCATCGGCACGTCGGCGAGATCACGCGGACCATCTTTCGGTAGTCCCTTGAGCGTAGCCTGCTCCCCTGGCCCGACTTGCACGCGGGTCCCAGAGCCCGGCGGCCCGATGGTGTAGAGCGGCACAGTGCCGTCCTCAGAGGCGGGCAAGGCCGAGGTCTCGAATTCGCCCATCAGCGTGTCGTGGGTTTCCCACCGGATGTGACCTTGGCCCGTCCAGCGTCGGGCACGCCACAACACCTGCTCGAACAGGGTCTGCATCGCCTGTTGGGGCGATGCCCCCGGGAGTGACACCCGCTGGGCCGATTCCCACGCGCGGGCGCTCCGTTCCTGCACCTGCCCGGAGGCACGTCCACGGATGGCCCGAAGGTGGAATGCCTTGAGCAGGTCGGTGGCCCCGAGATTCACGCCGCGGCTGTTCTGGGTATCGAAGAAGGTGAAGGCCAGGTCCTCGGCTCGAACCGTGATCACCGTGAAGCACACGCGGGCGAGCAGGTCGACCGGCAGGTCGAGGGTCACCAGGGCGCGGTGTGCCAGTCGCAGGTTGCGGGCCGACTCCGGCGCTCGGAACCGAAAGGCCTGCCCGGCCGGGATCGCACCATGGGTCGCGTGGTGGAGGAGGCAGAGCGTCGAGATGCGCTGCTGCCCGTCGATGACGTATCGATGGCCTCGCACCGGGTCGTCGTGGAGGAGCACGGTGCCCATGTAGTAGTCCAGGTGCCGTGTGCCTCCCTGGTGGTGTGCGAACAGGTCGTCGGCCAGCCGTCGCACGTTGGCCGGCGTCCACACGTAGGGTCGCTGATAGTCGTCGAGGGCCAGCGGTCGGCCGCCTTGCAGGACCTGCGCGAAGCCCAGGACCTGTACCTGGACCTGCGTTGGCCCGTCGTGCGGCTCGGCCGCGGTGGTGGTCTCGGGCGACGTTGGCGCGGTCCCCTCCAGCAGGCGCACCGAGCCGCCACGCCCCCGCCCCGTGGCGACCCTGCCCTGTGCGAGCAGCAAGGCGCGGGCTGCCCAGTAGGCGCGGTCCGACATCCGCAGCCGGCGTCGGACGAAGAGGTTCCCAGCGCTCCCGCGTGGCTGCGTCGCGAGGAAGGCTGCGATGCGCTCCGCGTTCTCCTGGGGGTCTGGCATCGGGTCCTTATAAAGGCGTGTGGGCGGCATCCTATCGTTCGAACGGGTGACTTCTCACCGATTGTCAGCGCTTGCCCGGGCAGCGATGCGGTCGAGGTCAGCGCGCCGGGCGAGGCCGCGGTGCTCCGCCTCGTCGAGTGCCTGGTGGAGCAGGTCGGGAGCGATCGGCAGCGCCGCGCAGTCCTGCAGCGTGCGGAGAACTGAGGTGACCGGGACGTTACCGATCCAGACCCGGTCGGCGTCCGCCACCTCGGCGTGGTGCAGCCGGACGCCGTCGGGCACCCGCAGCCGCCGCCCCGCGTCCGAGGTGGGCAAGGTGAGGTCGACCTGGGCGGGCAGTAGGTCCGAGAGCTGGTGGAGCGCCAGCGCGGTGCGATGGCTGAACACGCCGCGCCGCTTGGACCACAGCCAGATCACCACCAGGTCCTCGTCGTTCGCGGCGGGGAGGTGGACCACCCGGTAGATGCTCCGGCGCGCCCGCTCCAGGCGCCCGGCGCCGACGTGGTGGATCAGCAGCTCCGGCGAGAAGCCGAGCGCGGCCGCGTCGGCGGTCGTGACGTAGCCGGCTTGCTCGACCGCGAGCTCCAGGAGTCCAGGCCAGTCGGGGGAGGTCATGCACGAAACCTAAGCCACGCTTAGGATTCGTGCAAGCGAGGCTGCCATGACCATCGTTCCCGCGCCGCGACCCGCCGGGTCGTCGGCATGCTACGAAAGCGCTTCACCTGGGCGGAAGTGCCGCCGAATCGTAACGCCGGAACCGGCGGCCGCCAGGCCGAGAGGATCCATCTCCATGTTTCGCATTGCGTCCGATTGTGGACGCGAGTAGACTGCCTCCGAGACCGGACCCCACGCTCGTACCGGTCGAGGAGGCCCGATGCCGACGAAGAAGACCCCGCGCGAGCGCCTCGACGACGCCGCGCTGCGCGCCGCGGTGGAGGGCCGCAGCGTCCTGGAGGTCGCCCACGCCGAGGACCTGGGCGAGCACCTGCGCGAGTGGCGCACCGCGAAGGGCCTGTCCCTGCGCGTGGCGGCGGCCGACCTCGGCATCCCGTACTCGATCCTCCAGAAGCTCGAGACCGGCGGGCGCGCCAAGACGCCCGATGTCGACTTCCTCGAGCGCGTCGCCCTCGTCTACAGCGTCCCGACGCCAGAGGTCTTCCGCGCCGCCGGCTACAGCCTGCGCGAGGTGCGCGACGTGCGCGACGCCGTCGACCAGGCCTTCCGCGAGCTCGTGCTCGACCCGCGCCTCTGCCCGACCGGCATGGACCCGCGGTGGCTGGACTCGTTCTCGACGAAGCAGAAGGGCCAGTGGCTGGAGTTCGCCTACAAGCTCTTCCAGTTCTACGAGACCGAGGGCTTCGACCCGGTCGATCGCGAGGTCGTCAAGATGGTCAGCGCCGGGGAGGTGCAATGACCCGCCCCCTCCGCGCCGTCCTCTACGCCCGCTGCTCCTCCATGAAGCAAGCCGACCGCGACCTCTCCGTGCCCGCCCAGCTTGACGCCTGCCGCCTGCACGCCCAGCGCCTGGGCTGGCTCGTCACCGCCGACTACCACGACGACGGGATCAGCGGCTTCGAGGACGAGCGCCGCCCGGCCTTCCGCCGCATGCTCGCCGACATGGTCGAGCAGCCCCGCCCCTTCGACGTGATCGTGGTGTGGGACTTCTCCCGCTTCTCCCGCAGCCTGGAGCACTCGCTTCGAGTTGGGGGAGACCTTGCGGCGGCCGGCGTCGTCCTGGAATCGCTGAAGGAGCGCACCGACGCGACGCCCTCCGGCTGGCTGATGGGAACGATCCACCGCAGCTTCAACGAGTACCAGGTCCGCAAGCTCGCCGAGGACACCCGGCGCGGCATGCGCAAGAACGCCGCCGAGGGCGGCTGGAACGGGGGTGCCGTGCCCTTCGGCTACAAAGTCGAGCGCGCCGAGACCGGCCGCGGCCCCGGCAAGCTCGTGCCCGACCCCGCCCAGGCACCGCTCGTCCAGCGCATCTTCGCCATGGCGCTGTCGGGCCAGGGCGCCTGCACCGTCGCCGGCACGCTCAACGACGAGGGCCTGCGCACCGCCCGCGGCCGGCGCTGGAGCAAGCAGTCGGTGCTCTACATCCTGCGAAACGAGGTCTACACCGGCGTCTACACCTGGGGCGTGAAGGCCTCGGCCAAGTTCGCCACCGAGCCGGCCGAGCCCCTGCGCATCGAGGACGCCCACGAGCCGCTGGTCAGCCTGGAGGACTTCGCCCGCGTCGCCGCGGTTATCGCCGTGCGCCGGCCGACCGTCACCCACCCCAGGACCACCGCTGGCAGCTACCTCCTCAGCGGGCTGCTGATCTGCGACGCCTGTGGCGCCCCCTACATCGGCCACGGCGCCAAGAACGGCCGGCACCAGTACTACACTTGCCAGACCAAGCAGAAGCAGGGGGCCAAGGCCTGTCCTGCGGCCAACAACTTCGAGCAGGGCAGGGTCGAGGGCGTGGTGCTCGATGCGCTGCGCGACGGGGCGCTGCACCCCGGCGTCTTTGCTGATCTCGTGCGCGAAGTCCAGGCCTCGCTGCGCACCGGCCAGGCCGACGCCGAGGGGGAGCGGCTGGTGCTCGAAGGGCAGCTCTCCGAGGTGACCCGGCGACTCGACAACCTCTACGAGGCGGTCGAGAGCGGCAGCATCCCGGTCGCCCGGCTTGCCCCGCGCATCGAGCAGGTCAGCCAGGAGAAGGAGGCACTCGACGCCCGGATCGCCGCCCTGCCGGAGGCTGGCACCGAGCCCCTGCTCGACATCGGCGACAACGACATCGAGGGCTGGGTCGGCGACCTCCGCGCGGTGGTCGAGCGCGGCTCGGTCGACGAGCGCCGGGGCTTGCTTCGGGCCTGGGTCAAGCGGGTCGTGGCGAGAGGCGATGAGCTGACCGTGGAGTACACCTTCCCGCTGGTCAACGTCCCCGGACCGGGCGGCTCGGAGCCCTCTGGAGCCCCCTCGACGCGTCGCGTGGTGAACAGGCGGACTCGCCGCATGCCCGCGATGCTACGGCCAGAAACGAGGAAGGGAGAACCCGCCCTGAGGCGAGTTCTCCCTACCGTAGTGAATGGCTCCCCGAGACGGACCTGGTACGAACTTCGGACAGCAGGCTGACTATGCAAATCCGGCGACCTCGATCTGCTCACACTCGCAGTATCAAGGCAGAGAAGATGAAGGCGGTGAAAGAGTCGGCACAGGAGAGGGCTGAGAGGTATCGGTCGATGATCGACGGGCAAGTCATCCGGACGCGGGCTGACCTTGCGAGGCAACTCGGGGTGAGTCGCGCGAGGGTGACCCAGGTGCTAGGGGTTCGCTGTGTTCGCTCCTGAGTGGAGTGCTTGCCCTGTCGGGAGGAGCCCGCTTTGCCGGCTGTAGCATCGCAGAACCCGAGTCGCGCCTGTTCGCACTCACCTGTTGATGCGTGGCTCCCGAACCGAGGCGGTCGGGCGCCAGGTGAGCGCTCGCATGAAGCGCCAAGTCCATGCGCTGGTGGTGAGGGGCATGAGTGAGCCTCGGTTTCCTGAGCGCGGCGGCGGCCAGAACTCCGCCAAACCGAGAGCTGCTGATCGCCTGTAGCTGGTGTGCCCACAAGGGCAGCAAACGGCCAGCAAGCATCTTGATTCCAGAGCTCCTGACACGCCCTGGCTGACTGGTGGCGGGTTCGGCCCCGCAGGGTGGCTTAGCGCATCTGGAGGTCGACGCTGAGGATGCGTGCTCCGGCCTGTTCACACGCTGATGGATGCCTCGCGCATGCAGAATCGTCTCGACAACGGATCATGATCAGGGCGACGAAAGCCGGTTATCGAAAGTCGTGTTGCCAAGGTGGTCGCCGCCCCATGTCAGGAGCTCTGGATTCGGCTTGTGATTTGCCACACCTACCACGACCCATATGGCCCGCCTTCGGGCCATGGGGGCGATACGAGGTGATGCCGGAGGTGGGGGCGGTGCGGAGGCCGAGGAGCCTACGTGGCCGATGAGGTGCCTGTAGAAGTCGAGTCGCCGGGTTCCTCCTTTCCCCATCCGGACTCGCGCGCTACTTTTCTTTGGTAGGCGATGATCCGAGTTCCGACCAGGGCGCACGATGAGCATGACGAAGGTCCAGTTGCGGTGACGTGATCACACTTGAGAGAGAACGGCATGCTCCCGGCACTCCGAGTGTAGCGCAATCACCAGCCCAGCGAACGGATCAGAAGTTTCGATGCGCCCAAATACCCACGCAGGTCTTTCGTGGTCTCTCGGATCAGCTTCACTCGTCGAGCCTCCGAAAGGCGGGACACTCCAGGGCGCCAACGCTGTTCATCGAGTCTCTGCGTCCAGACCCGGTGTTCATCGAGCTTCATGATGTAGCTGGAGAGGAACGACGCTGCTGGTTCCAGCTCTATTGGCGCCAGCCCTGTTTCGTGGTCCCACCTGTGCCACATCTCGTCGAACTCTTCGTTTCCCCTGGGAGTCCAGACCCTTCCCCCCTCCGAGATGACCCGCTCGCAGAACGTATCCAGGTGTTCAATGAGCGGCAGCACCTGGTTCATGAATGTCGCTGGCGGCATCCTACGGGCTGCCCAGAAGGCACTCATCTCATCGGATTCCTCGCTCGGCTTGATCTGCAGTTCTTCGTAGTTGGCGAGGTGCGGTGCAACGTTCGGGTGCTCCTTCTCGAACCAGCGGATCCTCGCCACGGCCATGTTGTTGGTGAGATGAGTCCTGGAACGGTACACATGGAAGTTCACCAACGCTGGCAGTCGGCGTCCACCGATCTCATGCTGGGCGATGCGCACCAACTCCCTCACCAGGGCAGCGAAGTAGGCGGGCCTCCGATGTCCGGTCCAGAGCACCCGCCTGCCGTACATCGTTGCCCTCTGGTAGTGCGACGGTGGCCCGCATTCCTCCACCTCGAAATGCTCCAGCCGCTGTGTCGGAGTGAGGCTGCCGAAGTCGGGAACGAGCGCGTTATAGAACTCATCAACCTTCTCCCTCACCCACCGCGGGAGGTTGTCGACACGCGGTAGCCGCATCGACATGGTCTTCTGGGTCAATTCGCCGATGTCCCGCCCATGAAATTCGTCCTTGAGGTAGTCGTCCACAGCCCTCGCGAACGTCCTCTTGCCTGATGAGCCGGCGATGAAGACGACGAACACCGGGTATTGCTGGGCGCTCCACCGAAGCAGGCGCGCTCGCGGAAGCCCTCGGACATCCGCGAACGCCGCATCATGCTCGGTCCTACTGCCCTTCACCTGCAGCAGCGCGACCCTCGGCTGCGAGCCCAGGGCCGTCGCCCGCCTGCCATCGGGCTCGACCATGAAATCCTCGCCGGGGTCGCGCTCGACAGAGCGTACCGTGATCGAATCATCGGACAGTTGTGCCCGAACCAGATCTTCTCCCCAGTCACCGACCTCTTGCCAAATCCAGCCAGGCTTACCCATTGAGCACCTCCAGCGAGGTTCTCTGTAGCCTCTTACGCGTAGCGCCAACGAACAGAATCTGCGGATGGCGCCCGCCTCGGTCTGGAGGCAGGGTGGCGGTTGTTGGGAACGATTGGATCTGCCTTCTGGACCCGCGGGGTCTACAAGAAGCGGAGGGGGTTCGCCGAGAACCGGGTGAAGTGCGGGGGACGGGTAGTAGAGGTGGATTGTGGTTGGTGGTGCTGGGGGCGGCGAGGTAGGACCAGGAGCCCCTACAGGGTGACTGAAGCCGGGAGTCATGTCGGCCCCCATTCCGGTCGAATAGAATGGATGAACGCGGTACATCTCCGTTCCCGGTCTGGACCGGACCTCCCTGGACGCAGAAGGGTGAAGCGATGGATGAAGGCAGGACTCTCGCAGAGGTTCTCGAGCAGTTCGAGGCAGAACAGGTGTTCGATGAGCACTTGGTGATGAAGAGAGTCCAGCATGTGGCAGAGCCGCAGGAGGATGCCCGACACGAGCACTTGGCCTTTTCCTTCTCGGAGAGTGGCAAGTCACCATGGGGTACTCACTTCGGGCCGATGTTCCAGGGGACGAATGCGGATGGCAACCCCACGATGTTCCCGGACATCGTTCAGGTGACGACCGATGTCCTGGACTACTGGCAGCGGCGTGCTGGCGAGAGCCGGCATCCCGTCATGCGAGCACGATACTCGGGGCTGGTCTGGGAGTTCGCCAGGGTGGTTGGTGGCAGGTCGCGTGACCCCGAGATGGCCCGTCTTCGTGTCGATGCAGTCATCGCGGTGGCCGATGGGAACAGGCACAAGTACGCCACCAACACCTGGACGATGCTTGAACATGCTTTTTCACTCGCAGGGCTAATGAAGGATGGCTTGCGAGTGAAGATGGCCATCAAGGCTATCCTCGATTTTGAGATGCGAGTCGGGGATGACGACAAGCCTGGCCTATGGGGCCCAGCCTTCGACCTTCTCTATGGGAAGAAGAAGCTCGGTGTGACCTCGGAGCAGGAACGGGAGCTGATTCAGCGCCTGGAGCAGCGGTTGGCGCGGCTCGCCGCGACAGGCGAGGACGAGAAGGCGTGGTCAGCAGAGGCCGCAGCCGAAAAGCTCGCACGTCACTATCGGCGCAATGGACTCCAGGAGGACGTCGAGAGAGTCCTGCTGGCTGCGGGCGGGATGAGAGAGCGGGCGGCCACGAGGGCGAAGGCAATGGTCGCCCAGTCGTGGCTGCAGCGTCTCTATGAACTCTACGCTGCCTTTGGGCTGCGAGATCACGCCGCCCGCCTTCTCAAACGGATCGCAGAACTGGGGCCGGGGACACGCGATGAGATGAAGGAAGTACGACACTCGTTCGAGATCAGCGAGGAGCAAATTCAGCAAATTGTGGGCGAAACCTTGGAGGGCTCCTTCCAGGAGGTCCATCTCCGTCTCGTCGTCCGGTACATCCCGCGGCTCGGTGACGTGAAGGAGCAGTTGGCCCGGCTATCATCCTCGGCACCCATTAGTTTTCTGATCCCCCGCCAGCTCATGGACGAAGATGGACGACCGGTCGCGACCATCGACACGCTGGACGCGGATCCCGATGGGCACCTGGTTCTTTTCATGGTCCACAACATCGGATTCTCTGCGATCTTCGTTCGTCGGGTGATGGATGCCATGGTGACGAACGGGATCCTCAGCGAGTCCGTCATGCAGGACCTGGTAGATCGATCCCCCTTGTTCGTGGCTCGGAACGAGCCCCTCGTAATGGAAGGCGTGAGGGCCTACCTCAAGGGGGATGCCATCGGATCCATCCACCTGCTCGTCCCGCAGATAGAGGCCGCAGTTCGTCAGCTCGCCGGTCTCGTTGGGGCGCCGATCTTGAAGCCGAACAGGAGCGGTGGGATGGACCATCGTCTTTTCGATGAGCACCTTCGAGATCCGCTGGTGACCACCACCCTTACCGAGGATGTCGCCACGTATCTGCGCGTCCTGTTCACGGACAGACGAGGAATAAACTTGCGAAATAGCGTCTGCCATGGGTTCATCCCAGCAGCCTCGTTTACTATGGGCTTGGCCGACCGCGTGATGCACACGGTTCTACTGCTTCTTCTCGTCGATGAGGACAGGGGCGAGGAGTGAGCAGGCGACCGGCACCGCGCCCGGTCCACAAGGCCCCCGCGCCGGAGCCCCCGGTGGCCCAGGATCAACAGGTTCTCCAGCCCAGGTCCAGGACAGGTCCATATCCATCTGGTTGCTGGCGTGAGAAGCGGCGACTCGCTGTACATGTGGCTCCGCGCTTGTACTACCTGTCCACCGACCTGTTCGAGGACGAGGACCGTCAGTGGCGGCACTACTGCGTGATCTCCAACATGGACTGGCAGGGAGGCCGCTTGCTCCGCTGGCATCGAGAGAAGCAGGGCACGGTGGAGTTCGGCCACGGCGTGATGAAGAACGACCTGGGCGCAGGGGTCGTTCCCACGGGCAAGTTCGGCGCCAATGCCGCCTGGTGGCGCATCAACACACTGGTTCACGACCTGTTGGAGTTGGTGAAGCGCCTCGCCGATGACGATGGCCTCGCCTACGCCAGACCCAAGAAGCTGCGCTTCGGACTGTTCACCCTCGGCGCACGCATCACCCGTCATGCGAGGACCTGGACCGTCCGCCTGAGCGAGGAGTTGCCCCAGGCCCACGTGCTGGTCGCCGTCCGTCGCGCCATCGTGGAGTTGGCCGTGCTCCTGCGACCTCGACAGGCAGCCCCAGGCTGACATCGAGTCGAGGCGGACATCGCGACAGACACCATCGCCTGGGCAGAAGTACGCCTGCGCTGCGCTGGCATGCCTCGCACGGCCTGTTCGCGGCCGCCGCCGGAGTGAGATCCGCCTTGCCGTACACCCCCGATGCTGCCTCACGAGCGCCCGTGGCTCGCTACGCTGTCGATAGCAAGCAGCGTGCCAGATCCGAGCCGACGATTGTGGGATCCATAGCCGCCCGCAGGACGAGGTGCCGGTGTGGTATCCTCGTTCCCGTGGCCGAGACCCCTCCCCGAGCAGCCTTCTCGCCCCGGATTGCCCGGGTTCCGGGCGTCTTCCGCTCTCCGGAATCCCACCAATCACGCTCCCCCTCGGAGGGCTGCGCCCCCAAGTGCAGCTTCTGGGTCCTATCGACACATCCGGCAATGGCGCTCTCGCTCTTGGGCGGGACTTCGAAGTGCCTAGGCACAGGCACTAGGCAGTCCCCCGATCCGCCCAAGTTCACTCACCGGGCGACCCAATGACCCCCGAGCAGTTCGAGGTCTTCGTCGAGGAGACCCTGCGCGCGCTCGGCGCTCCGCTCAGCGAGTTCGAGGTCGACCGCCGAGAGCACCTGTCCGGGTCCGACGGCTCATACGAGATCGACGTGACGGCCCGCTTTCAGGCACTCGACGCCGACTTCCTGGTGCTCGTCGAGTGCAAACACCACCGCCACCCCATCAAGCGAGAGACCGTGCAAGTTCTCCGGGATCGGGTCGTCAGCACGCGCGCTCACAAGGGCATGCTGTTCGCCACGACCTCATTCCAGAGCGGCGCTGTCGGCTACGCTCGACACCACCGCATCGCGCTCGTGCGGGTCACGCCGGCACACGACATCCTGTTTCAGACTCGCGGCACGTGCGCGCCGACGCCGACCGCCGAGGCGCTCACGTCGAGACCGCAGGGCATCGCCATCACTGCGCCCCTCGACCTCGAGAGCGTCCTCGATGCCACTCGTTAGCGTCGCCGGGGGAGTGGGATGACCGACCAGCCCGGCGATGCCTCATTCGCGGTCGTCCAGAAGCTTGAGTGCCCGGAGTGCTCCACTCCATTCGAAGCGCGAACCTGGGTGGTCATCGACCTCGAACGGCGCCCCGACCTCGCCCAGCTCCTCGAGGACGGTGAACTCCACCAGATCACCTGCCCGCATTGCCACCAGGTACTCGGCCACGCAGAGGCGACGACTCTGATCTACCGATCGACCGTCAGCCCACGCCTCCTGATCGCGCCGGCCCGAATGGCTGATCGCCGACAAACGGAGTTCGAGGTGCGAGCCCTGGTCTCGAAGCTGGCCTCTGCGCTCGACTCCGGCTCCCAGGAAGACCTCGCGGACGAACCGGTCCAGGTCATTCCGCACGCCCTCGTCTCCGCCGTGCTCCGCGACGGTTTCGAGTCGGCGATCGCGGAGACCCGCCGGCTCGAGGAAGCCGAACGCCAACCGCGACGAGAGATCGAAGCGCTCACGGGAGCGGCCCGCGAGCAACGAATCATTCGCGCGATTGCCGATGGCGAGCCGCTCTCACTCAATCAGGCCGAGGTTACCGACTCCCTGCTCGTCGCCCTCTCGACCGCCGCCGCCACCGAGCCGCCGGGCAGTGACGTTGCGAAGACCTTGTCCCGGGCCGTCGAACATCTCCGTTCATTCCAACGCTCGGATGCCCAGGTGCCGCTCGGAGACCTGCCCCTCGGGCGCGCCGTGGTCGCCCTCCTGCAGGCGAACTCGATCGCCGCCGCGCGCGCACAGATCGAAGCGGTCCCGGGGCTGCTCAGCATGGAAGCGGCCCACGTGCTGGCACAGATCGGTGCAGTTCAGCGCACCCCGGAGGCGCGCGCCTCGATCGACCAGCTCAGGAGCCTGCTCGCGCGGTGCGGGCAGGTCGGCATCGAGCAGGCCTTCACCGAGCTGACCCGTGCCGAGATCGCGCGCCTGCAACTGACGGGCGCGCCGAGCATGCCCGTCGCCCTCGCGGACAACCTTGAACAAGTGCGGAGCGCGGTCGATGGGGTTTCCCACGACCCAACGCGGGCAGATGCGGCCATCGCGCTCCTCACTGAAGTGCTCCCTAGGGTCGACGTCAGGCTCTTTCCCACCCTCGCGGGGTCACTGCTCAACGACCTCGGCAACATGTACTGGGCGAAGCCGAACGGGGACTCGGGGGCCAACCTCTCCGCCGCCGCCGCTTCCTTCCGACGAGCGATCGACCTGTTCGCGCGGAAGCCGGACGAGAAGCTGGTGACAACCTCGAGCAACCTCGCCCAGGTGCACCTCCAGCTCTTCCGAATGCGCGGCGGCGACCACCTGATACTCGCCACAAGCTGTCTCAAGCGCGCGCTGGGCCATTGCGCTCAAGAGGCCGCGCCCTTGCCGTACGCGACCCTCCGATTCGTCATGGGAGGCGCCGCGCTCGAGCGACAGTCCGCCGCCGGGATCGAAGAGGCGATCACGCACTACCAGTCCGCGCTCCCGATCTTCCGACGCGAGAATGACCTGGGCGCGCTTCGCAGCTGTCTGAGTGCCCTCGGCGCCGCCTACCGCCGACTTCCGACTGGTGACCTGGAGCAACATCGCAAGCACGCCTTGGAAGCGTACTCCGAAGCCCTCGAACTGTGTGACCGAGACACCGCCCCCTTCGACTACGCCCAGATCCAGACGAGCCTCGGCATTCTGTACGCCACTGAGCACGCCTCGGTAGGCCTCTCCGGGCTCGAGGCGGCCGAGGCCGCTTTCCGAGCGGCCCTCGAGATCGAGACCCCCGAGACGGTCCCCGAGCGCTATGCCAACACGCAGAACGCGCTCGGCGATGCGATCCGCCGTCTGGCCGGCGGCCGGCAGGAGCGCGTCCGGGAGGCGATCGACTGCTTCAAGGAGTCACTCCGCTACCGGTCGAGGGAGCTGCAACCGCGGAAGTATGCGTCGACGCTCGCGAACCTCGCGCTCGCGCTGGCCGACTCGCGCGAGCGCGTCGCGGACCTCAGACGAGCAGACGAGCTCTTCGGCGAAGCCTATGAGCTGCTGTCCTCGACGGACATTCACGGGGCCGCACACGTCCTCTCGAGCCACGCGAATCTCCTGAGCCAGGCCCCCTTCGGGGAGCGCTCCATCAACACCCAGCGCGCGATCGAGCTGCACCACCGAGCGGTCGCGCTCCAGCAGTCGATAGGCGACCTCGTGGGCGTCTCGATGAGCCACAACAACCTCGGGACAACCTACCTCCGTTCGACGTTCGGCGAGCCGCAGGAGAGCCTCGAGCGCGCGGTCGAGCACTTCGAGGCGGCGTTGGAGCTCGTTACGCCCGCGTCCGCTCCCGCGCTCTTCGCCATGCTCAAGAACAACCTCGGCAACGCGCACATCGAGCTCAGCGCACACGCTGCTCGGCGCCCCCATCTCCTGCGCGCGGTCGCCTGCATCACCGAGGGGCTGCGCTACCGGACCCGCGACCGAATGCCGACCCAGTTCGCGATCGGAATGAACGCGCTGGGCCTGGCGCTCTCCAAGCTTGAGCGCGACCCGGCAGCAGCACGAGGGCACTTCCGCGAGGCGGTGGAGGTCGCACGCGAGCAGGGGAGCGGAGCCCTCTGCGGAGCCGCCTTGGTCAACCTCGGAAACGCCGCCGCCACCCCGGACGAAGCGGTCGCCGCGTACCAGGACGCGCTCGCGATCCTGACCCTGGAAGGCTTCCCCGCGGAACGCGCCAAGGCGTTGCACGCCCTCGGTCAAACCCTGTTCAACGAGGCCCGCTGGGAAGAGGCCGCGAAGCACTGGGCCTCGTGCATTGACGCCCAGGCGGCGCTCTACGGGCGCGCGACCTCCGAGATCTCCCGCACGTCCGAGCTGGCGGCGGCCCCGCATCCCTACGCCGAGAGGGCCTACTGCCTCGCGCGGCTCGAGCGCTTTGACGAGGCCCTCGAGTGCCTGGAGGCCGGGCGCGCCCGCGTTCTGAACGATGCGCTGGCGGACGAGGATCTCTGGAGGACGGACGTCGACCGCGCCGCCGTCGACGCTCAGCGTCTCCTGATCAACCGCCTTGAGCAGCGTGCTCGTGGCCTGGGTTTCGCGGAGTCCCCGCAAGAGAGCGCCGCCGAGTTCCAGGGTCTGTCCCGACGACTCCAGTCCGAGCGAGCGCAACTCCGCGCCCTGCTCATGAGCTGCGAGGATCACCCCACCGCCGCGCTCGACGTCGCGACGCTGGGGGCGTCGATTCCGGCTGGCCACGCGCTGGTCTATCTGGTGACGACCTCGCACGGCACCCTCGCGTTCTTCGTCGAGTCCGGTTCACGGACGGTCTCGGAGAACGACGTCCTGTGGGCCGACGCGTTCCGGGCGGCAGAGCTGAACGCGCTGTTGTTCGGACCAGGCCCCGAAGGCGGGGGGTTGCTGTCAGGTCATGTCGGGGACGACGTGGTCGTGCTCCAACGTGCACTCGACCGGGCCCTCGAGATGTTCGGGGAGCACGTCATGACGCCTGTGCTCGATCGCCTCGCGGAGTCGGACATTCACAAGGTCGCTCTCGTACCCTGCGGCCACCTCGCGTTCCTGTCCGTGGGGGCGTGCTCATATCGACGCCGGCATGGCGAGCAGGTCATTGACCACGCGGAGGTCGTCGTCGCGCTGAGCGGGCGCATCCAAGCCGTCTGTCGGCGTCGGTCTCAGCATCCGCTCGACGGTGACGCCCGGTTCCTCGGGGTGATCGAACCCGGACACGAAGGGACCGCCGAGCTTCGCTTCGCCGCCGCCGAGGTCCGCAGTGCCGCGAGGCACTTCGTCGGACGAAGCCAGATCCTGGAGGGCCATGCGGCGACCCTCGAGAGCTGCATCGCCGGTCTCGCGAGAGCATCGTACGTCCACTTCTCTGTGCACGCGACGTTCTCCCCGCGGCGGCCCCTCGACTCCGCACTGCTCCTCGCGGGGACCGAGCGACTCGCATTGCGGGACTTGCTCGACGTCCCGCTGTCCAGCGGTTGCCGCGTAGGCGTCTTGTCGGGTTGCCGGACGGGATTGGTCAAGCTCAGATCCACGCCCGACGAGGTCATTGGGCTCCCCGCGGGGTTCATTCGAGCAGGGTTCTCCGCGGTTCTCTGTGCACTCTGGCCGGTCAGTGATCTCGCCACGACGCTACTGGTTTCGCGGCTCTACGCCTTCCACGAAACGCATTCGCTCGCGGAGGCCCTAAGGAGGGCTCAGCTCTGGCTGCGCGACGCCCGATCCGAGGAACTGTTCGAGTCTCTCGAAGAGATCACGACCCTCTCGGGGGAGGAGCGGACCATAATCACGTCCGGTCTGCGCCCCGGCGAGCGGCCGTTTCGTCACCCGTACTACTGGGGCGGGCTGGTCGTCGTCGGGTCCTCGGCGCCGGCAGGACGAGCCCGAGAATGACAAACCGCAGCGCCCTCTGCCAGAACCTGCCGCACAGATTGTGCCGAGAACTCGTCACGTTGCTGGCTCAGCCCTGCTGTTGGTCGGCGGAACCAGGACTCAGGGCGACGAGTTCTCCCAGCGAAAGCCTGCTCAGCAGCGAGTCGACAGATTGTCTGTTCTCGGCCCTTGCGAGCTGAGCCCAGCCCCCGGCGAGAATCCGGGAAGACCGCTCATGCTTCTTATCCGCGTACCGGTCGCAGGCGAGAGCCGCGGGGGAGTCGGGCACCGGGGCGCCGGGCACGCCGGGGCCGCCGGGGACGGGGACCCAGGCGGACAGCAGCAGGAGGAGGACGAGGATGCGCATGGCGGTTCCGGGGTTCGGGTTCCCGGAGACCATGGCGACCCGGCCCTCAGGATCGGGTCTCGGGTGTGCCGCGACTCCGCCTCACCGATGGCCGGCGAGCCTGTCCGCTGATAGGCTAGCTCTAAACGGCAGGAGGAGGCTCGCGTGCTTCATGCGTTGACGGTCGGGGTGGATCGGTATCTCGACCCATCGATCTCCTCGCTGCGGTACGCGCGCAGGGACGCGGCGTCCGTCGCCGATCTCCTGCAGCAGAACCTGCACCCGTCCGAAGCGAGCGTGCGACGCCTGCTCGACGCCCAGGCGACCCAGCGGGCGATCTCCATCGCCATCGGGGAGGAGCTCCCCCGAGCCTGTCGACCCGGGGACGTCGTGCTCCTGTACTTCGCCGGACACGGCAGCCCGGAGACCGACGGACCCGCGGATGGAGCGTCCAGGTTCCTCATCCCTCACGACGCGGAGAAGCAACACCTCTTCACGACCGGGATCCAGCTGGGGCTCCGGTTCGCGGAGTGGCTGGATCGGCTCGCCGACGCCGCGCTGGTCGTCACGATCATTGACGCGTGCTTCAGCGGCGCGCCGGTCGCCGCCGCCCCGGGGACGGGCGTCCGGACCTTCATGGGGCCTCGACTCCAGCGCGCCCGAACGAGGGGCAAGCGACGGCCCCCGCCCTTGAGCCTCGAAGCCTTCGAGTTCGGGGAAGGGCGCCTCGTGCTGTCCGCGAGCCGGGACGATGAGCCCGCCTGCGAGGACGCGAGCGTGCGCCACGGCGTGTTCACGCACTACCTGCTGAAGGCCCTCGGCGAGCCGCTCCAGCGCGGCGGGACGATCACCGTCGCCGCGCTCTTCGACCGCCTGCGGCGCGAGACCCACCAACACATGCGCGGCAGGCAGACGCCGGTGCTCCAGGGCCTTGATGAGTACGCGCGGCTGCCGATTCTGGGGCCTGGATGAGCTCGATCCTGGGGGTCTACGACCACCTCGTCCTGCCCCTCGACAAGGGGCTCATCGCCGGGGTGCTCGACCGACGGCACGGCAAGGAACGTGTCGAGATTCGGGAGCACCCGCTCGAGGACCTCCGGACCCCGCCGCGGGATCGGACGAGCGTCAAGATGGTCGGGCCGGTGGGAAGGCTCGACCCCGACTCGGCGCGGTCGGTCGAGCTCCCGGATCGAACCCTGCTCACGATCGGCAGCGAGCAGACCTCGTTCTCCATGGGCTTCGGGCGTCGCCTGGCGTGTGCCCCCGTGGAGGCGGGGGAGGGCTCCGCCCGGGCCCTCGTCACGATCGGCCTGCCCGCCGACGCGCGCTTTCGACTCGATTTCCCGACGGCGGTTGCGAACGGGGGGCGGCTCTCGCTCGGAGACGGCGTCCGCGTCGAGGTGGTGAGCGCCCACCCGTGGTCCATGGACGGCACGACCCTCACGGTCGTGACCGGCCGCGAGGGCGTGGACCTGTACCTGCTGGTGGAGAGCACCTCGACGACACTCCGCGTCGCCGACCAGGTCATCTTCGCCCCGGCGGACGCATGGGCCGAGGTCCTCACGGCTCGCTCGCGGCTCTCTGGAGGGTGGGTGCCGCTGCTCGACGCCTCGGCTCCGTCGGCGCTCGACACCCTGGACGCGCTCCTCCGGACCAGTCGCGTCGACAGGATCGTCACGGACGCCGTTCTCCCCCACATCTCCGAGCCCACGGTTCCCCTAACCAGCATCGCCGCCTCCGCCGAGACCCCGACGCTCCTCGTGCCCGACGACCCCCGGTTCGCGGGGCCCGCGCTGTTCCTCGCGCTCCGCCACGGGGCCTCGGTCGACGTCCGAGCAGGCCTCGACGCCATGGAGTTCCGCGGCCGCCGCGTCACCCTCGATGACGTGGTCGGCGCCGTCCAGGAAGGGTTGGAGCCGAACCCCGACGAGCTCGTGGTGGCGGAGTGCAGCACCCACGGCTTCATCGCCCTCGCTGCAGCCGATTACGCCCACGCCAAGGGCCTGCCCGTCCTATTCCTGCACGAGTTCGACCCGCTGCCGAACCTCGACTCCTTGGACGACCCCGCGGAGCCGTTCAGGCAGCTCGCGGACCGCGCCGTCCCCGCCTCCCAGCGAACGCCGTCGGTCGCTCGAATGACCGTCTTCACGGCCGCCGCTCCCCTCCATCTCACGCCGGTCCCCGGGGGCGGGCGATGGGGCCGCCGATACGAGATGGCCCACCTCCCGGGTCACGCCGCCGCGCTGCTGCTGGCGCGGAGCGGCTCGGACGATGCGGAGGCCGGCCGGGACCACTTCCACCTCATCTTCGACGCGCTCGGCGAGTCGGAAGCCGACGCGGTCCACGAAGAGCTCGAGCGAGGGCTCGCAGTCCCCCTCCTGCTCGCCGGTGCGTCCGCGTCGGCGCCCGCCCTGCGGGAAATCTCCTGCGGCCTCGGCCTGGCCTCCATGCACATCGCCGCTCACGGCCAGGACGACTACCTCGAGGACTCCCGGGGCGACCGCATCCGAGCGGAGGACATCCGGGGGTGGCGGCTGACCCAACCGACGGTCGTGTTCAACAACTCGTGCAGCAGCCTCTCCACCACCGGGCAGGCGTGGTTGGAAGCGGGAGCCGGCGCAGTCATCGGCACGCTCTGGCCGGTGGACCATCAGCGCGCGGCGACCCTCGGCGCAGAGACGATGCGGAGACTAGCCGACGGCGAGTTCGTGGGCCGCCTCGGAGCCCTGCACGCGACGCTCCGGGATCTGGCCGATCCAGCGCACGACGACACCGACTCATCGTACGTCTTCGTCGGGCTGCACACATCCCGGAGCGACTTCGCCTCGAGCGCGTCGGTCGACGAACCGGTGGTGCTCCTCACCCGGGCGCTGCTGCGCATCTACGATGTGATGGGCGCGGCTGCGCGTGACGGGAGGCCCTACGTCGCGATCCCGATCGCGAGCCGCCTGGCAGGGAGCATTCACCGTCGACTCGCGACCTTCCTGAAACCCGGCGAGCTCCCGCACCCACTCGCGCCGCCCATGGCCCAGTTCACGCTGCTGGAGTTGCCGATGGTGCGAGCGATCCTGGACCTGCGCCTCGGCATCGAAAATGCGTGGCAGCTGTCCGGCCCCGACCGCGATGAGCACGTCCACGGGCTGGACCAGATGCTCGGGTTCGTCGTAGGACAACTCACCGAGTGGGACGAGCGCCACGCCGCCCACCTCGGCGAATCGCAGCCCAGGCCTCCGAGCCACCCCTTCTTCTCCAACCAAGCCCTCGGGGACATGGGCTTCGTCCGGGTGGGGTCCCAGCTCGCGGTCGACCTGATGCTGCCCTTCGCCGCCCTCGCGGCGAGCAGCAACCAGCGGGACCGCGCCGAGTTCTGGTGGTCGATGGCGGCCAAGGTGGTCACGACGAGGAACGACGTGGGCGCCGATGGGCAAGTCTCCGACGCGGCCCTCCTGGCCCGGATCCGCGATGGGTTTCCGATGCCGGTGCGCACCATGTGGAGCCGGGACGGGGGCGACGGACCCGAATCGACCGATCTCCTTGCGGGAGCCGTCTCGAAGTCGCGGCTGGCCAACCAGTTCGGCCGCGTCCGGGAGCGCCTGGGCCAGTCGGAGGCGGCCGTCCCGTTCTTCGAGCTCGCGGCCTCCCTGGCCGAGCCGGGGAGCAACGACCGGCTCAACGCCGAGTCGAACTCGGCGACCGCGGGCGCGAAGGCGGCCGACGGCGCCGCGAGCGACCCGAGGCGAGCCACCATGTACGCCCAGGCCGAGGGTGGGGACTTCCGGAACGCGTTGACGACGTTGCTCAACCTGGCCCAGGACTTGGACGCCGTGACCCCAGAGGACCTCGCCCATGGGCCGACGTGGCTGGCTGCCGTCGAGCCCGCCACCGAGCAGTTCGCGCTCCGTTGTCGGTGGCTCGGGACACTGGCGGTGCGCAGCGCCCGGCAAGGGGACCACGGCGCAGCGGCCGAGTGGCAGGGGAAGGCGCTCGAGCTCCTGCTGGAGGAGGAAGGCCCCCAGGACGCCGTGATGACCGCCCTGGCCCAGCTGATCGTCCACTACCGAGACTCCGGGGACTCACGCCGGGAACGACGCCTCTCCGAGCGCGCCGCCCGAGCGCTGGATGAGCGAGGCCTGCGACGGCCGGCCGCGATCTTCGTGGCCCAGACCATGGCCGGCCTCACCGCCGCCGGCGGCCTGACCGTGTCGCAGGCGCACCGCGTCGTGGAGACGGCCGAGTGGATGACCCGGCTGATCGCAGGAGACGAGGCGCTGCGGGAGGAGCTCGAAGAGGCGCTGAGCGACACCGTGGAGAACCTTCGGCGCGCTTGGAAGGGGCCCGGGTCCTCCGCCCCGCGGCTGTCCATCCGCGCCTACTCGGCCCTGACACGACTGGATCCGGAGGCGCGCGACGACGCCTGGGAGGCCTTGGCCCTGACCGAGCACCGGGTGAACCGAGGGGCCGTCCTGGAGTCCGCCCGCGCGGGCGAGCTGACCCGCCACGGAACGGTCGACATCGATCGCCGCTGGATCCCGAGAATCCGACTCGAGACCCGTCGGCGGCCGTCACGCAGCGGCGGCAGGCGATTCGAGCGCCTCTGGATTCGCCACCGCATCCTCGGCGAGCACCCCCCGCCCCGGAGCCGGGATGACCTGTGGATCGCGGGTGGACAGGCCTGTTTCGAGCTGACCGACGACGGCTCTCGAGCCGTGGAGCAGCTCGCCCGCACCCCACTCGATCCCGTCGACGGCCGGGTGCGCATCTACCAGAGCCTGTGGGGCAGCTCCACGATCGCCCACACCCTCGAGGTTCGCCTCCCGCCCGGTGTGGTGCCGCTCGACGTGCACACGCAGGCCCTCTCGCTGGGCTTCGCCGAGCGGCTGTTGCGGTGGGAAGGGGGCCGATGGACCGTCCGGTTGGCCCCGGCGCGCGGTCGGCCGTGGTTCGCGCAGACCGCCGTGGTCATGCTGGAGGCCCCCGACCTGTCGGAGCGGCTGCTCGCGCCCGGGAGCCTGTTCCGGGACTGGCGACCCTACGAGGAGCTGGAGCAGCGGCTGGGTCGGGGCGACGAGTCTCGTCGGCGTCGGCCCCGATTCGGGACCACCTGGGCCGCCGTCGTGCAGGCGAACGAACACGCCTCCGCGGGCGTCGAAGCCCTGCAGAGCGGCGACCACGAGCGGGCCCTCACCGAGCTGACGCGCGCGTGCGAGTTGGATCCCGGACACACCGGCCACCGATGCATGAAGGGGTTCGCGCACGAAGAGCTCCGTCAGGACAACGAAGCGGACCGTTGCTTCAACGAGGTCCTGGAGCGCGACCCGGACAACCCGGGGGCTCTGCTGGGGCAGGCCAAGCTCGCCGCGGCCTACGGGAACGTGGAGGTCGCCCTCGCGCGGTTCGATCGACTCCTCAGCGTCCACCCCGACAGCCCACTCGGGCACTTCCACCGCGGCTCGGTGCTCATGAAGGCGCACCGGTGGGACGAGGCCGCGGACGCTCTCTCCCGAAGCGTGGAGGCCGGCTACCCGGACGCCGAGCGCGCGCTCCGTCTCTGCCGAATGATGCAGCAGGTCCAAGGCGGGTGAGGCGGACGGACGCTCAGGGGGTCAGCGCCCAGGATGGAAGAGTGAAGGGGCCCATGGAGGTCGTGAGTTTTCACGATGCAGGTTGTCGGATCAATGTTGCTCGCGCTTCAGCATGGATGCTCCATTGGTGGGGCAAGTCGTGAATCGTACTGGACCGCGGCTGTGGAGCGAGGTGGAGCCAATCGCTTCGACAGCAGACACTGGTCCCAGCTACCCCGTCACCCACTGCCGCAGCGTCTTCGGCGTGACGTCAACGAGCGCTCGATCCCGCCTCACCGAGGACGGTGCTGCAGCTCTCGACTCGCGCCTTGACGGTCAAACGGCCCGGAGGGCAGACTGGGTGTACACGAGGGTCGTCGCTTGTACAGCGAGTCGCCGCTTCTCACGCCAGCAACCAGATGGTTGAGGGCCGGTTGCTGGCCAGGGATACGGGCACGCCCTTCATTGGTGAT
>CALDOK010000328.1 GCA_937912125.1 uncultured Pseudomonadota bacterium
TGGTGCGCCCTGGCGCCCCGGTGCCCCCAGGCCACCAGGCGGTCGACGAGCAACGCTTCAGCGCGTTCCGGTCCAGGCTCCCTCTGGCGGGGCTGGCCGACAACGGGATCATGGTAGGGGCCCCCTACCAGCCCCCAGGTGCGGCCTACCCCGTGGCGCCGGTGGTGTTCGCTGGGCTGGGTGAGGACGCCCCCGTGCTGGCGGTGGAGCTGTCCCTCGAGCCCCTGGTGACCCGACTCTCCCTGCTGGCCTCCGAGAGCACCGAGGTCGCGATGCTGGACGCCTCGGGGACTCCCTTCGCCCGCAGTGGAGATCGACTCGTCCAGCCGGAACACTTCATCTGGTTCCTCGACAGCGTCCCCAGCGCTGAGCTGCGCTACCAGCTCGACGACGGCGAGGAGGTGCTGGCCGCGTTCTCCAGGGTCGAAGGCACGGGCTGGCTCGCCGTGGTCGCGGAGCCCTACGACATCGCCACAGCGCCTGGCCAGAACATCCGCTGGCGGGCCATCTGGTTCGGCCTGGTCGCCATGGCCTTGGCCAGCGTGCTGGGGCTCTTCTTCGCGCGCAAGATCCACCGGCCGGTTGTGCAGCTTCGCGACGCCGCCCGCGCGGTGGGCGAGGGGGATCTGGGGCGCGAGGTCCAGCTCGATCCCATCGGCGAGCTCGAGGAGCTGGGCGAGGCCTTCAACACCATGTCCCAGCAGCTCGCGCGAGACGCCGCACGCATCGCGGATCAGCAAGGCGAGATCCAGGCCTTCAACCGCGAGCTCCAGCAGCGCGTCGAGGCCCGCACTCATGAGCTGCGTGAGACCCAGGATCAGCTCGTGGAGTCAGGCCGCCTGGCCGCCGTCGCGGAGCTGGGCGCAGGCCTGGCCCACGAGCTCAACAACCCCTTGGCCGGTATCCTCGGGCTCACTCAGCTGCTCGCCCAGCGCCATGCCGGTGGCGCGGACGAGGCGCTCCTGGCCAGCATCGAGACACAGACCCGCCGCTGCGCAGAGATCGTGGCCTCACTGCTCGCCTTCACCCGCGAGGGAGTCGACCTCATCGAGCTCGAGATGATCGACCTGGACGCCACCGTGGCGGACGTCGTGGCGCTGGTGCGCCCAGCGTTCGAGCTGCGGGAGCTGGAGCTGCGCCACCGGCCGGCCGAGGTGCTGCTGCCGGTGCGCGCTGACCGCGCGACCCTGGGGCGGGCGCTGGCTCAGCTGCTCACCAGCCTCCGGGCCCTCCTCGCGCCCGGCGGGGTGTGCTCGCTCCACGGCGAAATCCAAGGAGACGAGATCTGGATCGAACTCCGATTGTCCGGTACAAAGCCCGCAAAAGACGACTCGAAGCGCGATGACTGGTTCGCTTCGGGTATGTCTCTCTGGGTCGCACGTCGTATCCTTGCCGAACACGGTGGCCGCCTGAAGGAGCCCGACGGCTCGCCGGGCTCCACCTACATGCTCGCACTTCCCAAGGCCTGACATGAGCGAGAACCTTCGCATCGCCCTCGCGGTCGTCTTGATCCTCGTGGTCGGCTTCGTCGGGTACAAGGTCCTCTTTCCCGGCGAAGACACCATGCCGCTGCTGGTGCAGGCCGTCGAGGGCTCCGTCCAGCATGTGAACGACAAGGGCGAGCGCGCCGACGTCAGCCCCGGCTTGATCCTGAAGCGGGCCTCCCGCATCGAGACGCAGGCCGATGGGCGCGCCTTCCTGGCGCTGGGAGGGGGCTCCACCCTCACCGTGGACCAAGCCAGCTCCGTGCGCATCCTGGACATCACGCAGGACGGCGTGCGCATCGAGCTGGACAACGGCTCCGTCGAGGCCACGGTGCGTCCCGAGCGTGGCAGCCTGGGCATCGTCCACAGCGATCGTGAGGTCGTCGGTCGGGACGGCAGCTTCGCGGTGGGCGTCAACAGCGGCGGGAGCATGGCGGTCGAGACCCACCAGGGTGCGGTGGAGATCCTGGGGGTCGATGATGTCCAAGGCCTCGAACAGGGCGAGCGCCTGCTGCTGCTCTCCGACGGCAGCTCGCGGGTGGCGGCGATCCCCGAGTCCCTCTTGCTCGAGGTGGCCTGGCCCGAGAGCGCGCGCACCCGTCACGCCGAGGTCGCGGTCCGCGGCCTGACCGATCCTGGCGCCGAGGTTCGTGTGGGCGCGGCTGGCCACTGGACCACCGTGGTGGCGGACGCCTCGGGGCACTTCGAGGCCAACATCCCCCTCGAAGAGGGCGAGAACCCACTGCGGGTGATCACCCAGGACCCCCTGGGGCGAACCACCCAGGATCAGAAGCTCGTCACCCGGGACAGCGAGCCGCCGTCCAGCGCCAGCTTCGAGGTCCAGTACTGAGCCCTCGGGTGGGATAGGATGGGAGGGTGCTGCGACTCCGCCCGATCCTGCCTTTGCTGTCGCTGCTGCTGGCGATGCTCACCCCCCTCCGGGGCTGGGCGGACGTGTCCCTGATCGCCGCGGACGGCGCCCTCGTTCCCGGTCGTCCCAACCACCTGATCCTGGTGCTGCACCGCGACGGCCAGGCCATCACCGAGGCCCTCCCCGCGGTCGTCGCCGATCCTGGACGGGTGGTCATGGCCGAGGGCCGCATCCGCGATGGGGTGTACAGCTACCACTACCTCGCGCCCGCCGATGCCCGCGGCCAGGTGACCTTCACCATCGGCACAGGCTCCGGCGGCATGAAGCGCGTCCACATGCCCCTGGCCAGGCTCCCCAGCCCGGTCCTCGTGGGCCCGGAGCGGGTCGATGTGGTGGTGGCCGTGGATCCCGAGCTCCAGGTCACCCTGAGAGGCGATGACATCCCGGATCCAAGCGAGGTGGCCGTCGAGCTCTCCGAGGGCACCGTGCTGGAGGTCGTGGCCAATCAGGGCGAGCTCGTCGTGCGAGCACGACTCGGCGAGGAGCGCTTTCCCCGGGTCGCACTGCTGGCCGTCCACGACCTGCGCTACCCGGATCATCCCCCCGCGTGGGTTCCTATTCGGGTGGTGGGCCGCCCGCGCATTCCGGTTCGCACCGAGCCCGGAGCTTCGGTGGTGCTCGAGGTCGGCAAGCGCAGCTACGGGCCCTTCGTGGCGGATGCCGAAGGCGTCGCCACCGCCGTCATCTCCGCCTGGCCTGGCGAAGAGACCGCCACCGTCAGCATCACCGACCCATCGGGCAACGCCCAGCGCACCACCCTGAACCTGGCGCGGGAAAACCGGCCTCTGCTGATGCACCTGAGCGCGCCCCCCAGGCCGGCCTCTGCGCCCGCGGCCCCCCTGTACCTCGCCGCCCTCGACCCGTCGGGCCAGCCATGGACGGGCTCGCCTCCGGTCTGCAGCGTCTCTCCACATGGTGGAGGCGAGCTGATCCCCCACGCCCCTGGGCGCTACGTGCTCGTGCCGGTCCCCCCCGAGGACGAGAGCTACATGGACCTGCGCGTAGAGTGCGAGATCCCTGGCGGCCTGGCCAGCACCCGCACCCGCCTGCCCATGGGCGAGGGCATCCCCGATCGGCTGACCCTCCGCATCTACCCGGTGGCGCTGTCCGCAGACTTTCCGGTGGCCCAGGTCCAGGTGCTCCTCGAGGATCGCCTGGGTGAACGGCTATCGGCGGAGGGGGCTCAGGTTGGCGCCGACAAAGGATCCGTTCGTATGGAGCGCGTGGAGGGAGGCGCGCTGCGCGGGGAGTACAACGGGGCGGCCGCCGGTGGCAGCGGCTCGGACCGCGTGTGGGCCACCTACCTCCGTGAGCCTGGCCAGGGCCCGGTGACCACGGTGCGCGTGGGCCATGGCCAGCAGCGGTCCATCCAGACCCGCACGGTCCTGCCGGTACACGGGCGGGCGCTGGACGCCAAGGGCCGGCCGCTTGAGGGCATCGAGCTCGAGCTCGGTCTGGGCGAGCTGAAGTCCAAGGTCACCACCGACGAGCGGGGCTGGGCGTCCGCTGAGTTCGAGGTGCTGGACCCCACGGTCCTGAGCATCCTGGAGTGCCGCTACCGCGACCGCGTGGCGCGGGAGCCATTCCTGCCCGGCTCACCAGGGCCGCCCACCATCATGGAGCTGGCCGACCTCCGCGCCAGCGTCGAGGTCCCCATCTCTGCCGGCAGAGTGCGGGAGGTGTTCATCGACACTCTCCCGGCCGTGCTGCACTCTGGCCCCTCTGCGGTAGCCCGCGTCAGGGTCCGCCTGGTGGACCGCCACGGCAACGCCGTCACAGACGAGACCATCCGCGTCGTCGCCGACCAGGGCGAGATCGGCGCCCTGCGCGTCACCGCGGACGGGACCTACGAAGCCTGGTACCGCCCCCCCAAGGACATGCGCGCAGGCGTGGTCCAGGTCAGCGCCCACAGCCAGGAAGGCGCCGTGGTTGGTTCCACCAAGCTCGAGCTGCTGCCGAGCCCGCTGGCCAAGGCGGCCGGTCTCAGCATCGGCGGGCTCAGCAACTTCGGCTCCATCAACTCGGCCCTGGTGGACTTGTCCTTCGAGGGCAGGCTCTTCGAGGACATGGACTGGGTGCTGCTGCGCGGATCGGTGAGCTACTTCGCCAACCGCCGGGTCTTGGAGGACCACGAGACCGGCGAGACCATCAACGTCCAGAACAGCTTCTTTCCCCTGGCGATCTCCGGCTCGGTCCGCCACGAGCGGGGACTCAACGCCTTCACCATCGGCGCTGGCCTGGTGGTGCTGATCTACCAGGGAGAGCTGCGCTTCGGCGATCATCCAGTCAGCAGCGGCGTGGGGCTGGGAGGTCCCGGCATGGTCCTGCACACGGGCTTCGCCCACCGCCTGGGCGTCGGCGAGCTCACCGTCGAAGCCCGCTATCTCCTGGTGGCCGCACCCCAGGGTGGCTTCGGCTACGACGGCCCCGTGGGCGGTGTGGCGGTGCTCCCGGGCTATCGGGTACTCTTCTGATGACGCGCGCTCCATCGACCACACACACGGCACCGTCCTTGTTCATCAAGCTCCGAAAGATCGTCCTGATCGCCGCGTCTTGCCTCACGGCCTGCGCGCCGGGGCTGCCCGATCCCAGCATCACCAGCGTGACGCCCCCCTGGGCCTACAACGGCGACTACAAGCAGGTCACCATTCAGGGTGAGAACTTCTATCCACAGGTGGAGCTGGACGTCCGAGAGGACGGCGGCAGGTTCGATCGCCAGTTCGGCGTCAGCCTGGAGCTCGACGGCGAGCGCTACTCCCTCGAGAGCGTGGAGCTGGTGGACTACCGGCACCTCACCGCCTACGTCCCCATGGGGCTTCCCCCAGCTCGCTACACCGTCGAGGTCACCTCGCCCATGGAGCAGCTGGCCCGCCTGCCCCGTGGGTTCACGGTCACCGACACCCGTGCGGATCACCTCGTGGTCAGCACCGACGAGGCCGTGGTGCTGGTCGAGGAACCGTTCTTGGTCCGCATGGCCCTGGAGGACCCCGACGATCTTCCCCTCGCGCAGGCGCAGGAGGTGCTCCTGAGCATCACCAGCGAGCGGGGGATCGGAGCGGCGGACCTCGAGATCGACACCAGCGGCTTCGACGAGGCGAGGAAAGAAGAGATCGACGGCGGCTACCTGATCAGCCTGACCCTGCGGGCGGGGGACCCAGAACGAAACACCATCACCTTGCTGGGGCACACCCCCGACACCGTGGACCTCGAGCTCTCGGCTCCAGAAGAAGACTCCAGCATCCTCCCGTCCCAGGACGAGGTGAGCATCCTGGCGGGCTCCCTGAACATGGTCCAGGTGGAGCTGCCCTACGACGACTACACCACCACAGCTGGGCACTCGTTCGAGGTTTCGCTCCGGCTGGTGGATGAGTTCGACAACCTCATCTCCACCGCCACCGCCACCCTGGTGCTCTATGAGCAGTGCGGGTCGGCCTACCAGGCGGTGGAGCTCCAAGGTGAGACCCAGGTGGAGTTCACCGCCACCGGAGCGACCGGGGACGACTGCCTCGAGAACAGGATCTTCGCCTCGGGCACGACCTCGGGCACCAGCGCCGGCTTCCAGGTGTCTCCCAACGACACCGTGGAGTACGACGTCTCGGTCTATCCCAGCTCGCTCGTGGCCTGGGACGACACCGCCCTGGTCACCGTGCGCGCCCTGGACGCCTACGGGAACCTGGTGGTCGACTACGGGGATGACTGGTTCGCGCAGCACGGCAAGGAACTCCAGATCGAGCTGGTGGACGATCTCGAGGGCTTGGATCCTGGCCAGGGTCACGGCTTCCAGAGCTGTCCAGGCTTCGATGATGGCTACCAGATCTGTCAGGCCAGGCTCACCACGGCCGGCGCCAACGATTGGATCACTGCCACCGGAGAAGACGGCAACCAGGGCAAGTCCGAGGACTTCGAGGTCCGTCCTGCGGGGCTCATGAAGTTCGACCTCGATCACGGCGCGCCGCCGTTCGTCGCAGGGGTGGGCTTCGACCTCCAGGTGCGGCCCACTGACGACTACGACAACACCGTCCTGATCGATCCCGCCAGCTATCCCTACGAGTTCGAGGGCAGCCCCCACCCCATCAGCTGCGACAGCCCCGTCAACACGGTGACGCCGGGGCTGTGGTCCTTCACCTGCGTGGCCACCGTAGCGGACCCCGACCAGTACATCACGGTGAGCATCCCGAGCTACGCCGCAGGCGTGAGTGGTAGCCTGACCGAGGGTGTCGAGATCCAGAACGGCGCGCTGGGCCTGGCCGTGTTCAGTCAGCCCACCGGCTCCTCCATCGAAGCTGGCCAGGCCTTCACGGTGGAGGTCGAGGTCTTCGACACCTACGGCAACCCCTACCTGGTGCAGTCCGTTGGAGCCGTCGATCTCGCCGACTGCACGGGCACCCTCGACCCTGTCACCCTGGCGTTCGACGCCACCGGCTGGGGCCAGACCAGCGCTACCATCATCCAGACAGCCCTCGGCTGCAGCCTCGCCGCGCTGGACGGCGGAGGGATCCTGGGTAGCTCGGTGGCCTTCGACGTCTCGAACGGTCCGCTGGTCAGCCTGGACGTCACCCCCGCGACTCCCTGGGTCTTCCTCGACGAACCCGTGGACGTGGAGATCAGGGCGCTGGATTACTACTCCAACACCGTCGTCGGCTTCGCGGAGTCGGTCACCCTGGGCAGCGCCCTGGGCAGCGCCGCCAGCCAGGTCGTAGACGACTTCGTCGACGGCGTCGCCACAGTCCAGCCGGACTTCGTCACCCCCCAGCTCGCCGACACCCTCTGGGTGGAGTCCGAAGGAGGGCTCACCGCCAGCTCCAGCGCCATCGACGTGCTCGACAGCGGGTGTGGAGTCGTGGCCGACCTGCTGGTCGACGGTGACACCGAGCCGGTCATGTGTCTCACCACCGGCAGCGTCAGCTCCACCCTCGACGCCAGCCGTTCCACCGGCTCGGTGGTGGGCTACCACTTCGACGACGGCGCTGGCGGGCTGCTCCGGACATCCTCCGCCACCACCACCACCAGCTGGACCAGCCAGGCCGCCTACCTCGTCCGCGCGGTCGCCTTCGACGCCTCGGCCTGTGGCAGCATCGATCAGGTCGTGGCCTATGTGGCCGAGCCCGACGGCGAACCTGCGGGCCCTGTCGACGTCACGCCAGCGGACCTGGTGCGCGTGGTGGGCAGCCTCACCGACGGCTCCAGCGTCATCGACATCGAGGCCTTCGACTGCGCCCGGGACGTGGCCGCCAACGGCACCCTGTATGTGCGCACCACCCTGGGTGAGTTCACCGCGGGCCCAAGCGCTTCTGGCCAGGGGCTGGCCATCGTGCTGGACTCGGCCGGCCTCGGCCAGCTCACCTGGAGTGTCGAGGCCGAGCTCCACGGAGGGGTGAGCACGATCCTGGTTGGCCGCGAGGGCTCCTTGGCCCAGGGGAGCGCCGAGATCATCGCGGCGGGGGATGACGCCCCCCCCGTGGTCCTGGAGCTCGACCCGGTCGGCGCCAGCGCGGAGATCACCGACACCTTCACCGTCCGCTTCGACGACAGCATGCTCAGCGCGAGCACGAACGACACCAACATCACCTTCAGCGACAGCCTGGGCCCGCTGACCATCGACGCCATCGGGCTCAGCAGCGATGGATCACAGGCGGAGATCACCCTGAGCGCCGCCGTGGACCTGGCCGCAGACATCTACACGCTCGAGCTGAGCGACCAGATCCGAGACTCTGCAGGCAATCGCCTGGATGGCAGCTGGGACGGCCTGAGCTCGAGCTTCGTGGTGCAGCTCGGCGCGGTGTCCAATACCGCCCCGGACATCACCACCTGCACGCCCGACACCACCGTGCTTCGCCCCGACGGCGACGACCAGCCGGCCACCGATGAGGCCGACATGGTGGAGGTCACCCTGAGCGCCGACGCCAGCGCTACGTACTGGCTGCTGGAGGTCTACGACGCCGAGGGCCTCGAGCAGGGCCGCTTCTGGCACAGCGCAGGCTCCGCCGGGCCCTCCGCGGTGCTATGGGACGCGCGGGACCAGGCTGGCTCCATCCTTCCCAACGGTCCGTACACCCTCGTCTTCAGTGCGGCCGACGCTGCGCTCGACCTCGGCGCTCCGTGCCAGATCGATGTGCTGATCGATAACGCCATAGTGGAGGTGCCTTGAATTCCAACGACAGCCACTACGGCTCGAGCGCTCAATGGATGGAGCTGGGTCGTCTCGCGGAGCTCGGGCTCCTCTCGGCCACCCTGGTCCACGAGCTCAAGCAGCCCTTGTTCGCCATCAAGAGCTTGCTGCAAGTACACAGCCCCGATCCGTCCGACGCCAAGGCCGTGGATCTGCAGCGCATCCTGATGGAGCAGGTCTTGCACATGGAGGCCGTGCTGGGCGCCGCGGGGGGCCTCGTGCAGCGGCCCGGCGACTGGGACCAGCCCTTCGCCATCGAGCAGCCCGTGCGCGCCGCGTACGAGGCCCTCGCGCCGCGGGCCCGCAAGCAGGGAGTGGACTACCAGCTGTGCATCACCACGGTGCTGCCCATCATGCGGGGCAACCCGGTAGCCATGCAGCAGGTGCTCACCAACCTGATCCAGAACGGCCTCGACGCCGTGTCCGAGTCCGGCGAGCCCAAGGTCGTGCTCAGCGCCAGCCCGGAGCAAGACAGCGTGGTGATCAGCCTCACGGACAACGGGGTGGGGATCACAGGCGAGCAGCAGGATCACATCTTCGAGCCCTTCTTCACCACGAAGCCCCCTGGCTGCGGTACTGGGCTGGGCCTGTCCATCGCCCGCAAGCTGGTGCAGATGGCCGAGGGTCGCATGGAGGTCAGCTCCGGCGACGGTCAGACCAGGATCTGTGTGCACTATCCCCTCCAGCGCCAGGCTCGCTGAGCCCGGCCCCCCATCCCGGAGCCACGCGTGAGCCACAAAAGAGACAAGGACAAGGACCCGGTCACCGATCCGACAGAGCTGCCGGAGGCCCACCTCGAGGGCTTGGGCGCCAGCTTTCTCGGCGGCATCGAGCAGCTGCGTGCGGGCCGCATCGATCAAGCGATCAAAACGTTCAGAGGCATCCTGGCGGTGGAACCGCGCCTGCCGGAGCCGCGCATGGAGCTGGCAAGGATTCTACTGGACACCGGGCGACTGCACGAAGCCGAGGCAGAAGCCAAGGAAGCCCTGCGCCTGCTCGAGGCGGGCGGACAGTGGATCGAGGAGCTGTCGGAGCCCATCGTGTTGGGCTTGGCCCACGGCCTTCTGGCCGAGGTCCTCAGGCAAGTCGCCGACTCGGACGAGGTGATCTTCGGGCCGCCCGAGCGCTTCCACGCCCTGACCAACGAGGCCCGCCACCACTTCGCCAAGGCCGCGACCCTGGACCCCGAAAACCAACACGCCAGCTACCACGCCTTCTTCATGAACCTGGAGATCCCCGACGGCGGCATGAGCCTGGCGGCGCCGCCCGAGCTGGCGAGAGACCCCGATCCAACGACGGACTAGGACACGGGATGATCGAAGGGTGAGTCCGGCACGGCCGGAGTGGACCTGCCGTTGGATCTGGGGGTCGGCTTGGGGGTCGGCCTGGGGGTCGGCCTGGGGGTCGGCTTGGGCTCGGCTGCGCTCACGCCGGCGCCTGCGCCCATACCCGAGATCGACAGACCGAAGCGCTCGATCAGCCAGACGGACAGGAGAGGGGAGAGCCGTGTGCGGGTGAACGGCATGATCAGCACGAACCCGCTGAGGTCCGTGAGCAGCCCCGGGGTGAGCAGCAGCAGCCCACCGGCCAGCACCATCGCACCTTCGACCAGGTGCGCGGCAGGTGGCAGGCCCTTGCCCAGATCCTGCTTGAGCTGCTGGAGCACTGCCATGCCTTCCTGCTTGGCCAAGGCGGCCCCCACCAAGCCTGTGAGGACGATGATCAGGACCGTGGCCAGCGGGCCGATCCACTGGCCGACGGTGACCAGCAGGTACAGCTCCACCGCAGGGATGATGGTGAAGGCGAGCAGGAGCTTCCAGAACATGGCGCCCTCGCGCAGAGGTCGCAGATATCCTACGCACCGCCGCTTTCTCGGCCAGCCCTTCGTCGCTTGACCTCCTGCCACAGGGCCTCGAGCTCGCCAAGATCCGCGTGGTGCAGATCCGAGCCACGGGCGGAGGCCAGCCGCTCGAGCTCCCTGAACCGGCTCTCGAAGCGATGGTTCGCGTCCCGGAGGGCCTCCTCCGGGCCCACACCGAGCATGCGTGCGAGGTTGGCGACGGTCAGCAGCACATCGCCCAGCTCGGCGTGCACGGCCGCGGCGTCTCCACAGGCGATGGCCGCGTCCAGTTCGGCGAGCTCCTCGTCGACCTTGGCGCGCACGCCCGCCACATCCGGCCAGTCGAAGCCCACGCGGCTGACCTTCTCGCTGGCCCGGTGGGCCCGAATCAAGGCCGGCAGGGAGGCGGGGATGCCGTCGAGCACCGAGCGCTCACGCAGTTCCGAGGCGCGCTCCTGGGCCTTGGACGCCTCCCAGGAGGCGGGGTCCCCGTCGAAGCTCGGCTCCCCGTCCGCAGGCCTCAGGATGCCCGGATGGCGGCGCTTCATCTTGGCGACGATGCCCTGGCAGGCCTGCTCGAGGTCGAAGTCTCCGTCCTCGCGGGCCACGCGGGCCATGAGCAAGAGCAGGAAGAGCGAGTCCCCCAGCTCAGCGCACTGGCCAGCGGCGTCGCCAGCCTCGACGGCCTCGAGCAGCTCGTAGATCTCTTCCACCAGGTAGGGACGCAGGGAGAGGCGGGTCTGCGCACGATCCCAAGGGCAGCCCTGGGGCCCACGGAGCCGGTCGATCACCTGGATCAGCTCCAGCAGGGCAGGGGAGAGGAGCGCTGTCTCGCTCATGGCCTGGCCTCCCGGTGGCGAGGGTTGGAGGTTCGGGCATTCGGCGCGGGCGTAGGGGAGCGGTTTCTTGATAGGCTGCCTGGGCACGGCGAACCCGGAGGCACCCTTGCCCACACCGAACCAGCCCGAGGTCTTCGGCAAGTACCACCTGCTAGAGAAGATCGCCACGGGCGGTATGGCCGAGGTCTACCGCGCCCGGTCCTACGGCATGGAGGGCTTCGAGAAGATCCTGGTGATCAAGCGGGTGCTCGACCACCTGGCCAAGGATCAAGAGTTCATCCAGCTCTTCCAGTACGAGGCGCTCATCGCCGTCGAGCTCCAGCACGTCAACATCGTGCAGGTCTTCGAGTTCGAGCAGGTCGAGGGCCAGTACTACATCGCCATGGAGTACGTGCACGGGCTCGATCTCGCCCGGCTCCTCACCCGAGCCCGGCGCATGGGGCCTTTCCCGGTGTCCTCGGCCCTGTTCGTCACCTGCGAGGTCCTCAAGGCCCTGCAGTTCGCCCACGACCGGGTGGACGACCACGATCGTCCCATGAACATCGTGCACTGCGACATCTCCCCCCAGAACATCCTGATCTCCTACGCCGGTGAGGTGAAGATCACCGACTTCGGCATCAGCCGCGCCGCCATGCAGGCCACCGGCACCCACAAGGTCGTCCGGGGCAAGTACGCCTACATGTCGCCAGAGCAGGTCGAAGGTCGGGATCTCGACGGGCGCAGCGACCTGTTCAGCATGGGCATCGTGCTGTGGGAGCTGCTCGCCGGCCGCCGTCTGTTCAAGGCCCGCACCCGTGAAGAGACCCTGGCCCGGGTGCGGCGCGCCGAGGTTCCCAGCCTCCGCAGCTTCCGCAGCGAGGTGAGTGAGGACCTCGAAGACATCGTGCTGCGCGTGCTCTCACGACGGCCTGAGGACCGCTACGAGAGCGCGGCGGACTTCCTCGAGGCGCTCTCCATCAACATGGTGCGCGAGGGCCACCGCGCCACCAACAACGATCTCTCCCAGTACCTCAAGGACGTCCTCGAGGCCGCCACCCGGACCGGCGACGGCGACGCTCCCCAGGGGGCCAAGCCCGCCCGCAGGACCCTCCCTCCCAGCGCAATCGTCGTCATGGCCGCCGAAGCCAGCCAGCCCCCTCGATCCATCGCGGCCCCCCAGTCCAGCCTGGCCAACGTGATCGATCAGTGGACCGGCATCCTGGCCGAGAGCGAAGGCGAGATCTGGGAGTCGGGCGAAGGCTCGATGTTGGTGGTCTGGATCGTCAAAGAAGGTCTCCGGGACACCCTGTCCCGCGCGGTCAGCTGCGCCCTGCGCTTGCAGCGGCTCACGCTCCAGGCGGGCTACCGCCTCTCCGCCGGTGTGGCGCCTGGCGTCGCCCGACTCCAGAGCGACACCCAGCGCCCGGACGAAGGCTGGGAGCTCGCGGGGCCCTTCTACCTGTCCCGCTGGATGATGAACCTCAGCGCGCACCGCGGGCGGGTGCTGGTCACCGAGGTCGGACGCCGCCAGATCGCGCTGAACACCCAGCACCTGGGCCGCATCCCCATCGAGGGCAGTCGCTACATCAACCTGTACGAAGTCGGCTAGCCGCGCGGAGCGGCAGAGGCGGGGCAGGGGAGTCAGCGAACGGTGAGGCTGCACAGGGCCACTCCGCCCCTGAGCGCGTGGATCGGGCACCGGAGCGAGTCGAGGCCAGGTGACTGACCATCGAAGAAAACTGTTGACACGTCACCCCTTGCCTATAAAATGGTTCCTAGCATTGACGTGTCCAGGATGCTCCCGCTCCCGCCGCTGTCTCTTCCTGTCAACCGAGCATCCACACCACCATCGAAGGTTTCTGTTTCCGGTGCGTCCGGTGTCTCGTCCTATGAACCCAAAGCGCAGGTCCCCCAATGCAGCGCACCCTCCTCTCGACCGCTCCCCTGCTGATCGGCCTGATCGCTGGCGGTAGCCTCGAGGTCCAGGACCAGGGCGCATGGGCTGGCATCGAGCGGGTCAAGGTTCGCTGGGACGCAGGCGACGTGACCGTGGACGCCCAGCCATCGGCCCTGGTGCGCGCCCACAGCCTGGCCTGGGGACCAGAAGCCTCCGTCGCCTACGAGGCTCGTCGGGACGGTGAGATCCTGTTCCTCGAGCTGCAGTGCCGCACGCCGGCCCCCTGCGGCAGCGATCTCGAGCTGTCCTTGCCCCCCGGGGTGAGCCTCGAGCTGGACCTGGGCGAGGGCCTGGCCAGGATTCATGGCGCCGTGGGTGACGCCTCCGTCATCGTCGGTAGCGGCAGCATCGAAGCCTACGGCCTCACCGCCAGCGAGGCCGTGCTCCAGGTGGTCGATGGCTCCATCTCCGCGCTGTGGGCCGACGTGCCCTCGCGGGTGGTGGTGGCCACGGTCTCGGGCGACGTCGAGCTGCGCCTGCCCCGGGCGGACTACGCCCTCGAGGATCAGCTCGACCACAGCACCATGGTCGGAATGCAGCCGGTCCAGGGTGCCGCGAGCCGAATCCAGGTCACCGCCGTGCAGGGCCACGCCACCATCTACGGTGTGCGCGCCGTCGCAGAGCTCTGAGCCGTCGCGCTGGGTGCGGTTGCTTGCCATGGGCTCGGCCCATAGCATGAGCCCATGAGCACCCAAGAAAACGCCCCACCGCGGGGCCTGCAGATCGCCATCGATGGTCCCGCCGCCTCCGGCAAGGGCACCGTGGCCCGCGCCGTCGCCGCTGCCCTCGGCTACACCTACGTCGACACCGGCACCCTGTACCGAGCGGTCGCCTTCCAGGCCGCGCGCGCTGGGATTGACCTGGAGGACGAGGTGGCCCTGTCGCGCTTGGCGGCCGAGCTGCCGGTGCGGCTGCACTGGGACGGCGTGAGGCTCGCAGTCCTGCTGGACGAGCAGGACGTCTCCTCGGCCATCCGGGCCGAGTCTGTGGGGCAGGGTGCCTCCAAGGTGGCCACGCTGCCGGGGGTGCGGCAGGCCCTGCTGGACCTGCAGCAGCGGCTCGGGCAGGCGGGCGGAGTGGTCATGGACGGCAGGGACATCGGCTCGGTGGTCATGCCCGACGCCGAGCTGAAGATCTACCTCGACGCCAGCCTCGAAGAGCGGGCTCAGCGCCGGCTGCTCGAGCTCCAGCGGCGAGGCATCGAGGCCACCTTCGAGCAGCTGTGTCGGGAGGTCGCGGCCCGCGACGCCCAGGACTCCGGACGGGCCGTCGCGCCCCTGCGCGTCCTGCCCGATTCGTGGCGCCTGGACACCACGGGGATGAACCCCGAGCAGGTACTCCAGGCCGTCCTGGAGGAGGCTCGCACACGGGGCGCCCAGGAACTGGTTTGACGGGAGGGGGGGCGTCGGATATCCCGCCGCGGCCGTGCGGCTCTGTGCCGTGACGGCTGGTCTTTCTATGTTCGGACTCGTCTGTCGAGAATTCTCTCGGCTCGGCGAGACCGGCGAACTCAACCCCCCTTATCGAGACGCAATTCCGCGCCCTCGATCGGCCTGGTTTCCCATACATGACATCCCTTCCTCCAGCTAACGACAACCTTCTCGACACCCCCCTCAGCGATCTCGACCGCGACGCTTTCATGAGCCTCTTCGACGACGCTCTCCAGCAGAGCAACGTCCAAGAGCACTCCGTCGTCACCGGCCGCGTGATCGACATCGGTGACGAGTACATCACCGTAGACATCGGCTTCAAGGCCGAAGGCATCATCCCCCGTCGCGAGTTCATCGACCCCGAAGGCGAGCTCATCATCGCCATGGACGACATGGTCGATGTCTACCTCGACAACCTCGATCAGGGCGACGGCCAGCTCTACCTCTCCAAGGAGCGCGCCGACCTGATGAAGGCCTGGGAGGAGATCTCCAAGGCCGTGGAAGCGGATGAAGTCGTCTCCGGTGTGATCGTGGCCCGGGTCAAGGGCGGTGTCCAGGTGGACATCGGTGTCAAGGCATTCCTCCCCGGCTCCCAGGTCGACCTGCGGCCGGTCAAGAACCTCGACAAGCTCATCGGCGAGACCTACGAGTTCAAGATCATCAAGTTCAACAAGAAGCGCGGCAACATCGTGCTGTCCCGCCGCGTCCTGCTCGAGCAGGAGCGCGAGGCCAAGCGCAGCGACACCCTGGCCAAGCTCCAGGTCGGCTCCATCATGCCGGGCGTCATCAAGAACATCACCGACTACGGCGCCTTCGTGGACCTGGGCGGTATCGACGGCCTGCTGCACATCACCGACATGTCCTACGGGCGGATCAACCACCCCAGCGAGATGTTCGAGATCAGCCAGACCATCGAGGTCAAGGTCCTCAAGTTCGACCGCGACTCCCAGCGCGTCAGCCTCGGCTACAAGCAGATCCGGCCGGATCCGTGGGAAGAGGTGGAGTACAAGTACCCTGTGGGCGCCATCGTCCGCGGCAAGGTGGTCTCCATCCCCGACTACGGTGCCTTCATCGAGCTCGAAGACGGCATCGAGGGCCTGGTTCACATCTCCGAGATGACCTGGAACAAGCGCGTCAAGCACCCCACCAAGATCCTCAACCTCGGCGACGTGGTCGAGGCCAAGGTGCTGGGTGTGGATGTAGAGAACAAGCGCATCAGCCTCGGCATGCGCCAGCTCGAGCCCAACCCCTGGGATCTGGTCGAGGAGAACTACCCCGTCGGCACCATCGTCAACGGCAAGGTCCGCAACATCACCGACTTCGGCATCTTCGTGGGTATCGAAGACGGCATCGACGGCCTGGTTCACATCAGCGACCTGTCCTGGGGCCAGCGCATCAAGCACCCCACCGACAAGTTCAAGAAGGGTGACGACGTCGAGGCGCGCGTGCTGAACATCGACAAGGAGAACGAGCGTTTCTCCCTCGGTATCCGGCAGCTCAGCGAGGATCCATGGCTGTCCGTGCAGTCCCGCTTCTTCCTCGGCCAGGTGGTCCAGGGCAAGCTGGTGCACAAGGTGGACTTCGGTGTCTTCGTCGAGATCGAGGAAGGCGTCGAGGGCCTGGTGCACATCTCCGAGCTGGCTCAGTCCGGCGAAGACTGGCCCGACCACTACGAGCTGGCTCAGGAAGTCGTGGCCGAGATCATCAACATCGACCCCCACGACCGCAAGATCAGCCTCTCCGAGCGCGGCGCTTCCGAGCGCAACGTCGACCGCGGCAGCATGTCCGACTTCATCGCTCGCCAGGGCGAGTCCAGCACCCGCCTCGGCGACGTGATGGGCGACCTGTCCCGGCAGCTCAGCGAGACCTCGGTCGAGGGTGAAGGCGCCGAAGTGGCTGCCGAGCCCGTGGCCGAAGAGGCCGGCGAGCCCGTCGTCGAGGCCGTCGCCGAGCCCGTCGTCGAGGCCGTGGACGAGCCTGTCGAGGCCCCTGAGGTCGAGACCGAAGAGGTCACCACCGAGGCCTGATGTCATCCGTGTCCTGGGCCGACTTGCCCCAGTCGAGTCGGCCCAGTAAGGAAGTCCCGCCGGGTGCATCGCTCCTTCGGCGGGGCTTCGCTGCGTCCGGGGAGGTTCGACATGAAGCATGCCAAGCTCATCTCTGTGCTCACGGCTGTGGCGTTGGTCGCGGGAGCCATCTCGCTGTTCATCATCCAGAACTACGAGCGCACCACCGACCTCTCCATCAACCTGATCGTCTACAACACCCACCTGGCGGATCCCGTGTCCGTGCCCCTGCTGCTCATCGGCACCTTCCTGGCTGGTGGACTGTTCGGCCTGATCGCGGGCCTCGTCCTTCGCGGCCGGCGCCGCGGAACCGAGATGGGCGGCGGCTCCGGCCTCGACGACGCCTGGGCCTAGCCCCCGGTCGGTCGGCCCCTCACTGCATCCCTTTATTTTCCTCTGGAGCACTACGTGCCTGATCTCAAGAGCAACGAATCCAACAGCCTCAACATGGTGTTGGCCCTCGGCATCGTCATCGCCATCGTCTTGGGCGCCTTGGCATCCTACGCCGCCTACCAGGTGGGCCACGGCCAGGCCGAGGCCGAAGCGGCCGCGCAGCTCACCGCCAAGCAGCGCGAGGTCGATCAGCTCAAGGCCGACGTAGCCAAGGCCCAGGCCGGCTCCAAGAAGGGCAGCAAGTCTGCGCCGCCCCCGGTCAAGACCTCCACCCTCACCGCCGCCGATCTCGACGTGGCCGCCCTGGCGCAGCTCCCCGCCGACAAGCAGGCCGTGGCCCTGGGCGTGCTCAACAGCGTCGTCGGCCCCTGCGATCCCTGCGTCGAAGCGGGGCTCTCTCTGGCCGCCTGCACCAAGGCCAAGGGCGCCATCTGCGAGAACGTGAGCGGCCTGGTCGGCCGCGCAGCACGCCTGGCCGGCGAAGGCAAGAGCGCCGAGCAGATCACCGAGCAGGTGAGCTACCAGGCGGGCTGGGCCCGGCTGGACCTCAGCGGATCACCCCGGCATGGCAGCGCCGACTCCCCCATCGTCGTGGTCGAGTACTCCGAGTACCAGTGCCCCTTCTGCAAGCGCGCCCAGACCACCATGCACGAGCTCGAGGAGAAGTACGGCGACCAGGTCAGCTTCGTCTTCAAGCACTTCCCCCTGGCCAAGCACACCCAGGCCAAGCCCGCCGCCATCGCCAGCATCGCCGCCGAGCGCCAGGGCAAGTTCTGGGAGTACAAGACCGCGCTCTTCGAGCACCAGAGGGACCTCAAGAACGAGGGGATCTACGAGCAGATCGCCACCGAGGTCGGCCTGAACCTCGAGCAGTTCCGCCGCGACATCGCCGACCCCACCATCGAAGCGCAGATCAAGGCCGACGTCACTCAAGCCAAGCAGGTGGGCGTCACCGGTACGCCGTGCTTCTTCGTCAACGGCTACAAGCTCAAGGGCGCCAAGCCCCTGGAGGCCTTCGTGGACGTGATCGATCGCGAGCTCGCCGACCGATAGCGCCCGCGTGAGCAAAGGCAAGCCTCTCCGCTCATCTGGACCGGACCGCGTCAACCCCGGCCGTCGGGCAGCGCTGCGCGCGCTGCTGCGGGTGGACCGGGGGGAGCGCGGGGATCGCGCCCTCGAGCTCGAGGCGCCCCCCGAGGGGCGCGACCGGGCCCTGGCGTGGCACCTGCTCAGCGGCACCCTGCAGCACCGGGCCGAGGCCGATCATCTCATCGGCGCCAGCTCCTCCCGCGCCATCGCGACCCTGCAGCCCGCCGTGCTCGCCGTGTTGCGCATGGCCACCTACGAGCTGCGCCACGGCAGGGCGCCGGCCAGGGCCGTGGTTCATCAGGCCGCGGAGCTGACACGGAGCGAGGCATCCCGCGGTGCGGTCGGGTTTGTCAACGCGGTGCTCCGCAACCAGCAGAGGAGGGCAGGGGAGATCCCGCCTCGGCTGCTGCTGAACCACCCGGAGTGGCTCTTGGAGCGCTGGGAGCAGCGCTACGGGGCCCCTGCGGCTGCGGCCTGGGCCCAGAGCAACAACCAGCCACCTCCGCTCTGCCTGGCGGCGTCCGGTCCCGTCGTGGAGCTGGACGCCCTGCTGCGAGCAGCGGGCCTCGAGCCCGAGCCCGCCCTGGCCGCAGGGGCCGAGGTGTCCGGGCTTCTGCGCGTGCTTGGGCCGGTGGGTCAGGTGAGCTCCTTGCCAGGCGCCAGCGAAGGGCGATGGTGGGTGCAGGACGCGGCCGCCGCCGCGGTGGCGGACCTTGTGGGCTGCCAGCCCGGCTGGCGCGTGCTCGACGCCTGTGCGGCTCCAGGGGGCAAGACCTTCCGGCTCATCTCCCAGGGCGCACGAGTGGTGGCGGTGGATCGTTCCCAGCCTCGGCTGGACCAGCTCACCGAAGGCCTGGACCGCCTGGGGATGCAGGCCGAGCTCCAGCAACACGACTGGATCCAGGGGGATCTGCCTGGTGAACGACCGGCCTTCGATGCCGTGCTCGTGGATGCGCCCTGCTCTGGCCTCGGCACCCTGCGTAGGCATCCGGAGATTCGCTGGCGCCGTGCGGCCCATGAGCTCCCCGAGAACGCCCAGCGCCAGATCGCCATCCTGACCGCTGCGGCACGCTGCGTCCGCTCGGCTGGGGTCCTGGTCTATGCCGTCTGCTCGGGGGAGCCCGAGGAGGGGGAGCAGGTGGCGCGCCGCTTCCTCGAGCAACACGACGACTTCCGCCAGGACGTCGTGTTCTGCAGCGCCCCCCCCAGCTCCGGTGAAGACGCGTTCTGGGCTGTGCGCCTGCTGCGGGGATAGAGAGGCCCAGCAAGCAGCACCGGAGGAGATGTGAGCAAGGCGCTCGACACGCCCATGTTCCGCCAGTACCTGTCGCTCAAGGCGGAGCACAAGGACGCGTTTCTGTTCTTCCGCATGGGGGACTTCTACGAGCTGTTCTTCGATGACGCCGTAGCGGTCGCGCCCATCCTCGAGGTTGTGCTCACCAGCCGCAACCGCAACGGCCCTGATCCGGTGCCCATGTGTGGGGTGCCGGTCAAGGCGGCCGACACCTACATCCGCCGGGTGGTCGACGCCGGCTTCAAGGTGGCCATCGCCGAACAGGTGGAAGATCCGCGCCAAGCCAAGGGCCTGGTGGATCGCAAGGTCGTGCGGGTGGTCAGCCCGGGTGTGGTGCTGGATCCCGAAGGCCTCGAGGCCCGAGAGCCCAACTACGTGCTCGGGATCTGCAACGGCAGGGACCAGCGCTACGGCCTGGCTTTCCTGGACGTCTCCACAGGCGATCTCAGGGTCACCGAGACCGTCGGCCTCGAGGCCACCTGCGCCGAGCTGGGCCGGCTGCCCGTGCGCGAAGCGGTGCTGCCCGACGATCTCGAAGGCCGGGACGAGGTGCTCGCCCACTTGAGCGACACGCTCATCAACCAGCTCCCCCGCGCCCGCTTCTCCCGAACGGGGGCCCGGCGAATCCTGCACCAGGTCTTGGGCGTCACGGACCTCGGAGGGTTCGGCGCCGCCGGGCTCGATCCGGCCATCGCCGCCGCCGGCGGGGTGCTGCACTACGCCCGAGACAACAGCCACTCCGACCTGGGGCACGTGCACCGCATGCGCGTGGTCCACCAGGGCGGCCACATGGTGCTCGACGAGACCACCCGCCGCAACCTGGAGCTGTTCCGCCCGCTACACGGCGCTGGCCGACGCGGCACCATGATCCACCTGCTCGACCGCAGCGCCACTCCCATGGGGGGACGCCTGCTCCGAGAGTGGCTGGCCTTCCCCCTCCTGGATCCCGTGGCCATCCGCACTCGGCTGGACCGCGTCCAAGCGCTGCACGACGACATGGCCGCCCGCGACCTGCTCCGAAAGGCGCTGCGCGAGGTCGCAGATCTGGAGCGTATCGGCAGCAAGGTGGCCCAGGGCACCGCCCACGGCCGGGATCTCACCGCCCTCCGGCGCTCCCTCGAGGCCCTCCCCGGGGTACTCGAGGTGCTCTCCCGCAACGACGTCATGGTGGCCGTCTTGCCCCAGGACCGCTGCACCGACGTGCTCGAAGCGCTGGCTTCTGTGCTCGAAGACGAGCCCCCCTTGGCCCTCACCGAGGGCGGGCTCATCCGGCCTGGTCTGGACCCCGAGCTGGACGAGCTGCGCGTGTTGGCCAAGGAGGGCAAGGGCGCCATCAGCCACATGGAGGATCGGGAGCGTGAAGCCACGGGGATCAACAGCCTCCGCATCCGGCATCACAAGACGCAGGGCTACTTCATCGAGGTTCGGCAGTCAAAGCTCCACCTGGTCCCGGAGCGCTACCGCCGCTGGCAGACTCTCACCAATGTCGAGCGCTACATCACCGCCGAGCTCAAGGAGTTCGAGGACAAGGTCCTGACCGCTGACACCCGCAGCAAGGCCATGGAGTACGAGCTCTTCATCGAGCTGCGTCAGCGCGTGGCCGAGCAGCTCTCGCGCCTGCAAGCCCTGGCCGCTGCCATCGCCGAGCTCGACGTGCTGGGCACCCTGGCCGAGGTGGCTGTTCAGCACCGCTATCGGCGGCCCGAGGTCCACACCGGGCAGTCCCTCGAGCTGCACGACGCCCGCCACCCCGTGGTGGAGACCATGCTCGACGACGAGCGCTTCGTGCCCAACACCCTCGAGCTCGAGCCTGAGCAGCGCCGCCTGGTGATCCTCACGGGGCCCAACATGTCCGGCAAGTCCACCATCATGCGCCAGGTGGCGCTGTGTACGCTGATGGCTCAGATGGGCTGCTTCGTGCCAGCCCGGATGGCCAGAGTGGGCATCTGCGACCGCATCTTCGTGCGCGTCGGCGCCAGCGACGACCTGGCCAGGGGCCGCTCCACCTTCATGGTCGAGATGGCCGAGACCGCCAACATCCTGCACAACGCCACCCAGCGTTCCCTGGTGTTGCTGGACGAGATCGGTCGCGGCACCAGCACCTACGACGGGCTGGCCATCGCCTGGTCGGTGGCCGAAGCGCTGCACGACAAGATCCGCTGCCGCACGCTGTTCGCCACGCACTACCACGAGCTGGTGGGCTTCGCGCGCAAGCACCCCCGCGCCGTCAACATGCGTGTCGCGGTCTCGGAGATGGGCGAGCGAATCATCTTCCTGCGCCGCCTGCAGGAAGGCGCCACCAGCCGCTCCTACGGAATCCAGTGCGCCCGCCTGGCCGGGATTCCCCAGCCGGTGGTGGACCGCGCCAGGGAGGTGCTCAAGGAGCTCGAGCGCCGACGCCCCCGCGACGACCGGCAGCTGTCCCTGTTCGATCTCGACGCGGACGCCGCCGAGGCCCTGCCTGACACCTCGCCGCCGCCCACACCCGAGCCCAGCGCCCCCGACCTGCTGCGCCAGGCCCTCGCCGCCATCGACCCGGATCGCCTCACGCCCCGGGACGCCATGGACGCCATCTACCGCCTCAAGACATTAGGCTAGGGTTCCTCTTCACACGAACCCACCCATGAGTCGGCAGTCCTGCATCCCCCTGGCTCTTCGGAGCGGCCTGGTCGTGCTGGTGGCATGGCTCGCGCTGGCGCCTCGGGCCCAGGCTGCCCAGCTCGAGCAGGTGCTGCTCTTTCTGGGGGCGGAGCACAGCAGGCTGCTGCTGGTCTTGGACGAGCCCGCCTCGGATGTGAGCTCCCACAGCTCGCCCGCAGTGGGCAGCGCGCCAGCCAGGGCCACGGTGATGTTGGACGACACCGCCCTGGCGTCCAGGCTGATCACGCCCTACCTGCAGCGCCCAGGCGGGGCCGAGATGCCCGTGGGGCAGCACGGGATCAAGCAGCTGGTGTTCTCGTCCATGGGCCCGCGAGCCCAGGTGGTCGTGGAGCTCGAGCGCGCAAGGAACCTCTCCATCACCGCCGTGGGCGACCGAGCCTACCTGCTGGACCTCCGGCTGCCAGACACGCCGCCAGACGCCAGCTTGCCCGAGGCGCCAGCCCTGGCCAACTGGCTCGCGGGGCTCTCCATGGCGCCGTCCAAGGCCCACGAACCCCACGCGCGCCCTCGCATCGTGGTGGACCCCGGCCACGGCGGCTGGGACTCGGGCGCGGTGGGCTGCACCGGCACCCACGAGGCGGACGTGGTCTTGGCCTTGGCACGCAGGGTGGCCACCGGGCTCGAGCGGGAGCTGGGAGCCGAGGTGCTGCTCACGCGGGAGGACAACACCTTCCTGTCCCTGCACGAGCGGGCGGCCTTCGCCAACTCCCGGGACGCCGACATCTTCATCTCCATCCACGCCAACGCCGCCCCAGCCCCTACGGTCTGGGGGATCGAGACCTACTACCTGGACGTCGCCAGCGACGCGAACGCCGCCGCGGTCGCGCTCCGTGAGAACGCCTCGGTCCACACAGGGGTCCAGGCCGACGACGCCGCCAGCCGCGTGCTCAGCGAGCTGGTGGTCTCGGGCACCAGCGCCATGTCCCGGAAACTGGCCAACGAGATCCAGGGCGCCGTGGTGCAGAACCTGTCCCAGCTCATGGGCCCTGGCCAGACCCGGGATCTGGGCGTCAAGTCCGCCATGTTCACGGTGCTCGTCTCCACGCGCATGCCCTCCATCCTCTTCGAGGCGTCCTTCCTCACCCATCCAGACGACGAAATGAGGCTGCGTACGCCAGCTTTTCAGCGCGCCACCGCCGACTCCATCGTCCAGGGCGTCCGGAGCTACCTGGCCGCCACGGAGAGCGAGTGAGCCGCGCAGCCGCGGATGAGGGCAGGGGAGGGGGAGGGGACAGACCCCTCCCCGTCGATCTCGATCTCGCTGTCGAGGGCTTCCTGGGCCAAGCTCGTGTGGAGCGCGGGCTGAGCGTCAACACCCTCGAGGCCTACCATCGGGACCTGGAGCGCTTCTGCCGCTGGCTCGACCTGGCCCAGAATGTCACAGATCCTGCACATGTCACGCGGGAACACATCGCCCTCTACCTGGGCACACTCCTCGATGATGGGCTCTCCAGGCGCAGTCTCGCCCGGCACCGTGTCTCTGTTCGCCAACTCTTCCGCTTCCTGCACCAGGAAGGCCTCCTCGCGGTGGACCCCGCTGCCCAGGTCGAGGCTCCGCTGCCGCGCCGCACGCTGCCCACCGTGCTCAACCAGGAAGAGGTCGAGCGCCTGCTCGCAGCCCCTGATGTCAGCACGCCCCTGGGGCTGCGGGATGCGGCCATGCTCCAGCTGATGTACAGCGCTGGCCTGCGGGTCAGCGAGCTGGTGACCTTGCCTCTGTCAGGGCTCGCGCTGCGGGCCGGCTTCATCCGCGTCCGCGGCAAGGGCAACAAGGAGCGGATGGTGCCCGTAGGCGATCGAGCCATTGGTCTGCTGCAGCGCTGGCTGGCAAGCGGCAGACCGGAGCTCGATCCCAGCGGTCGGGCGAACACCGTCTTCGTCAGCCAGCGCGCCAGGGGTATGACCCGGCAGACCTTCTGGCATCGTGTGCGCCACCATGCACTCAGCGCCGGCGTCACCGGTGATGTCTCGCCCCACAAGCTGCGCCACAGCTTCGCCACGCACCTGCTCGAGCACGGCGCCGATCTGCGGGTGGTGCAGGCGCTGCTTGGCCATGCGGACATCTCCACTACGGAGATCTACACCCACGTGGCCCGGGAGCGTCTACGGCGCATGCACGAGCAGCATCACCCCAGGGGCGAGTGACCATGGGCAAGCCCTCCAAGCTCGTCTCTCTGTGGGCCCTCCGGCCAGCCTCGACCGTCGAAGACGGGATGGATGTGAAGCGCGTGTCGGGCCGAGGCTGGCGTAGAGGGGTGAAGGAGTACGGTGGAGCCGGCGGCATCCAGGCCTCAGCTCCACCACGAAGTGTAGAGGTGGTCAACAGGCTCGCCAATCAGGGCTTGTCCTGAAAAGTGGATGCCCGAACCCTGATAGCGCAGCGCGGAGATTATCATGGTCTATGATTTACCATAATATCCCTTATCGGATCATCTAGTCCTGTACCCCCCTGCCGTGACTCCCGCCGCCGCACTATACTGTCGCCATGAAAGCCTCCCTCCTCGCCCCCCTCTCGCTCCTGGCCTGCAGCCCAATCGGCGAGGTCTACTCCGTGCGACGCGCCGAGCTCTTGCTCCTGCTGCCGTGCGAGGACAGCGGCGACTGTGACGGGCTCGTCATCCCCGAGGTCCCCTTCGAGCGCGAAGACCAGGTCGACTTCGAGCTGCTGAACGAGGGCGAGCGCGCTCTGACGGTCGAGCTCTCCCTGTCGCACTCGGACTTCGCCGTCTCGCCCGCCACTTCCAACGTGGCTGCCTCAGGCTCGACGGGCTTCACGGTCACCTACGCCCCTAGCGTCATCGATCCCCAAGAAACCACCCTGCTCATCAGCCACAACGCCGGTGGCCCGGCCTTCGAGATCACCGTCTCGGCGAGCACAAACCCCGACGCAGACTCCGATGGCTACCTCCACCTGCTCGCTCCACGGGGCGACGACTGCAACGACTTCAACGCACAGGTCAACCCTGGCGTGCTCGAGACCTGGTACGACGGAGTCGACCAGGACTGCGACGGCGGCAGCGACTACGACCAGGACGGCGACGGTCACGACATCCACACGCGACCGGATGGCGACGACTGCGACGACGAGCAGGAGCGAATCCACCCTGGCGCGCCCGACCCCCTGGGCGACGATATCGACCAGGACTGCGACGGCGAAGACGGCTAGGCCCCAAGCCGGATTCAGTGGCGACGAATCAGTCGGCTCCAGGAGCGGGCGCAGCGCCGAAGGGCGCTGTCCAGGGCGGCTCCAACACCTCATCCATTACCTGAGCAGTCGCCGGAACGAGCAATGAAAGGATGTTTCCAGCGTTGGTCACCATCACGACCTGCCGGCCGTCCACCGCGGGAGCGACCGAGACGCCGTTGATCATGGTGCCGTCGTCGTAGGTCCAACTGGCCACGCCAGTGGCGCTATCCACCAGCCAGATGCCGCCATCGGAAGAGGCCACCAGCAGGCCCGCGTCGGTGAACTGGGGCTGGGTGAGGGCCCCGGAGGTCTCGCTGTCCCACTCCCATACGATGCCGCCATTGAGGGAATCGATGGCCCGCAGCTTGCCATCGGAGCCGGGGACAAACAGGGTGCGCTCGTGCAAGATGGGTGGCGAGGCGATGCCGAAGTCGAGGGACCAGCGCACATTCTGGGTGGCGATGTCGATGGCCTGGAACGGAGCGGAGAAGCCACCAGCGAAGACATCGCTGGCGGTGGCCAGGGGCTCACCGATCAGATCGGGGTAGCGGCCCTCCCCTACCCCCACCTTCCAGGCGATCTCACCGCTGTCATGGGACAGCGCCACGAGGCTGCCGTCGTGGAAGCCGACCAAGACCAGATCCCCAGCCGCCACCGGCGCTGGCGCCCCGTAGAGCTCGAGCTCGGACTCGCGGCTGCGATCACCGGGGTGTTTGTAGAGCCAGCGGCTCTCGCCACTGGCGAGGTCCAAGGCATGCAGGCTGCCGTCCAGGGCGCTGACATACACGGTGTCGCCCTGAATCATGGGACTGGAGAGCACGGGAGCGCCCGCGTAGTGCCGCCAGCGCTGCCTACCCTCGAGATCGTAGCACCAGGTGTAGCCGGCGCCGTCCGCGAAGACCAGGCCGCCATCGACCAGCACAGGCTGGGACATGACCGGCGCGCCGGCGTCAAAGGACGACGACACGCTGCCGTCGTCACGGCGCAGCACATAGAGCGCATCGGCGCCCGCGGTACCCACGTACATGACGTCGCCATGGATCAGTGGACGAGCCAGCTCGGAGTTGGTGGCTGCGCTGGCGGGCGTGCCAGGGAGCCTGCGAATCCACTGGGTGACGGGTGGGCGATCGAGGCTCCCGCTGTAGTCGACCCCGAGCACTGGGACCGGGCCCCGGTCGGTGAGCAAGGGCGCACTGGCGCCGATGAGCAGCAGACAGGAGAGCCAGGGAGCCATCAGGACCCCGTGCTGACTGCCTGGGCTTCGAGGAGCTGAACCTGCTCGAGCCGCGGGCTTTTGTCGAAGCGCGCCCGGAACTCGGCGGCGAGACGCTGGATGGAGTCGGCTTCGCCAGCGTCGAGCTTCAGGCTCATGAGATCGAGCAGGGCCTGCTCGGCCAAGTAGCCGTCGAGGTCGCTGGCCATGTCGCGGTACACTGTCTCGGCCTCTTGCGTGCGGCCGGCCTGGCGGTGGATGACGGCCAGGCGGTTACCTGCGGCGTAGGTGTAGATGCCGCCCGGATCGGCGTCGAAGGCCTTGCCGTAGGCGATGGCAGAGCGCTCTTCGTTGGCAGCTCGGGACCAGGTGTTGGCTGCGCGCAGCCAAGCCTCGGCTGCCGCCAGCCGGTTGGAGCCCATCGCCACGTCTTCGTAGGCCTGAGCCGCCAGCTCGAGCGCGGCGACGTGCTCGGGATCCGTCAGGTCGTCGAGGGGCGCCAGACCGTACTGGGCAAGAGGCGAGGGCTCGGGGAGCGTGCGCTCCACGCCAGCCATGGCCGCTGATCCATCCCGCTGCTGATCGCGCAGGCAGGTAGAGGTCTGGCCGACGATGAGGGTGAGCAGGAGCACGGTGCCGATAGCGGCGAGGCCTTGCTTCCAGTAGCCATAGACCCAATGGGCCAGCTGCATCTGAACCTTGAAGAACAGATCCGCTTCCTGATCCGCTGGGGTGATGGGCGCGCCGGGATGTTCGTCAGCCACCTTGCCTCCAAGCTCTCAACACCCCTGATTGCAGGGTGTTCCTGGACACCGCCCCCTAGCTCCCCTCCAACGTTTCGTCCAGAGGTTCGAGCGAGGAGTGACCGTGCTCAGTTACGACCTAGGTCGATGGAGATGCCGATACCCTGGACATCGAACTTGACGTCCCGGTTGATGGTGAAGGCTTCACCTTCTGCGGGCTGCACGAAGAAAGCGTGCTTGCCCTCGTTCAGCTCCACCTTGACCGGCAGCTCACCCACGTACTGGTTGTCGATATAGACCTTTGCACCGATGAGATCGTCGGCCCAGAGCGTGACGTAGCCCGACACGGGGGCCTGGGACTCGAGCTGGACGGTGCCCAGGTCGCTGGCCGCTCCAGCCTTGATGTTGGCGACCTTGGAGACGCTGCTGTACCCGTCGAGCTCGACGCGCACCATGTGGCTGCCTTCGGCGAATTCCTTGCCCACCATGGGGGTGCGGCCAACCATCTCGTTGCCGACATAGACCATGGCACCCATGGGGTTGGACCGGATGGTCAGGCTGCCCTTGGTGGCGGCGACGGGAGCTTGGCCGCCCGAGCCCCAGATGTCGCGCCCTCCGCCATCGGTGGCGGTGGTGGTGGAGCTGCCGCCATCGGCGGAGCCCCAGGGCGAGGCTTGATCACCCCCGCCCTGTGCGGGCGGCGTCTGGGCCGGCGGGCTGGTGCGTGGAGGGGTCTGAGCGGGCGGCGTCTGGGCCGGAGGCTCCGGCTGAGCCGGGGGAGCGTCCTCGGGCAGATCGGTGGGCATCTCGAGGATGTCGGCCACCGCCTGGTCGCCTTCGGGTTGGTCTTCAGGCTGCTCCACGGGGGGCGGGAGCGGCTGGGCAGGGGGAACAGGCCTGGGCGCTGGGGGAGGTGCCGCCTGGGTGACCGGATTGGGCCGAGGCGGAGTCTCGATTTCACCGGAGCCCCGGTCCATGCCGAACAGGATCCAGAGAATCACGAGCACGGCGATGGCGCCGACCACACCAAAGACGATGAAGAGGTTGCGGTTGCTGGAGCCAGGCTGGACGTCGGGGGGAGGCACATAGGCGCTGTCGGAGCCGAACACGGCGGCCGCGGCGAGATCGTCGTCGTCTTCCTCTTCCTCGAGGTCTCCGTGATCGTCCTGGTCCGCATCAGCGTCGTCGCCAAGGGGGGCGAAGGAGTCGTCGAACTCTTCCGCCATGCCGAAGCTGTCAGACACATCCGGACCGGGGAGCTCGGGATCTTCGGACTCCGATGGAGCCACTGGCTCGTCGGGAACCATGGTCTCGGAGTGGGACAGGCCCCGATCGTGCGCCGCGTCAAGCTGGACCGGGCGCGGCGGCTCGAGCTGCTCCGCCGCAGAGAGCGAGGCAGGCTCGGGCGCATCGAGCTGCATCGGCGGCTCGGGCGCATCCAGGAAGGAGGCCGCGGGCACGTCGGGCGCATCGAACGCCGCGCTGGAGGCGGGCTCAGGCGCGTCGAGCGACGCTTCGGGAGCGTCGATGGCCAAGCTCGGCTCTGGAACGTCCGCCGCCGCCGGGTCAAAACCGAAGCGCGGCTCGGGCACGTCCAAGCCGTCACCGGAGGCGAAGCGGTCTGGCGCCTCGGGGACGTCCAGGAGATCGACCGGCTTGGCGCCGCCCTCGGGTTGGACGATGAAGGGCCGCGTGGCTGACGAATAGAGATCGTCAGCTGGAGCGTCCGCCGCGGGGGCTTCGTCTTCCATTGGTACCAACGGCGTACCGTCGCGGAAGCAGAAATCCACACGATCGTCGTACTTCGACTTGCACAGGCTGCAGATCTTCATGGGCGCGCCGCTGAGACCTCACGTAAGCATGCAAGTATACGGAGACAGGCCACACAGGGCAATCCCGCATACCCGGGCGAATCCCTTATCCGCTTCGGGCCGCTGAGCGAACGACGCGAAGCTCAATCCTGCGCCATCGCAGTCACAAGGCCCCGGGAGAGAACCTCCAGGACGAGCGCAGCGCCCGGATCGGTATCTTGGGGGCCCGGATCGAGGCGGATGCCCATGCTCGGTCCAAGGGGCTCCAGCCCAGCCGGCCCCGCCCTCAAGGTCCGCACGCGCAGCGTGCTGCAGAGCAAGGGATCGACCCCCAGCGTCCTGAGCAGCTCGGCAGGTCGGATCCTCGAGCCCTGGGGCGGCTGACCGATCAACACGCCAGCCAGGCTCCGCCCCTGCTCGTCCAGGGACTCGGGGAAGCACCTGAGCGCTCGAATGGACGCCCGCACCTCGTGGGTGCGCGGCCCCTTCTTGCCGTGACGCTCGACCACCAGATCCTCGCGGGCAAGCAGCGCCTCGATGCGACCCTCGAGCTCGTCGGGGGCCACGGGGAGGCGGATGGCGTACAGCACGCCCTCGGCCAGGGACATCAGGGACGGGAAACGAAGGTCGGCTTCGGCGTGCCCCAGCAGCTGGAACCCCAGCGGGAGCTGCGCCACGATGCTCTCGCAGAGGTCCTGGAGGGGAACACGCTCGGCCATCACCAGATCGACATAGCTGTCAATGGTCGCCTCCCCCACGGGCAAGGCGGCGTCGAAGGCCACGCGGGGGTGGGCGTGGAATCCCTGGGTAAAGGCCAGGGGCACCCGCGCACGCCGGAGCGCGCGGATCCAAGCGCTCATGACCTCGTGGTGGGACAGAACGGCGCACTCCCCTACCCTCGCCGTGCGCAGCATGAGGCGCATGGCGGGCACGGGGGCGGGCGCGCTGGGGTCAGCGGGCGCTGGGGCGGACACGGGCTCGGGCAACAGCGGGCTGGGGGCTCTGGCCGCGCGTGCATCCCGCAGCATGGTGGCGCAGGCCGCGGGCGAGGCGTCCCGAACGCCGCAGGCATGGCAGCCGCCGTCTCTGCAATCCGCGAGCGTGGCGCCTTCACTGGCGTGCTGCCACTCGGCAAGCAGCCAGGCAGGGTCGAGCCCAGGATCGATGTGGTCCCAGGGAAGCCGCTCTTGGGGGTCACGCTGTCGGCTGGACCAGCGCGGGTCGTAGCCGACCTCTTCGAGGGCGCGCTCCCACAATGCGGTGCGCCGGTGCTCACTCCACGCGTCGAAGCGACATCCCAGGCTCCAGGCTCGCTCGATGAGGTCCGCGACGCGGCGATCGCCGCGGGCCAGCAGTCCCTCGATCCAGCTCTCGTCCGCATCGTGCCGCCCGAAGCGGATGGCCCGGTTGCGGCCCAGTGCGTCGCGAAGCAGAGCCTGACGGCGCCGAGTCTCCTCCCGGTCGATCTGCTCCGCCCACTGGAAGGGGGTCCAGGCCTTGGGGACGAAGGTGCTCACCCCTAGATTGATCCTTGCCCGGCGGTTGGCGCTGCGGGCGTGCCTGAGCACGCGCGCGCTGAGGTCCGCGATGGCCTCGATGTCCTCGTCGGTCTCGGTCGGCAGACCGATCATGAAGTAGAGCTTGAGGTGGTCCCAGCCTGCGCTGCACGCTTGCTCGGCGAGCTCGAGGAGCTGGCCGTCATCCAGGGGCTTGTTGATCACGGAGCGCAGCCGAGGCGTGGCCGCCTCGGGCGCGAAGGTCAGGCCCGACCGCCGCACGTCGCTGATCTTGTTGGCCAGCTCGATGGAGAACCCGTCGAGGCGAATGGAGGGCAAGGACACGGAGGCGCGCCAAGGGAGCGCGGCCTCGCTGACCCGGGTGACCATCTCGAGCGCCCGCGAGTGGTCGCAGGTGGACAGGGAGAGGAGCGATGCTTCCTCGTGCCCGGTGGAAGTGAGGCCAGCCACCATCAGCTCCACGATCTTCTCCGGGCTGCGCTCACGAACCGGCCGGGTGGTGGCGCCGGCCTGGCAGAAGCGGCAACCGCGGGTGCATCCGCGCAGCACCTCGATGGCGACGCGGTCGTGGATCAAGCCGGTGAAAGGCAGGATCGGGGCCAAGGGGTAGGCCGCATGCTCCAGATCCGTCAGCACACGCCGGTGGACCCGCGTGGCGCCGGGCTGCACCAGCAACACGCCGTCGGTGCTGGCGGAGACGGGCGCCAGGGCTGGAACATAGACGCCTTGGACGGCCGCCAGGGCCTCGAGGCGAGCCAGTCGTGACGAGCCCCGCATGCTGCGCAACAGCGCGGCGATCTCGAGGACCACTTCTTCGCCGTCCCCCACCACGAAGAAGTCCATGAAGGGCGCGAGGGGCTCGGGGTTGACCGTGTTCGGGCCGCCGGCGAAGACCAGGGGGTCCCCCTCCCCTCGCCTCTCCGCACGCAGCGGAACGCCGCCCAGGTCCAACATGTTGAGCACGTTGGTATAGGTCAGCTCCGACTGCAGCGTGAAGCCCACGCCGTCAAAGTCAGCCAGGGGCCGCCCGCTGTCCAGGCTGGCGAGGGGGCGACCAGAGCGCCGGAGCGCCGCCTCGAGGTCCGGCGCAGGGGCGTAGACCCGCTCCGCCCAAGCCCAGGGGAGCTCGTTGAGGACGTGGTAGAGGATCTGCAGGCCCAGGTTGCCCAGGGCCAGATCGTACAGGTCTGGGAACACCAGGGCCAGGCTCAGGTCCACGGCGCTGGGATCCTTGTGTACGGCGTTCCACTCCCGTCCCAGGTAGCGTGAAGGCTTCTCCACCTGGAGCAGTTCCTCTGGCTTCAACCATGGCATGATCTGTCTGACCTCCGGTCGGCCGCCCCTTACCCCATCGCACCTCCCGGTGTTAGTAGCCCGCCATGGACGAGCAGATCATCGCCCGCTTCGACGATGCCCAGCGGCGCACCATCGCGCTGGTCACCGCCTTGATCGCCCAGCTCGAGGCGGGCATGACCGAGCGGGACGTCGCCCAAAAGGCCGCCGAGTTGCGCCGAGAACACGGCTTTGATGGCTGGTTCTACCCACCCGAGGTGCAGTTCGGCGCCAGCACCGCCCGAGCAGGGATCTGGCGCCCGCCCAGCACCCGGGCCCGCCTGCACGTAGGCGACACCGTGATGGTGGCGATCGGGCCCTCCGACGGGCGGACGGCGGGAGACATCTGCGCGACCGTCAGCTTCGGTGTCTCCGAAGATCCGCTCGTCGGCCTGGCCCGAGCCTGCACCCTGGCCACCTGCGGCTACGCGTCGGGGCTCAAGTGCGTGGGTGAGCTCTTCATCTACGCGCGCACCTGGGCGGCCAACCACCAGCTCGGCCTGGCCAATACTCGCAGCATCGGTCATGCCCTGCTCCCCCCCACGGGGCGCCTGGCCACGGGCTACCCACGGAGCGCCCACATGGCCACCTGGCTGCGCCGCTACCAGATCCACTTCCTCAATCCCCGTCGCATGGATGGCATGTGGGCCATCGGCCCCCAGCTCAGCGGCGGGGGCGTCGGCGCGCGCTTCCGCGAAGTGGTCCTCATCGCCCCGGGCGTCCACCGCCTGCTGGGCCGGGACAGCTTCGATCAGCTGGGGCGCTTCTAGTAGCTGCAGCGCGTCGGGCTATCCGGCCTCACCTTCGGTAGCGCGCTGGAGAGCATCGACCACCCGACGGTAGGCCTCGGGGTCTTCGAGCCCCGTGACTTCGACGTGGTAGAGCATGTGGGTCTCACCCGCGAGCACTGAGCGCACCCTGGCCTCCACGTCCTGAACGGGCTCCCCGGGGGTGCCGAAGCTCAGGCGGGTGCCCGCACCCTCGACGAAGACCAGGATGTGGTCCGATGGCAGCGTGAAGGAGAGCCCATCCACGCTCAGCTCGACGAGCCTGCCAGGGCCGTGGATCAGAGAGATGCCAGGACCGTTTGGAGGCAGAATCCGGAGATCGAGGCCGTGATCGCTCGCCGACGGCTGCCCGCCGATGGCCCAGCCGTCGATGAAGCCGAGCAGCACGCCAAACTGCGACCTGTCTGGGACCGCCACGCCGGTGCGGATGACGCTGGCCTCGAAGCTGCGCGGGGTGCCCTCGAGGCTGAACCAGCAGCGCACGTCTTCGCCGCCGGACAGGCGCAGGGCTGGCGCATGGACCACGACGCCACCGGGCTCGACCCGAACCACCTGGCCACGGCTCCAGCCGCCGCTTCGGGGCAGGATCTCGCACGCCACACGGCGCTCGGCGGCCTGCTCGAGGATACGGCGAGGGTCCTCCATGGGAGCTCCAGGGACGAGGGTTCGTGCGCAGAGCGATCATGGCCGCGCGCGCTGGGAACGTAGCATCCTCACGGAAAGCCCGACAGGGGGAGCCCTGCTCGACCCGAGCGGTGGCCGCCACCGTGAGCAGGCTGTATCTTTGCCGGCCAAGCCAGCGGAGCTCTCACGTGCGCGTCCTTCACTTCACGGATTTACACCTGTTCCGGTTTCCTCGGGTCTCTTCGTTGCTCAGCAAGCGCTTGCTCGGCACCGCCAACCTGTACCTGGCCCGTCGCGTCGATCACTTCTCCGAGCGCAGCATCGAGCTGCTGGTGCAGGCTGTGCTGGAGCAGGCTCCCGATGTCTGCGTCTGCACCGGCGACCTCACCGGCATGGCCAGCCCGGCGGAGTTCGAGGACATTCGAACGCTCCTCGGCCCTATCCTGGATCGTTTTCCGGTCTATATGGTACCCGGCAACCACGACGTGTACACCGGGGGGGCGGCCCGAGAGCGTCGCTTCGAGAAGACCTTCGGCGCCTGGTCAGGCGGAGGCTCCTACCCTGCGCTGCACCGCCAAGGCGAGCTGAGCCTGGTGGGGCTGGACTGCGCCCGTCCCCACCCCATCCTGGCCAGCGGAGAGCTACCCGCTGCCCAGCTCGAAGGCATGGAACGGCTGCTGGCCAGCGGAGAGCTGGACGACAGCTTCACCATCCTGCTGCTCCACTACCCACTGCGAGATCGGCACGGCGCACCCTACGGCTCCTCGACCCGCCATCTGGTCAACGCCCGGGAGCTGGAGGCGGTGCTGCGCGCAAAGCCCGGGGTGGACCTCATCCTCCATGGCCACGAACACCACGGCTTCAGGAGCCAGCTCGAGACCCCCCGTGGGCCGATCCCCATCTACGACCCTGGCGCCGGAGGGAGAACCTGCGCACCGTCCCGCAACGACACGGCGCACTTCAACATCTACACCATCCAGGATCGCCGCCTCACCGCCATCGAGCGCTGGGCCCTGGACGGTGAGCGCTTCGTCGAAGAGCCGGGTGGTCCCTACGCGGGTCAAGCCTCGACCTGAGCCAAGGGTCAAGCCTCGACCTGAGCCAAGGAGACCTCAGGTCCGTGCCACCACGAGCAAGCGCTGGCAGCGACTACCCCTCGCGGTCCTCGCGCAAGACTTCGGCCAAGCGCCAGGCCTTGGCGCCGTCGAGGGCCTGACCGCCGAGGTGTTCGGAGGCCAGCGCGAGCGCAGAGTCCATGTCGTCGGCCAGCACCAGCATCGGCTGTTCCTTGCCAGGCACCTGGACCTGCCAAGCAAACGAACCCCGCTCGGGCGCTCGCGCTGGGACGGGGGCCGGGACCGGGACCGGTACGGGGGCCGGGACCGGCGGCGTCGGCACCGGTGCGGGGGCCGCAGCGGGCTTGGGCGCGGGGGCCGCAGCGGGCTTGGGCGCGGGGGCGGCCTTGACAGCTCGCTTTGCCATAGCCGCGCGGGCAGGCTTGACGGCCGGCGGAGCCTCGGGCTCGGAGCTGGGAGCAGCGGCGGGCAGCTCTGGGGGCGCTTCTTCGCGCGCCACGCGAGGAATGCTGCGAGCGCGGGCCTTGGGAGGTGCGCCGGGCGGCTCGATCCGCAGATCCTGGGCCTGATCGGGCTCAATGAGGCGCACAGGTGGGCGAGCGCCCAGCCGAGGGAGCTTGCCGAACACCTCGACGGTGTCCGCGCCGCCCTGAGCCTCGTCCTCGCTGGTGGGGCGTACGAACCGCCGTCTGCGACGTTGATCGGCCCCAACCTCTCCATCGCTGTTGCTGTCGATGGGGTCGGAGCCCACGGGGGCATGCCCCTCCAGGCCTCGCAGCCCCGACGGTGCACCGCTTGGGCCGCCTGGCTGAGACTCTCGACCGCTGCCCAGGCCCGCGCTGCGGAAGCTGGGGGGCAAGCCGTGGCTCCTGCGCGCGACCACCGGAACCGCGGAGACATCTGCTTGTTCGGTTGCATCTGGCGCAACGGCGGCATCGCGACTGCTCCCGGCACGCCGAATGATGACCGGCTCAGGCGCGTCCTGCCAGCGACGCCGCGGGCGAGGCTTTTCGCGCTTTTGGACTGGCTTTCCGCCCCACTCTTCGACGTCGGGCTTCATGCGGTAGGGCTCGACACCCAGCCTGCGACGCTCACCCTTGATGGCCTCGAGGGTGACCCCGGCTTCGGCCGCGAGGGTGCGATCCGGCTCTTGCCCAAGGCGTTCCCGGAAGGCAGCCAGGTCGGCGTTGCCCTGATCCGTGAGCGTGGTGCCGCCCACCCGGACGGCACAGCGGGCCAAGCCACGGCGCAGGCGCCTGGGGTTGGTGCCGAAGCGCCTGGCGAGCTGACGCAGCGAGCCATGCTCGTGCCCGCGCAGCACCTCGGGCCACCAGGCCTCCTGTTGGACCGGTCGATCGCCGGAGGTCGCCGCCAAGGCAGCGTCCAACGCGACAGGTTCTAGGGAGTACTCGGCGGCCAGCTCGGCGACCGAGCACTCTGCGAGCCGCTCCAGCAGCTCTGGCCAGTATTCCTGTTCAGCTGGGCTTGACATGTCGGGGAGCTCCTGGCTTGCCGTTCTCGCCCCCTGTTGAGCCGCCGTTCCTCACACGATTGATGGCGACTCTTCCCAGGACGCATGTATCACGATCACGTAGCGGCGCCACCTACCACAGCATCGTCACCATCGGCTTCTCTGGCCACGCCCACGCCTTGCTCGTGGGCGAGTCTCGCGGTATTCTGTCGTCAACTTCACAGGTTGCTCGTTCGCGGCACCTTCTCCTCACCCTGCCCCCCCCCGCCAGTCCATGTCGATCGCCACCTTCACGGGCCCGGTCGTTCAGACCGAGATGTATGACGGGCCCCTCGACCTCCTGCTGCACCTGGTGCATCGGGATGGCATCGACCTGTGCAAGCTGCCGCTGGTTCACATCACGCGGGAGTACCTCGCCACCCTCACCCAGCTCCAGGTCGTCGACCTCGACATCGCGGGTGAGTTCCTGGTCATGGCGGCCACCCTGTGTGAGCTCAAGAGCCGTGAGCTGCTCCCTGGCGCCTCGCCGCTGGACGAACCCGACGACGAGGACGACCCTCGCGAGGCGCTCATCCGGCGCATCATTCGCTACCAGCGCTATCGCCAGGCCGCCGACGAGCTCCAGCGCGGCCTGCAGCTGGACCGTGACGTGTTCACGCGTCCACCCCAGCGAATAGAGTCCGGCGAGCGCCCCATCGAGCCTGGGATCGACGCCATCGAGCTGTGCGAGCTCTACCACCAGGCCAAGCGCTTCGCGGCGCGCCCCGAGCCCGTGCACGAGATCGAGCGCGAGCCCCTGCGCTGGCGCGACACCTTGCAGCATGTGCTGCACACCCTCGACGACGGCTCGGAGCATCCTCTCGACGGCCTGCTGGCCGGGCTCCCCTCCCGCGCGGCGCGCATCCTGACCTTCCTGGCAGTGCTCGAGCTCTGCAGAGTGCAGGCGGTCGAGGTCCACCAGCGGGAGCACCTCGCGCCGGTGTTGCTGCGTGGCCTGATGCGCTCCCACGAAGCCGATCTCGAGCACATCCCGGAGGCCATGTGAGCCCAAGGGACGACGACCGCCCACAACTGGGCGACAACGTCATTCCCCTCCCCGGCTTCCACAACGCCCCGCCGGCAAGTCAGGACGCCCCTCGCGTTGCTCACGGCGGCCTGTCCCTGCTCGAGAGCGACGAAGATCTCGTGCGCCCGCCCGAGCCCGCAGTCCTCGCGGCGGCGGCCGAGGCCGTACTCTTCACGGCCGGAGACCCCGTCCCTCTCGCGCGCCTGCGAGACTTGCTCGACGGCCCCGCAGAGGACGACCTTCGAGCGGCCCTGTCCTTGGTCCAGACCCGCTACGCGCGAGCCGGCCAGGGGCTTCGGCTGGTGGAGATCGCCGGCGGCTGGCAGCTGCGCACCAACCCTCGCTTTGCCCGCTGGTGCGCCAAGGCTCGGGCGGTCAAGCCCCTGCGCCTCTCCCGGGCAGCCCTCGAGACCCTCTCCATCGTCGCCTATGAGCAGCCGGTCACCCGGGCAGGGGTCGAACAGTTGCGGGGCGTGGACCCTGGCACCATCCTGCGCATGCTCGTCGAGCGAGGCATGGTGCGCACCCTGGGTCACCAGAACTCCCCCGGCCGTCCGATCCTCTACGGCACCACCCCCAGGTTCCTCGAGGTCTTCGGACTAAGGGACCTCGGCGACCTGCCCACCCTGCGGGATCTGCGAGAGCTCAAAGAAGACGACCCTGACGCGAGCCTCGACTCGGGCGTGCTGGACGAAGACGAGCTCCACCTCACCGAGCCGCCCCCCCTCGACGGCGAGGAGTAGGCCGCCGCCAGGGTGTTCCATGGCGTCCCCGTCGCAACAGGGATACCTGCGGTGCCGCGTTCCCGCCACCGAGGACCGGACCATGACCAGCTTGGAAAAGCACGATCGTCTCGCTCGCTACATCGCTCGCTCCGGCCTGGCCAGTCGCCGGAGCGCGGAGCGCCTCGTCCGTGAAGGGGCCGCCACGGTCAACGGGCACGTCGAGCGTGATCCCGCCGCCGCCATCGAGCACGGCATAGACGAGATC